>CAXTDB010000026.1:0-6952 GCA_964242045.1 uncultured Leptolyngbya sp. | reverse complement strand
CCCCCGCCAGCAATCCCGCCATTCCCGTTAGCAGAATCGATTGGCTATTTAGATTCGCTCCCGCAACTCCCATCACTAAGCTAAGGTTCGATAGCAATCCATCACTTGCGCCTAACACAGCCGCTCGAAGCGAATTGCCGCCCGCCGTGCGATGTCGTCCTTCGATTTGTGCTAGCGTTCCGCCATCGACTCCGGTTTGAGACGTGCTCGTAATCGCCTGCAATAACCGAGCGTGCGATCGCTCCTCCACTGGAAGCCGTGTGTTGTGAGTTTCCACTTGAGAATCGTAGCTATGACTATCCACTTGCTCCATTGCGTTGATCGTTGGCAGCACAAATTGTGGACTAAACCATTTCGCAAACTGCGCTAATGCACGAGTGCGCCAACCGATCTGACGTTTCGGTAAACGATATCCCGCTCGTTGAAGTTTTTCTTCCCAGAATGCGGCGTGAGTTTCTTCGGTAACAGCAAGCTTGCGATAAACTTCGGCGAGCGCGGGCTGTTTTTCAGCACTCGCGAGCGCGCGATAGAGAAATGCGCTTTCAATTTCATCCTGCCAGTTTTCTAGATAGCGATCGAACTCGGCTGAGCGCACCATATGAAAGTTCTCCTAAACTCCAAAGCTAATGTGATCTTCTTGATACGAGGGTGGCTCGACGTGAATCATCACGCGAACCGGACTATATCGCTCAATTAACCGCGCCTCTACTTCTTCTGTGATTTGATGTGCGGTTTCGACATCTTTTGCTTCTACGATCAAGTGCATTTCGATAAACGTTTGTCGCCCGACCACACCACGAGAGGCAATATCGTGACAGTTGATCACACCGGGAACCGCCATCGCGATTTCGTTAATGGCTTCGGGCGCGATCGCAATTTCATCGACCAGCCACGGTAGATTCTGCTTCAGCACTTCCCAACCGCTATAAAACACCATAATTGCAACCGGAAACGACAGCGCTACATCTAGCCATTGCCAGTTAAAAATCCAGATTCCGAGCAATCCCGCTAAAACTGCGATCGTTACCCAAATGTCACTCATCGTATGTTGAGCATCCGCAATCAGAATCGAACTGTTGACGCGCAATCCTTCTCGCCGCTCGTAAAAGGTGACAAAGATATTCACACCCAAAACAATCAACAATAGCCATAGTTCCGCTCCACCGATTCGCACGGGCTGACTAGTGTGCATAAACCGTTCGATCGCGCCTTGCAGAATCTCAAAGCAAGCGACACCCAAAAAAGCCGCGATTCCTAACGCTCCGATCGCTTCATATTTTTGATGTCCATACGGATGATCGCGATCGGGTAACGGCGACGAAAATCGACTCGAAACCAGTCCCAGAATGTTGCTTGCACTATCGGTCAGACTGTGAAGCGCATCCGCCAGCAAACTCAGCGATCCAGTGAGCCATCCGACCCCTGCCTTCAGTAATAAAACAAAAATATTTAGAAACAAAGTAATGAGTAGAACTTTGCGAACGGTCGATCGATTATCGAGAACCATACTGATGGAAGATAACAATGATTTCAGTGTAGATCTAGCTTCTAAAAAATACTCAAAAGCTCTGTGGATAAACGCTTCTACGTTTTCATAATTGCGAAAGCTTTTTGACAAAATTCTCATGACTGAAACGCGATCGAGCCAGTCTTACCCTTGATCCCTCATTCAGTTTTCGAGTCTGTTGTGAAAGATTATCAGCTAAAAAATTATCTCTTTCGACCGCACTCTAAAATAACAAAGACAATAAGAAATCCGATCAATGACTCAACTGACTCTAAATCTAGAAACTGGCTCCGTCATGTTCCGCTTTACGCCCGAAGCTGCCCAAGAGCTAAAAGCAAACCTAAATGAACTAATGGGACGCTTGAAAACGACGGCAACCAAGACCGCGCCAGGGAGTAAAACCGCCCCCCAACCTTCAATGGAATATCGTTACACTGGCGATGTATTCCTAGAGCTTTTTTGTAATCCGAACATTTGGGCATCTCCGTTTGCGGCACGAGTTTTAGTGACTTTGCGTGACGATCGCATTCGACTCAATACCGAAGCCGAACTGAGCCGCCTGATTGAAGATGTGAATCAATTTCTTGAACAACATTTATGAAGCGCACGATCGTTTGGTTTCGTCGAGATTTACGCATTAGCGATCACGCCCCTTTACATCGGGCTGTGTCGCGCGGGGCAGTGATTCCGGTGTTTATCTTCGATCGTGCCTTGCTGCATCATCCCGAAACTGGATCGGCGCGAGTGGCATTTATGTTGGACTGTTTGCGATCGCTGAATGAAGAGTTACGCGATCGAGGCGGTCGCTTAATTCTCAGGTTTGGTGATCCAGTTGAAATCTTACCGAACTTGATTCGCGAAACTGAATCTGATGGCATCTATGCTTACATTGATTATGAGCGCATTTATGGGCGAGTAAGAGATGCTCGACTCAATCGCGTCTTAGAAGCACAAAATCTTAGAATTCGCTGGTTTGAACCGACCGCCGCTGCATCAGAACTCATGCCTTACAGCGATTATCGTAAGTTCTGGTATCGCGAAATGAGTTCGGAGATGTTGCCGACCCCGCTCAACATTCCAACGCCGGATGATGTGTTTAGCGAACCCATTCCGACGCTCACAGATTTAGGCTTACTTCCTGATTGCAAAATCATTCCACCTGCGGGAACGAACGCCGCAAGAGCATTGATTCAAGAGTTCTTAAAAGAAAAAGTCGATCGATATTATTGGCAGTTGTCTTACCCCGGAGCAGAAGTTACATCGGGATTAAGCCCACATATCAAGTTTGGAGCAATTTCAATCCGCGAATGTTATCAAACTGCACAACGCCTATTGAAATATGAAAGCGATCAGAAAATACAACGCAGTCGAAAACAATTTATCTCACGATTACGATGGGGGAGCGGATTCGCTCAGAGATTTCGTTATCTGCCTCAATTAGAACTGCGATCGCTCTATTCAGTCTTCGATCAAGACGGGTGGAACTTTGACGAAACGCTTTACGAAGCTTGGAAAACAGGACAGACTGGATTCCCGATCGTTGATGCTGCCGCCCGATGTCTTGAGGCGACTGGCGGATGGATGGCGTTAAATTTTCGATCGCGCGCGTTGTATTCGAGCTTCTTAAGTAACTTACTGGGCATGGATTGGCGTTACGGTGCGCTTCACTTTATGCGGCATTTGATCGACGGGGATTGTCCGATCGATCACTATCAATGGGCAATGCAAGCAGGAGTCACACATTGTTTAGATAAAAACTGGACGCGCATTTATAGCCCGGAACAAGCCGCAGTCGATCGCTGCGACCCGAACGGCGAATTTATCAAAAAATGGGTTCCAGAGCTTGTGAATGTTCCTGCAGTTCAACTAGGTCTACCACCGCGCGTGAAGGGCTATCCTGCACCGATTTTGAACTATCGAGAAGCTCGTTATCAGCGAGTCCAACAACTAGAACAACAGCGGGCACCCTTTGTGGGTGTGCCAAAGGCAACGAACCGCCAAAGTTCCAACGTTTTGCCGTATCTCGCACGAATGCCTGAATCAGTTTTGCCTTTCGGTTATGACCGCTTTGAGAGCGAAATTCAATGGGCACAGTTGCCAGCACCGGATTTATTTCCGGCTGCTTTGGATATAGATAACTTAGATTTAGAGCGATCGACGTGGCTCCGTAGTTGGCTCGTTGCCCACGTCGAAATCAAACCCCACAAAACCACATCCCGTCGCAAACAACCGACGATCGATCCTAACGTCATTCAACTAAGCTTGCTGGATTGATCTACCAAACAATTTCAACCAATTCTGATGCAGTAATATTCTGGTCAAAGGTCAACAAAGCAACTCTTTCGCCTTGATCCTGAAGAACCATTGCTGTCGCAACAATTTGTCGCAAGCTTCGCTACACACAGTGTTCGTGCATCTCGTTAATTTCAGCTAAATTCACAGTTTTCTCAATTACGGATGGAGTGAGTGGGTAAACCACAAACCGTGGATCTTGACCAATCGCATCCAGTACATCACGAGCTGATGGAATTGAAGTTCTACCACGTTCAACAATCCATGCTGCTTCCGCAAGTGCGATCGCAGGTAAAACCAATTGACTGTCAGCATCTGAAAGGATTAAATCAGCATTTCTTCCTAAACGTGCGTCATCTTGCAAAAACCAGAGCAGCGCGTGCGTGTCAACCAGATATTTCATTGCAGGCTATGACCAATCCAGTCCATCATCAGGATCGCCCTGAAACTCTGCCATCTGAAAGTCTTCTTCATTAGTCTTGATTCCACCGGAAAACATTCCGCGCCTGATAAATTGAGGACTTTTTGAACCAGCCTGCTCTACCAAAAATGTCACAATCACACGACTTTCTGAGACTCCTTCTGGCGTTTCAGAAAGATGAATCGTTCCATTTTTATAAACCCCTTCAACCGTTTTCAGCATTTACCTAACCTCTAGACGATCTCAAGACAATGATAGTTGATGGCGCTGCCAATACAGTCGTTCAACATCAACGCGACGAAAAAAGGGAGTGCCTGTTCGCTGGGAAATATACGGCTCGACTCCTGCCGCATCTAATCGAGCGCGCGCTGTTTTCTGAGAACCACCAATAATCTTTGCGGCATCACTCGTCGAAAGAAGTTGCTGCCCAATCTTTGCTAACACTGCCTCATCATCTTCATTCGCAATCTCTTTCAACAGCATCTCAGCCAAGAGCCAGCACGCCATCGTATCTGCTTCCGCTCGATGCGACTCTCCTACTGGAAACTGAAAATGTTTGACTAAATTCGGTAAGCTACGCGAGGGTAACTCCGACAACATCAATCGCGCAAACTTCACGGTACAAAACTGCTCAGACTTCGATCGATAAAACGGAATCCCCAGCCGCGCATACTCCGATCGAATAAACGGATAGTCAAACCCAATATTGTGCGCGGTTAAAACTCCCTGCTCTAACAACGGTAAACACTTCTGCCACACTTCTTCGGGTGGAGGAGCATCGTCTACCATTTCCTGAGTAATTCCGGTGATTTCGGTAATCATGTAGGGAATCGAAACACCCGGATTAATCAAATACGTTTCCTGATTGAGAATGCCATCTTTCAAGCTTGCATTTAGCACAGAAACCTCGATTGCTCGACTGCGGGGCGGTTTGTGACCAGAAGTTTCAAGGTCAACCACCGTCAGCGGACGCAGACAGATATCACGGTAGAACGCAAGCAAATCGGTAGAAAGAACTGGCATAAGATGAGTCCAGAAGCTTGAAAACTCCGACCTCTAAGAAGAAGCCGGAGTTTTGATCATACAAGAGAGCGGTAAGTTACTTCGATCGAGCAGGTTGACGACGCTGACCTGATCCCGACGAACCCGAAGGTCTCGATCGCTTCACAGGTTTCTGCTTCGCTCCACCCGAACCCGAACGTCCAGATTCTTCCTCCGGAGTCGGGTCAGTTCCCATCGTGATCCAAGCGGGACGAGTGCGATCGTAAATCATTTGCAGTGCTGCTGCTGCGATCGTATGCGGTTCGTAGTCTTCGGCAAGCTGAGACACGATCGGCAAGAACGATGCCACGCGCTCACCCGCCAAAGCCTCACGCACTTGAGTTTGAAGTTTATCCAAGTAGCGCGCTTCGACTTCTGCACGAGTCGGAATCGATTTGATTTCCAAACGCTGACGCACATGATTTTCAATGTCACGCAGCTTGCGTCGATCGAGCGGATGCACCAACGAGATCGCCGTACCTTCTTTGCCTGCGCGACCTGTCCGACCGATCCGGTGAACATAGCTTTCAACGCTATCCGGCAGATCGTAGTTGATCACGTGAGTCAAGTCGTCCACGTGGATTCCTCGTGCTGCAATGTCCGTTGCAACCACCCATTTGATTTGCTGCTGACGGAACCGAAGCAACAAGCGCTCCCGTTGACTTTGGCTCAAATCACCGTGGTACTCATCCACACTGTGTCCAGCGGCTTGCAGTTGGCTAGTCAATTCTGCGGCAGCGCGACGAGTCCGCACAAAGATAATGGCTGCTTCAGGATCTTCGAGTTCCAAAATCGGCAGAATTGCTCGCGCTTTTGTCCATCCGCGAGGAATAGTGTAAGCCACTTGATTGATTCGTGATGGCGCAGCTTTCGGTTGTTCGATCGTCACTGTGATCGGTGATTTCAAGAACTTGTTGACCAGCTTACGGATCGACGGCTCCATCGTGGCTGAGAAAAAGGTCGTCTGACGCTCATCGGGCGCTTGACTCAGAATCTTCTCGACATCTTGGATAAAGCCCATGTTCAACATCTCATCGGCTTCATCGAGGACGAGCCATTCGAGTTGAGCGAGTTTCAGATCGCCGCGACCGAGTAAATCAATCACTCGTCCCGGTGTTCCAACGACGATTTGAGCGCCGCGACGTAAGCGATCGACTTGTAAATCGATCGATTGTCCACCGTAGATCGTCACGACTTTGACTCGTCGATCGTCGGTAAACGTGCGAATTGCTTGGCAGACCTGCATTGCTAACTCACGAGTCGGAGTTAGAATCAGCGCTTGGACTGCGGGAGATTTGGGATCAATGCGCTCAAGAATCGGAAGACCAAACGCCGCAGTTTTTCCGGTTCCGGTTTGCGCTTGACCCACGACATCGCGCCCAGCGAGTAGATGAGGAATGGCTTGGGCTTGAATTTCAGTAGGAGCGGTAAATCCGAGTTCTTCCAGATGGCGAATTCGATCTTCAGACAGTCCGAGGCTTTGAAAAGAAAGGGTCATTGAGTCTCCTAGTAAAAGTGATGGTCTTGCGCCATGGGCGACAATCTCGAACTCAGGGACGGTCTTTACGCATAAGCCAAACCGTCTGAATCGGGGCGTAGAGGTTATCGCAATCCCCTAAGATTGCACTCTACCCATTGCCAACTAAAGGCGCGGAAAAATAAGAAACTTAGAAACAGTGAAGGTCTAAGAT
>CAXTDB010000025.1:0-26106 GCA_964242045.1 uncultured Leptolyngbya sp. | reverse complement strand
GCCCTTGAGAAATACTGTGCCGTAGTGCGTCTAATACGGCTCGTTCCGTGTGTTCTCCTTGCAGCAAGCGCGGATTTTTGCCTAGCACTTCTTCGGCAGCATAGCCTGTCATTTCCGTGAATGCTGGATTAACATAAACGATTTCGGGTCCGGGTCGATCGAGATGTGCGTTGGTAATGATGATAGAGTCTCGTGATTGCTGGACTGCCGACAGTAAAAGCTGAATGGCTTCTTCGGCAACTTGCAAATCTCTTAGTGCTGTGGTTAAACGTTCTAGAGATTCAGTCAGCCGACTTTTCTGCTTTAGGGGTAATTGTTCGGCATTTTGTTGCAGTTCCGCGACTTGCTTTTGCACATCCTGAATCTGCTCGATAAACTCGTCTCCGTTCACGGGATCACTTCATCTCAATCACTTCAGACTCTATTATCATTTTTTGGGTTCAGAAAAGCATTCCTACTTAGAGGGATTTGGCAATGATTGATTTAATTTAAATCAATCCTGATTCTGTACAGATCCTACTCAAAGGCTGATCCCAAGGATCGATCGACAACTGATCTACAACCGCAAAATCGAACACAATCGCGATCGTCGTTTTCTTTTGCCATTCCGGTTGGCTAAGCAATCGATCGTAAAATCCCCCGCCATAACCAAGACGATAGCCGCGTCGATCGCACATCACACACGGAACTAAGATTAAATCTACTTGTTCGGGATTGATTAATGGACTCTCTGGATCAGGTTCTTGAATTCCAAAGTTGCTCGATCGTAGTGTTCCAGGTGTCCAAACGTGCCAGATGAGTGTTTTCTCTACACAGCGAGGCAGTCCCCAGACTTTCGGAATAGTCAGCAATTTTTGTAAATTTGGTTCTTGACGAAAGCTGCAATACGATAGAACGGTTTTTGCTGAACGAAAGGTATCAGAGGCTTTGAGATGCTCACAGATCTGTTGGCTTTTCGATTCCCACTCCTGAAGAGAGAGCGATCGACGCTTCTGAAGATAGATTTTTCGCAACTCTGATTTATCCATTTTTACCGTTCGTTGCTAATTCTGCTTTGCTGTAAGTTCAGTAGATATGATTGCAGATATATTATGTCGATCGCGGAACCTCCTTTTATGAACGTGCCTGATCCTACCGTTCAGTTTCAGCATCTCCAAACGCAACTGCGCGATCGCTGGCGCAATGTTGTCGAGTTTGATACGAGTGATGCCGATATTATTGTGATTCCTTCGCTCAGCATTGATCAGCGCGAATTGCTCAAGATCGAAGGTTTTCTGCATTATGAAGAACGTTTATTATTCTCACTGATTAGATTGCGAAATCCTCGAACTCGCTTGGTTTATGTCACTTCGCAACCGATTCATCCAAGCGTGATCGATTATTATCTCCAACTGTTGCCGGGAATTCCATTTTCTCATGCACGCGATCGCTTACTTTTGCTTTCAACGTATGATTCATCGCTCAAACCGCTCAGCCAGAAAATCCTCGATCGACCGCGATTACTCGATCGGATTCGGCAGGCGGTGAATCCCGATCGAGCTTACATGATCTGCTACAACTCCACTAACGTTGAACGCGATTTATCAATTCAATTAAATTTGCCGTTATACGCGCTTGATCCATCGCTGCTAAAGTGGGGCACAAAAAGCGGCAGTCGGGAGATTTTCGCTGAAAGTGAAGTTCCACATCCAGACGGCAGTGAGCTTGTGTGGGATGCAAAAGATCTCGCAGCGGTGACAGCCGAATTATGGGAACGCGATCCCGAACTACAACGAGTGGTGATCAAATTAAATGAAGGATTTTCTGGTGAAGGCAACGCGCTCCTCGACTTGCGACCGTTGGGAGAATTCAAGCCTGGAGTCATCTCGCACGAACAGCGGGTAGCGAAAATCTACGATCGCTTTGCTCATCTCAAATTCGAGGCAAAAACCGAAAGCTGGGAGAACTACGGTAATCGGATTCCAGAACTAGGCGCGATCGCAGAAGCCTTTATCGAAGGCGATCACAAGCTATCACCGAGCGTTCAGGGGCGCGTCACTCCCGATGGCGAAGTTGAAATTCTCTCAACTCACGATCAAATTCTCGGCGGACCCAGCGGACAGATTTATCTCGGTTGTCGGTTTCCAGCCGATGAAACTTATCGAATGCGAATTCAAGATATGAGTTTGCGCGTCGGTCGAACGTTAGCGCAAAAAGGCGCACTAGAGCGGTTTGGTGTGGATTTTGTTGCAGTGCATCGAGACGATAACTGGGAATTTCACGCGATCGAGATCAACCTGCGAAAAGGTGGAACCACTCATCCGTTTATGACGCTGAAATTTCTCACCAACGGGCGCTACGAACTATCAAGCGGCTTATTCTACAGCCAGCACGGACGACCGAAATACTATATGGCAACCGATAATTTACAGAAACCTCAATACTGTGGATTATTGCCGAATGATTTGATGGATATCATCGCTCACTACGGTTTGCACTTCGATACGAGTACAGAAACGGGAACGGTATTTCATCTCATGGGATGCTTATCTGAATTTGGCAAGTTGGGATTGACCAGTATTGGAAACTCTCCGCAGCAAGCCGAAGATTTGTATCGTCGCGTGGTAAAAGCGATCGACGATGAAACCAAACCTTCGCTTGATTCTCATAACCTCTCAGCGATGCGATGGAATAGCGGTTACTAGCAAACTGCAAAGCCTGTATGCTGCCTGATATTTTCCGGGTGGAATCCTAGAACGATTTCTTCTTTCGGGATTCCAGCTTCGATCAGTGCGTCTGCAACGGGTTCAGAAGTTCCATCGTATTGCAGCCATACTTTGTCACCGATGATATCAATGTGAACAATCAGGGCATGAATTCGCCGCACACCATCCCATCCGATGTGCATTACTGCATACTGATCTCGTTCAGCATCAATAAAGGGATGAACTTCAATCTGTCCATTTGCAATCCGATGTTTTGAATATCGAAAGATGATGTTGCGAACAATTTCGCGGTAGTGAGCTAGCTTATCCATTTCACAATCCTCTCTTGATTCTCATCAAAAATCAGTAGACGAATTTGTAGTTTATCGATCACAAATTGACCAAATTTCTCGGTCAAGATTCCTTCATACGCTCGCAGCGGAGCCGCTAAAAATAGGACGCGATCGGGCTGTGTTTCTTCGAGCAAAACTCGATACAGTCCATATTGTCCGATCGCGGCTTCGAGATCAGAAACCGGAGACGGACTCGAAAAGTTTTTGATTTCAACCGCAATTTTTTGCGCTGCTTTTTCAGCGGCGATCGTAAACCGTTCTGTCCCTCGACGTACAAATCACGACTTCCATAAGCAATATGATACGGATCGTCGGTGATTGTCCATCCGTCGGCGATCAAAGCGCTCACAACCGCATCATGATACAAATCTCTCGCTGGCATGATTTATACAACGCTGCAAGTCAAATGTACCAAATCTTTTGAGAGATAGGTTTTATCATTGGGAAAAGTACGATCGACCTTCAACCATGAAAGACCGCATCAAAGATTTAGCCCTTTCGCTTGCTCCGCGATTGATCGAAATCCGTCGCCATATTCACAGCCATCCTGAACTCAGCGGACAAGAACATCAAACCGCTGCTTATGTAGCAGGAGTCTTATCGTCTTGTGGACTACAGGTAAAAGAAGCGATCGGTAAAGTCGGAGTTGTCGGCGAACTTAAAGGGGGCGACGATCCAAGATTGCTGGCGATTCGGACCGATATGGACGCGCTGCCGATTCAAGAACGGACTGGACTCGAATTTTCTTCGCGTCAGGTTGGAATTATGCACGCTTGCGGTCACGATGTTCATACGACAGTCGGACTCGGAACCGCGATGGTGCTATCCCAGCTTGGAGTTCCACTTCCGGGCAAGATTCGATTTCTGTTTCAACCTGCGGAGGAAATTGCTCAAGGCGCGCAGTGGATGGTTGAAGACGGTGTGATGAATGATGTAGATTCGATTCTCTCAGTGCATGTGTTTCCAAGCATTCAGGCTGGAAAAATTGGCATTCGATATGGCGCGTTAACCGCAGCAGCGGATGATTTGGATTTGACGATTATGGGTGAATCTGGACATGGGGCGCGTCCGCATGAAGCGATCGATGCGATCTGGATCGCGTCTCAAGTGATTACTGCGCTGCAACAAGCAATTAGTCGAACTCAAAATCCCTTACGTCCGGTGGTATTAACGATCGGGAAAATCAGCGGCGGACGCGCTCCGAATGTGATCGCCGATCAAGTCAGCATGTCGGGAACGGTGCGATCGCTGCATCCCGAAACAAATGAGATGTTACCTGCTTGGATCGAAAACATCGTGTCGAATGTCTGCCAGATGTACGGCGCAAAGTATCACATGAGCTATCGACGCGGTACACCTTCAGTACAGAACGATCCGAAGTTAACGAATTTACTTGAATCTGCCGCGCGCGAAGTCTGGGGAAATGAAAGCATTCAAATCATTCCAGAACCGTCTTTAGGTGCAGAAGATTTCTCTTGTTATCTGCAACATGCACCTGGCAGTATGTTTCGATTAGGAGTCGGATTTGCCGATCGCAAAAATTATCCACTACATCATCCGCAATTTGAAGTCGATGAAACTGCGATCGTCACTGGAGTCGTGACCATGGCGTGCGCGGCTTACCGATATTGGCAAAGTTAAAACTTCTTTCTTGTGGGGGAGTCTCGATCGAGCATTGATCCCGCACACTAAATCACATTCATTTTAGGAGTGTTCGATGGCTTCTCCCACTCGTTTAACCGGATTAGATTTAGTCGATTGCGCTAGAGCCAACGCGAAACAAGGGATTGAGACAGCAGCGAATCTCTGCGGCTATGGATCAGATTTAGATGGATTTCGATCGCAGCTACAACAAGCTTGCCAACACATGCGAATCGAATTTCATGAACTCAGCGACTTAATCAAAGATCAGCCTGTTGCCGTGAGTTTAGACGGAGTGACGGTAGAACCAGACACACCTGACGAACTTTAGGAGCATTCCACACCCGATCGAAACCTCCAATTCCTCGAAGAAATTGGAGGTTTTGTCGTGAAGACATCTCGATCGCACTCTACGCTGCAATTACCTGAGTTAGCGGTGTCCAACGGAAATACCGTTCGCCCCCAACCTCAACCACAACCTTCACACGCGGTTCGATCTTCGGCAGATTCGCCAAATACTCGATCTCTTGACTCGATAAAATATGTCCTTCAATAATCCAAAGCAGTAATCCTTTCGATTTCGGCGGCAGTTCCGCGATCTGCGTGGTCACGATCGGCGGAATGAAATACGTATAGCCGACTGCCGCCCCAGATCCAGTGCTTTTCTTACCCAAGTGTGCTGGACGAACTCCATGCACTTGAGTCAAGTAAGCAGCTACATCGCCCAGTCCTCGTGCGGTAATACTGAGAGACTTATAGCCCGCTGCTCGAATTCGACGGCGATATCGACCTTCAAACCCGCCTTCTAGTGGCACATAAGCAGCGATCGCGCCGTGGGTTTCAAGGTCTTTGATCAATTGTCCGCCAGTAGTGAGAAGTGCCATGTCGCCCGAACCTTCCTAAACAACGGTATTTACAAACCATATCTCAGATGCCAAGCATCCATTGATATTTTAGTGGGTTATTCCGCGCTAAACCTTCAAGAATCTCTATCTTGGGTATTGAGCTACTCGCTGATGATCTGAGCCACGATCGATCGCAGCCCGATCGTCAAGGGATGCTCTGGATACTGCAAACAAAACAATCGACTACTGCCTGTCTGCGCCATTTCCTTTGTCCACTCTAGTACGCCTGCCACCGGAACCCGATACGCTCGCTCGATTTGCGCGCTTAAACTCTGACTTTGAGCGCGCTCTACGACTTGGTTGAGAATCACCCGAATCGAGCGCGATCGCACTTCCTTCAAAGCCGTCGTGATCATTGCGGTTCCTTGAAAATCTTGCTGATCCGGGCGCATAACTAACAGCACTATATCCGCGAAAGACATCGCAGCAGTGTCAATTCCAGGACAGGTATCAATTAGTAAATAATCGAGATCGAATGCTCGAATAAGCTGTTGACTCGCTTGCTTCAGTCGTTCTGGGTCGTAGCCTTCTTTGGTCGTTTGAGTGAGTGTAGACCCCGTTGCGCTAGACGGCACAACGAACAATCGCCCTCGATCGCCCGGTAATAGCTCGGTGGCATCGTGAACGAGTTCTGCGATCGGGCAGCCATTCCACAAATAAGCGGTATTAAAGGTTCGAGTCAGCGCCTCTCCGGTGATGCCAAATAAAAGATGAAGCCCCGGTGTATACACATCGGCATCTATTACACCAACTCGCGCTCCACGCATTGCAAATAAGACCGATAAATTTGCGGTTAGGCTCGATGTTCCAGATCCGCCTCGGTAGGAATGGAGAACTACAGTTTTAGGCATTCGTAACCTCAATGCACACGATTGATTCGTTTTGATGTCGCTTGCATCCCTGTTTTCAGCTTAAATAAAATTGTTTTTTAGTGTTTTTTCTTTGAAAATTTCATTGAAGTTTCCTGTATTTTCTCTACCTCTAGGCGGGTGAATTTCGATCTCAGACCGACAACTGTATACAGTATGCTCTTTTTGGTTTTTGGTGTTAAAATACACAGCCACTTTCATTCGCACACAGCATACCGCAACAGTGGAAACGCAGTCTATGTATCCTAAGAAACTTTATGAATTCAGTGCCTACCCTTAAACAAGATACGTTGTGGCTTATTACAGTCGCTTGTACGATCTCGATCGGTAGTCTTTATTACAATCAGCCTTTATTGGCGCTGATGAGTACGGATCTGCAAATTTCTGCATCTGCGATCAGTGCAGTTCCAACCTTGACACAGATCAGTTATGCGATCGGATTATTACTCTTCGTACCGATGGGCGATCGCTTTGATCGACGGAAGTTAATTGTCGGGTTGAGCGGGCTGAATGCGATCGCGCTGATTCTTGCAGCAGTATCACCCGGATTGAATGGATTACTGATGGCGAGTTGTGCGATCGGGCTAACTGCGGTTGTGCCTCAGTTGTTGATTCCATTTGCGGCGCAGTTGGCGGATGCAGAACAACGGGGGCGAATCGTAGGAACGGTGATGAGCGGTTTACTAGTTGGGATTATTCTCGGTCGGGTTGCAGGCGGGCTAGTGGGCGGATCGTTTGGATGGCGATCGATGTTTTGGATTGCAGCCGCATTGATGATTACGTTGGGAATCGTGTTACTGAAACAATTGCCGATCGCGATTCCTTCTACGATCGAAATGTCTTACTTTGGATTGCTGCGATCATTACCGCTATTGTTTGCTGAACATTCTGCACTGAGACAGCGATCGATTGCAGGTGCGGTTTTGTTTGCATCGTATAGCGGATTCTGGGCAGTATTGCCTTTTCTGCTAGAACGTCCGCCGTTTGAATTTAAAAGCGAGATTGCTGGACTGTTTGGCTTGGTTGGAATGATTAGCGCGACCGCCTCTCCCTGGTTGGGACGATTCACTGATCGCACCAGTCCACGCTTGACGCTGAAAATTGCGATCGGGCTTTTCGTCGGCGCGTTGCTGATTCTTTTTCAGTTTTATACAACGCTTTGGGGACTAATTTTAGGGGCAATTCTGCTAGATCTTGGCACTCAGGCTGGGCAAATTTCTAATAAAGCAAAGATCTACAGTTTACCGATCGAAACTCATAATCGCCTCACCACAATTTATATGGTGATCTTTTTCACGGGAGGCGCGATCGGATCTTGGCTTTTTGCTTACGGTTGGAGCTTCACAAGCTGAATCTTTACTTTCTGAAACAATTTCATCAACACAAAGCGCAACCGTACGATATTACGTTAGGAAATGCTACAGATGACGCTTTAGATAGATTCTATACTAGTAGAATCTCTTCACAAAATCGCAAGTGTTAATACTTTTTTAAGCATCAGTGGTTCTGCAAAAAAGATACAAGTAACATTCTTGCGCCAATGGTGCATTTAGTATTGCGAAACACATTTTCATTTGTTGCTTGCCGATATACAAGTAGTACCTGACGATCTGGATATACGGTAGACATCGTACTCAATATCATTCTGCTGTGCTTATCGCGATTTGACAAATTCTTGCCTCGATTACTTTCCGATTCCCAGTCCACGAGGATTTTCTCATGTCAGTTTCTAATAAATCCGTCGATCTATACGAAGAAGCCGCACCCCGGCATCATAATCTGCTGTACGGATTGAATGATAAACCTCCATTCACCGAAGCCGCTTTTGTTGCATTGCAGCACGTCTGCGCGATCTTTATCCCGATCGTCACTCCAGGCTTTCTCGTTTGTACGGCGCTCAAGCTCGATACCCCAACGACCGCATATATCTTGGGAATGTCGCTGTTTGTTTCTGGCATTGCAACGTTTGTTCAAGCGAGAACATTTGGACCGATCGGCTCTGGCTTGTTGAGCATTCAAGGCACCAGTTTTGCATTTGTGACTCCGATGCTGGCAGTCGCAACTAGCGCGCTTGCTGCTGGGAAAACCCCCCAAGAAGGACTCTCTCTGATTCTCGGTCTTTGCTTTTTCGGCTCGTTTATTCCGATCATTCTTAGCCGCTTTCTAGGGTTTACGCAGAAATTCTTTACGCCTTTGGTCACTGGAACCGCCGTTACCTTGATCGGTCTTACCCTAATCAAAGTTGGGATGAACTACATGGCAGGAGGCGCACCCGCGAAAGCAACCGGAACTTACGGCAGTCTACTCAACTGGGGAATCTCTGCATTTGTATTTGCGATCGTGGCAGTTTGTAGCGCCAGCACCAACAAAATTCTCCGCATGGGGTCGATCATCATTGGATTGGTCACAGGCTTTGTAATTTCAATGGCGTTCGGGTTAGTGAACTTCAAAGCGCTGCAAGGCTTACCGTTGCTCAACTTGCCGATTCCATTTCGATTCGGTCTAGCCTTCGATTGGGGCACATTTATCTCATTCGTTGTTATCTACATTACGCTGACGCTCGAAGTGATTGGCGATATTACTGCGACCTCGATGGTTACAGGTGAACCGATCAAAGGTGGGCTGTTCTTTCGCCGTATGAAAGGTGGCATTTTGGGCGATGGAATCAATTCGTTGCTAGCAGCTATCTGTAGTAGCTTCCCAGTCGTGACGCTAGCGCAAAATAACGGCATTATTCAACTTACGGGCGTTGGTAGTCGCTTCGTTGGATATTACGTTGCCGCAGTGCTGTCGTTCTTGGGTTTGTTTCCGATCGTCGGTGGCATTCTCCGCTGTATTCCGCTGCCTGTATTCGGCGGTGCAGTGATGCTGATGTTTGGTACAGTCGCGGTTGCCGGATTCAACATTTTGAAAGGGGTGGAAATGACGAATCGATCGCTAGTGATTCTCGCGGTTTCGCTGGCGGGCGGTTTAGGGGTCACGTTTATTCCAGAAGCGTTGGAACAGTTCCCCGGCTTCATACACAGCATTCTCGAATCGGGAATTGCGACCGGATCGCTCTTGGCATTGGGACTAAATTTGTTGCTTCCAAAATCTGAGGAAGACCGCGCCGCAGAACGGGCACGCGAATCTGCTCCGCCTGCGATGCACTGATTAGGTAATTCGTCGGCGCAATCGTGCCGACGTTTTCTGCTCACAAAAGTCCTGCTTGAGGAAGATACAATCTTTCTTGTATACTGTATACGCAAGAAGCGAACCACTAACGCTGCGCTCTATGGTAAGCAGACCAATCACGGCAATGTTCATTTCAGCCGCCAAAACCTGATGTAGCATCTGATACTGTTTGTGTTGTTCTAGATGTCGTAGAACGTTTCACAGTTCTTAAAAACCCGTTCTACATAGTATTACTTAGCGTTGTGTAACAGCGTTTCTCGTCGCTTATCCTGCAATGAAATGATTGACTATGGAGAGAAGTAACTATATGTACAGACGGTTCGAGCATCGGTTCAGTGTGTTGGTACTTTCGTTGCTGCTGAGTTTGAGCGTTTTCGTTGGCTTTCCGACTTCTGCGGCAGCCGCGAAAGTTGCGAAAGCGATCGCATTTGATCCCGGTGCAACAGTAGTGAATGTGGCGACGATCTACGAAACCACACCGACAACTCAGAAAACAACAATCAAATCCCTCAAGAAAGGAAAGGCATTTAAGAAAGCGGCGGGATACAGTAGTTCTGCCTTGCTGCAAAGCGAAGACGGAACGCGCGTGATCTCGATTTCGCAGTGGAAAGATCTCGATAGCTATCAAGCCTTTATTGCACCACCCACATCCGCAGAAGCGACCAAGGAAACTGAAAAGAAAGAACCTGTAACGATCGCGCCGCTTCGCACGGTAATTTATCAAGTCGGAAAAGCGCAAACGGCTCGTGAAGGTCTGCTACCAGCGGTCAAGGGTAAAGAAGCGGTTGTTGAATTCAGCGAATTTAAGCTGAAAAATCCAGCCGATCAAGCGAAAGTAGTTGCCAACGCTGAAAAACTAATTCCCGCCACGCTGCTCAAACAGCCTGCCCCTCAATCGGTAATTATGTTAAACAGTCCTGATAGTACCGAAGTCGCGCTGCTGGCAAACTGGAACTGCACCGCCGACTTTGCCGAAGGAGAAAAGCCTGCTGAATTTGATGCGCTCGACACTGAAGTTGCAGGATTAGTTGATGTCGAGCAGCACCTTTACAATGTGGTCAGTATCTTGCCCGCAGAAGTGAAAAAACCGAGCAAAACGTCCGAAGAATCGTAGTGTTTTCGGAGCGCGATCGCGCCTTTTGTCCGTACCCCGTTTCGTTTTCCCTTGCATCCCAGAGAGATCTGCTTTATGACTGTCAGCGTGCCGGAAAAAGAATCGTTTAGTCTGAGTGCGTTTTTGATTCGTGATAATCCTGCCCGATTTTTGCTCAGTTGGGTAGCGGGATTTGTAGATACGGCTGCGTTCATCGTGTTGTTTGGCATCTTTACGGCGCATGTCACCGGAAATATCGCGCTGGCAGGTTCAGCGTTCGCTAGTTCTGATCCACAAACGACCGCTTTACGGCTTTCGATGTTGCCCGTCTTTATGCTGTCGGTGATTGGAACCTCGCTGCTAGCTCGATTTGCGCGCAAGCAGGGCTGGGCAGTGTTGCCTGTCTTATTGAGTGCAGAAGCGATCGCATTAGGCATCTTTATGGTGGTCGGTTTGCAGTACTCTGCGACTTTGATTATTGATGCTCAAGACGATTTGATTTTCCCGATCGCGGTTACAGGTGTGATTGCAATGGGGATTCAAAACGCCTTGATGAAAGAAGCAGCATCTTCGTTTACAGGTTATTTTCCGACGACGGTAATGACCGGGAACTTTACGCAATTCACGATCGATCTGGTTCACTATTTCAGCGCAAAGCTGTCAAAGCAGACCGAAGAAACCACAACGGAAGCGGCGGAAGCGATCGTGAAAATTAAGCGAACTGCACCGCTGTTAATTGGGTTCTTTTTGGGCGGAACGGGTGCGGCGTATTTTGTTCCATCGGCTGAATTTTGGTCTTTATCGATGCCGTTATTGATTGTGAGTATGCTGGCGGTGGCAGCTTACATTCAGGCAGGCGCAAAAACTCAAAGTGTTTAGAGGTCATGATAATGAAACGGACTTTAGTGACAGTATTGGCTTGGATGATGGTAGCGGTGAGTTTTATGGTCGCGCCGATTGCTCAATCGGCTCCAATGGTTTTGGCAGCAGTAGAAGCACCCGCAGCAACGGCTGATCCGTTTGCTGAACTGAAAGCGAAAGTTGTGCCAGAACTCGAAAGCATTTTGACTCCAGAGCAGCGGACTCAGCTTGACGATGCGATCGCTAACGGAACCAGTCTGAAAAAGGCGTTCAAATCGATCGCGCTGACTCCAGAGCAAAAAGGCAAAGTGGGCATGATGATGAAATCGGTTCCCAAAGACTTTTTTACGTCTTTGACTCCGGAACAGAAGCGCGAACTGTTTATGCAGAAGAAAGATTTCTTTATGGCAAGCGGTAAGGCGAAAGCGGCAGAAGCAATCAAGGCGGCAGAAGCAAAAGTGACAGACGCGATCAAGGCAGCCGAATAAAAGATGAATGCGATCGGTTCAGCGTTTAGAGGGTGTTTTAAGAGTGATGAACGAGCGCCTGTCTCGCCCCGAACTGGAAGTCGGGGCTAGTAGGGCGAAGTCCACCGAAGGGGACTAAAAGTCAACCCGTATGAAGTCTTCAGTCCTGTTCACAGGACTTCGCACCGTTAGCCCCGACTTCCAGTCCGGGGCGGGCGATGCAATGAACGACACTTCTCAAACACCCTCTTAGGCGATGATCGATCGCGTTTGTTTCAAAGTTTTTTTGAATGGCATTTACTTATTCTCGATCGATTCGCTTTTCCGAAACCGATGCGGCAGGAGTGGTTTACTTTGCGAATGTTCTCACCTTCTGCCACGAAGCGTATGAAGCTTCTTTGATCGCAAGCGGTATCGATGTGCGATCGTTTTTTTCGGGTCAAGCGATCGCGGTTCCGATCGTTCACGCCGAGGTCGATTACTTCAAACCGATGTTTTGCGGCGATCAAATCACGATCGCGCTCGTTCCGACTTTATCAAAACCGAGCGAATTTGAGATTTCTTATCAATTATCCAATGCTCAACCGATCGCCAAAGCTTTAACTCGCCACGTTTGTATCAGCCCCGAAACGCGATCGCGGCAAGACTTGTTGCCCGAATTGCTGCAATGGGTGAATAACGCGAATCGTTAATGCGATCGTCTAGTTCCATGCCAAACGGTCTACAATCGAATCGCTCTGGCTCAACAGTCAGAACAATTCTCGCTAAGATAATGGATATGGAACAAGAAGTCATTACCCTCCTTTCGAGTCGTGAAATCGAAAAAATGCGCCGAGCCGGAAAGCTTGCAGCGCAGCTATTGAATCATTTAGAGGCGTTCGTTAAACCGGGTGTCACGACCCTACAACTAAACGACGAAGCCGAACGATGGACACAAGCCCACGGCGCTAAAAGCGCACCGCTCGGCTACAACGGCTTTCCCAAGTCGATCTGTACCAGCGTGAATGAAGTGGTTTGTCACGGCATTCCTAACGCGAAGCAAGTCCTAAAAGACGGCGACATCATCAACATCGATGTCACGCTGATCGTGGATGGCTATCATGGCGACACCTCGAAAATGTATTTCGTTGGGGAACCATCGCCGTTAGCAAAACGCTTGGTCGAAGTGACTGACAAATGCCGACAGTTAGGCATGGATGCAGTAAAACCCGGTGCAAGAATCGGTGATATTGGCGCAGCGATTCAGGAATACGCCGAATCACAAGGTTTCTCAGTGGTTCAAGATTTTGTCGGACATGGAATTAGCCACATTTTTCATACGGCTCCCCAAATTCCGCACTATGGCAAACGCGGCACAGGTAAAAAACTGCGTCCCGGCATGGTGTTTACGATCGAACCGATGATCAACGAAGGCACGTGGGAGGTTGAAGTTATGCCCGATAAATGGACAGCTTTGACCAAAGACCGCAAACTCTCAGCCCAGTGTGAACATACGATCGTAGTCACCAGCACTGGATATGAGATTTTGACTCAAGCCTGATGGTCTTGCAGAAACGTCAAAATTGCTTCGTAGAAAGAAGAACCTTGTCCTCGGCTTGTTTGAGCAGTAGCTAGGATTGTGAGCGTTTCGATCAGCGATCGCTCCACTGCTTCTAGAACCAAAGCCAGAAACGAAGATGGGTCTTGATTTTGTTGAGCTTTGACGAGTGCATCGATATAGGCTTTGCGAACTTGATTCGAGATGATTACGATCGGGTAGCCCGTTTTCAACAGCAGCAAATTCATCAATAATCTTCCGGCGCGTCCATTTCCATCTCGAAATGGGTGGATGGAGACAAAGCGGAGATGGGCTTCTGAGGCATATTCGACGGGATGAAGTGCGATCGCCTCCGGTGAGTTTAACCACTCGACAAACTCAGACATTAATTCTTCCAGTAAGTAGTGTGGCGGATACTCATAGTCTGTTCCGGCGGCTCGAACATCAAGCTGGCGGTATCGTCCGGCTTCATCTGGAGAGATCGATCGCAGAATGAGGTTGTGAATTTGTTTGATTTCCCAGTCTCGAATTGGGGTGGTTTGTTGGGCGAGTTGTTCGATGTAGTCGATCGCGTCTTTGTGTCCGATGACTTCGAGGTGTTCGCGTAGGGTTTTGCCGCCGATAGTGATTCCGGTGGTCAGAACGAGTTCGGTTTCGCTTTGGGTGAGGGTGTTGCCTTCGATCGCGTTTGAATTGTAGGTGAGGCGAACATCGTACTGCTGTTTGAGTTCGGCAACTAGGATAGGGGGCAATGGGCGAAAGCTATCGAGCCAGGTTTTCAGTTGATTGATCTGCTCGAACCGATCAAGTGATGTCATTGCTGCAAGCGTGTGGATAAGGCGCAAAAGATTGAGTCGATCGCGTTTGAGATGTTGAATCAAGCAATCATATTTTTGTGCTGCGGTTTCGGTAGAAAGCATCGCGATCGCACTGATAATACCTCCTCAGTTTATTAGAATACGGACAGCCCTCCACCGAAAAATTGTTTCAAGTGGCAAGGCGGCTACTGTGAACTTGATCTCGTTGCCAACTCCATTCGCAACCTAGCTCAACATCACCGCAAATCGTCGATCGCATCAAACCGAATCGTAGAACGATCGCGCTACAATGATATGCTGCCTTGAATCAATCCCTTTTCCAAAATTATGTCATTGCCGATCGTTGCCATTATTGGTCGCCCGAATGTGGGCAAGTCTACCCTGGTCAATCGTCTTGCACAGGTGCAGGATGCGATCGTGTTTGATGAACCGGGTGTGACCCGCGATCGTACGTATAAGCGGGCATTTTGGCGCGATCGAGAATTCCAAGTCGTTGATACAGGTGGACTTGTATTTGATGATGATACTGAGTTTTTGCCGCTGATTCGAGAACAAGCAATGGCAGCGTTGTCGGAGTCGAAAGCGGCGATTTTCGTGGTCGATGGACAGGCGGGATTGACTCAAGCAGATGAAGAAATTGCTCAATGGCTGCGTCAGCAACCTGTTCCCGTTGTGCTGGCGGTGAATAAGTGCGAATCGCTCGACCAAGGATTGATTCAAGCGGCGGAATTTTGGGAGTTAGGACTAGGTGAGCCGCATGCAGTCTCAAGCATTCACGGTAGCGGAACAGGTGATCTGCTCGATCAAGTCGTAGATTATCTACCTCCGACCGATGAGATCGAGGATAGTCCTGAAATTAAAGTGGCGATCGCAGGTCGTCCCAACGTCGGGAAATCAAGCTTGCTGAATGCGTTTGTTGGCGAAAATCGCTCGATCGTCAGTCCAATTTCCGGTACGACAAGAGACGCGATCGATATGGTAGTCGAACGCGATGGTAAAACTTATCGATTGATTGATACTGCCGGGATTCGCAAGAAAAAGAATGTAGAATACGGTCCTGAATTCTTCGGAATCAATCGCGCATTTAAAGCGATCGATCGATCGGATGTTGTTCTACTCGTGATTGATGCTTTGGATGGTGTAACCGAGCAAGATCAAAAGTTAGCAGGACGAATCGATGATGAAGGTCGCGGCTGTGTCGTGATTGTCAACAAATGGGATGCTGTCGAGAAAGACTCTCACACCATTTATGAATACGAGCAGCAAATTAGCGATCGTCTACACTTTACGGAATGGGCAGAAACCATCTTTATCAGTGCCAAAACAGGTCAGCGCGTCGAAAAGATTTTTGAACTCGTCGATCGTGCAGCGGAACAACACAAGCGCCGAGTTTCAACTTCTGTGATCAATGAAGTGCTAGAAGATGCGCTTTCTTGGCATACTCCACCCACCACCCGCCAAGGGCGACAAGGAAAAATTTACTACGGAACTCAAGTGAGTACTGCACCGCCGACGATCGCGCTATTCGTCAACGATCCGCATTTATTTAACGACAACTATCGCCGTTATATCGATCGTAAATTCCGCGAATCTCTCGGTTTTCAAGGTACTCCGCTGCGGCTACTATGGCGGGGTAAAAAAGTGCGTGAAGTCGAACGTGGCAACAGCCCGAATCGAGCGACAAAGGTTTAGGTTATGGATTTACTGCGATCGCTTCCGTTGGGTCTTTATCTCGAACAGCCGATCACCTGGATGCACCGACTCGATCCACGGGTAAAACTCGCTTGGTTAATGAGTTTCTTGGCGACTCCATTTCTGGCGAACGCACAATGGCGATTGATCCTAGTGGGAGTATTGATTGCCCTGACCTTAGCGGCTCAAATTCCGCTGAGAGTATGGCGGCAACAAATGGGATGGCTGCTGTTGCTGGCGATTTATGTGTTTTCATTAGTCGCGATCGCGCCCGATGGCTTGAGCATTGAACCCCGTCCTCGATTGCCTGCAAATGAATTGGCATTTGTGCAGCAACCGAATACGATCCCGGAACCCGTCCCCCCGAAGCCCTGGTACAATCCATTTCAACCAACACCCAAAGCGCAGACAGAGTTTGCTGACAAACTGAAGCGACCGGAGTTAAAACAACCCACAAGCTATCAATATGTTGTTTTTCAGCGAGGTCCGATTCAGGTGACTCGTCGATCGCTAGATTTAGCAATCCGAGTCAGCACTTTGTTATTCACACTGATTTACAGTACGAATTTATTTTTACTCACCACTGCACCCGAAGAAGTCACCGCAGGATTAGAAGATTTGATGCGTCCGCTGCGTCGATTTAATCTTCCCGTGACTGAGATTGCATTAACGTTAACGTTGTCGTTACGATTTATTCCGCTAGTGCTAGAGGAATTTCAGAATTTAATTCGATCGATTCGCACTCGTGCGATCAACTGGAAGAAATTGGGGCTTCGCCGCACAATTCAGATAGGTTTATCGATCGCGGAACGATTGTTACAAAATCTATTGCTGAGGGCGGAACAGATCGCGAGTGCGATGAAGGTTCGCGGGTTTACCAGTCCAAATCAGCATCGAGTTCAGTGGCATCAATTGATTTTGAAACGATTTGATTGGGTTGCGCTGATCGTTTTAGGTGGATTTTGGGCGGCGAGATTTGTATTTGGATAGCAAGCTCGATCGAGACAATTAACTTTGCCTCGATCAATCAAGCAGTTTAATACTCTGGCACAGAAGAATCGACTTCGCGACTCCAAGCCGTAATTCCGCCTTTCACATTAATCCCGTCAATTCCTGCCGATTTGAGAATACCGATCGCTTTTGCCGATCGACCGCCCATTTTACAGTGAGCAATTAGCTTGTGTCCATTCAGCAAGTCTTTCACTTGCTCAACACCGCTGCCGTTCTCAATGTCAGGTAGCGGAATTAGAACAGAACCGGGAATCTGAGCGATATCGTATTCGTTGGGATTGCGGACATCGAGCAGAACGTATTCTTTGCCGATCGCACCGCTGTCGATCAGTTGCTTCAATTCTTGCACAGTAATTTCCTGCATATTGGCTTTTTCCTGTTCTTCAGCCGCTTTTGCTTGCGGAATTCCACAAAATTCCTCGTAATCCACTAGCTTCTCAATCACGGGGCGCACTGGATTTGGTCGCAGTTTCAACTCTCGGAACTTCATCTCCAAAGCGTTGTACAGCAACAGTCGCCCGCTGAGTGTGTTTCCTTGTCCGAGAATAATCTTCACCGATTCAGTCGCCTGAATCGTGCCAATAATGCCGCAGAGCACCCCTAATACACCGCCCTCGGCACAAGAAGGCACGAGTCCAGGGGGAGGGGGTTCTGGATATAAATCGCGATAGTTCGGCCCGCCCTCATAGTTAAAGACGGTGGCTTGTCCTTCAAATCGGAAAATCGAGCCGTATACATTCGGCTTATTTAACAACACGCAAACATCATTCACCAGATAGCGCGTTGGAAAATTATCCGTTCCGTCGATCACGAGATCATATGGTTCAGCAATTTGCAGGGCATTCTCAGAACTCAGTCGCGTTTCGTACAAATCCACTTGGCAAGTCGGATTGATCTCAAGAATTCGCACTTTTGCCGATTCGATCTTGGGCTTACCAACCCAGGAAGTCCCGTGGATAATTTGGCGATGCAGATTAGAACTATCGACTACATCAAAATCGACAATGCCAATCCGACCGATTCCGGCTGCCGCTAAATACAGCAATAGCGGTGATCCCAGTCCGCCTGTTCCCACACAGAGAACGCTTGCTGCTTTGAGTTTTTTCTGTCCATCGAGTCCGACTTCCGGCAAAATAATATGCCGAGAATATCGGGCGTAATCATCATTCGTTAACTGGATTTCATCCAGATTTGGGTTTAGCATGGTGCGTTGCTGAACAAGTTGACAAAATCAATTCGATCGCTTTGCTACACGGGTACGTGCTTGCTCGAATTTGGGGCGTTCCTTCAGGTGATCACAAGATCTTCCGCTTGGAAAACCTGCTGATCGTCGAGGCTCCAGCAGCGAACATCCACCGATCGACCTTCAGACACCGACACGATCGCATAACTGTAATGTGACCATGCGGCAGCGCGATCGCATTCTGAAGGCACAGCGGGCTGATCCGGATGCGAGTGATAAATCCCGATAATATCGAGATGACGCGATCGAGCTTCTTTCATTGCTGCCAACATTTCTTGGGGTGCAATTTCATACCGACGCTTTTGGGTCAGATCGCTCGCTTCGCTGCTCCATCCATTGTTCGTTGCTTTCACGTCCATGACGGTTTTCCCAGTGGGGTCACTCTTGCCCAACAGCAAGCCGCAGCACTCATCTGGATAGGTGCGCTCGGCATGAACACGAATGCTCACAAGATGCTGAGGATTGAGTCTGAGAATCACGACAGGATGATAATCGTAAGTCAGATATTTATCTTAAAGGATTCAGCGCGAGAGACGATGCGAATGAAGAATTGAGATTTGTGAAGAAGATTAGAGAAAGAACCGCGAAACAAGACAGCTAAATTCAGGTAGCAGCGGCGATGTGAGCCTGTCTGATGCGTTGAGTGTGGCAAATAGACTTAAAACAGCTTGCTCACGACGATAAATTTCTGCTTGTTGAAGCTGCCAGTTTAGAATCCAATATTCTTGAACTCCTCGCGTAGAGTAAAGCTTCAATTTGGTTTCACGCTCGGCAAAGCCGTGCCGAAGGCAACTGCGCTTTTCATTCTCTTTGCCGAATGATAGAACTTCGACAATCAATTCAGGTGCAGCGGTGAAATGACCCGCTTCATCTTCGATCAGAGCCAGACGATCGTGACTAATCCAAATTAAATCCGGGATCACATTGTCGGCATCACTAAAAATAATTCCAGGCATCGGAATCGCAATGCCTAACTGAGACGAAATTGACCATTCTCTCAATTCCGCTGCTGTGTTCGTGATCGCGGTTTGATGTCTCCAGTTTGGCGCTCTCGTCACGTACAGGTCTCCATCAATAATTTCATACCGATTGCTACTTTCCGGTAGGAGTTCAAGATCTGAAGTTGTCCACCGAACTTGTTGAGCCATGTGTGCCTCCTGGTCGGCATTTATTCAATTATCACTGTTTGTCGTTGTTCTGCCGATCGCTGAGCCGCGATCGCAATTTTCAATGTATACAAGCTCTCTTCGGGTTGAACATAAAGCGGCGTTCCATTCAGCAAATAATCTAAAACCGCACTGGTATCTTTCGTAAACAGTCCGCGTCTTGCACCGACCTCGATCGCGCTTGCTCCTTCTGAATTAATTAATGCTCCTTGATCGCCATCAAAGATCAAGGCTCCTCGATCGCCTTGGACTTCTAATTTGCGTTCGGATGTCCAAACCGTTTCGCCCTTGCCATACACTACATCAGCAATCACACCGTTTCTGAACTGCAATTGCGCCTTGCATAAACAACCTGTGTAGCGATCGCGTTCTTCGTTCCAGTAGCGATTCTGACAGCTGACTGATTCAACTTGCCCAAACACATGAATTAATCGATGCAGTCGCGATAATGCTCCGACTAAGGGAAAGCCGAACAATGAGGGCTGGTATGTCCATTTTGCAGGGGCAGGACTTTGGGGCGTAATCGTGGCGTAACGAGCGTAGAAGGGTGTTCCAACTTGAGACAGCGATCGCAAAAACGCTTGATGTACTCCGCCCAAAATCTCAATGTGTTCGACGTGAAGCAAGCGATTTCCAGCGCGGGCAAGTTCAACGACTCTGGTAGCAGACTGAAGATCGATCGCTAAAGGATATTCGACAACTACATGCTTTCCGGATTCGAGGGCAGATTCCACGATCGCGCTATGTTCTGAGTTCACACCGCAAATGATCACGAGATCAACTGCATTAATCAGTTCTGACCCCGCTTGGAACGCTTGAGTCTGATGAGTCTGGGCGAATTCTGCGGTTTTATCAGGTTGATGTCCTACCACACCGACTAATGTGGCGCGATCGTCTTGATTCACCGCTTCGGCTCTCAGTTTCGCGGCGTACCCTGTTCCTATCAATCCAACTCGAATCACAAACCTATCCTTTGAATGTTCTCTTCTCAGTTTACTGGAGAGTCGCCGCTCTTCCTTTAACCTAAGCATGGAGGTCGCCCCCCATGCTCGGCTTCAGAACCGGACGTGAGAGTTTCCGCTCATCCGGCTCCTCTCCAGACTGACCCTTGAGATAGGTACTAAGCCGAGTTGTAAGACTGCCATTCCCACCGTGTATCCGGTCGTGACAGTGACGCGATGGCTGCCAAATTTTCCATTTTGGTATTGCGATGATTGCCATCAAGATGATGAATTTCAGGTTTGCTCCAATAAGTCCAGTTCCCATCGTAGGGGGACGCTGTGCCTTTGACTTTGATGTGGCGGTGAATGGGTGTTTCAGCATGACGTAGAAGCTTAAGCTCTCCATCGCTGAATCTCCATCCCTCACCTTTGTCAATGAGCCAATAACGTTTGGCAGTCCATTTCCTCCCTTTCTTGACGTGAGTTCGACAGATTAGAAAATGGCAGGAGGCAAAGCAGGTCAGCGCTTCGGCTGCAAGTCGAGCGAGGGTAGCTTGGGCGGGTAGGTGTAGGCAATCAGCCCTGCCAGCAGATTGACGAGGAAGTTCCAGCCACTGCGATGGCGCGAATGTTCGATCTGACAAAGGTTCTTCAGTTGGTCGTTGACCGACTCGATAGATATTACCGTCGCATCCAGCGCGATCCGATCGGTTCCATCGCTGAGGCTCGAAAGAAGTTACATCTCTTTCAACCATAGTCTCAGCTTCCCTTTTGCGCGACCTTGCTCGTCGAACTCACGTTGATTTAAAGCGGGTTTGACAGCAGTTCATACAGCAGCGCGATCGCAGCATTATCAAGATTTCCTTTCCCTTGAGCAATTAGCGAATCCATCAACATGGTTACTTGACTACTACCCAGCAAAGGCACTCCGACTTCTCGCCCAGTCTGCAACACAATATTCATGTCTTTACGATGCAAATCCAGCTTAAATCCAGGCTGAAAGCTGCCGTCTAAAATTCGCTGACCATGAACTTCTAATACGCGACTTTGAGCAAATCCACCGAGTAACGCATCTCGCACTTTTGCTGGATCAACCCCTGATTTTTTTGCCAGCGTTAACGCCTCTGCCACTGCTTGAACCGTCATTGCAACTACGATTTGATTGCAGGCTTTTGTGACTTGTCCGGCTCCCGCTTCACCGATATGAACAATGTTTTTTCCCATTGCTTGCAAAACGGGTAACGCTCGATCGAATGCCGATTTCTCTCCACCCACCATGATCGATAGCGTTCCTTGCTGTGCACCAATATCGCCCCCTGACACTGGAGCATCGAGCGCTTGAATACCCTGTGCTTGAAGTTCCGAGTAGATTTTTTTGGAAGTGGCAGGCGCGATCGTAGACATATCGATCAATACCATTCCCGATCGCGATCCTTCTAAAATTCCGTTCTGTCCTAAAACCACCGACTCGACATCGGGAGAATCGGGAAGACAGGTGATTACAATATCGGATTGTTCAGCGACTTGTTTCGGTGAGGTTGCGGGAGTTGCGCCTTGGGTGGTGAGATCCGCGATCGCATTGGTCGATCGATTAAACACCGTCACACCATAGCCAGCTTTTAGTAAGTTCTGCACCATTGGCTTTCCCATGATGCCAAGTCCGATAAATCCGATGCGTTCCATGTGGTTAGATGTGTTGATTTAAGCGCTGATAAACGGTTGCTAATGCGGTTTCATCGCCGACGTTTCCAGGGAATAAAACGACGGGTAAATTGGGAAACTGCGGATGATCTTCTGCGGTTCTGACCATCGAAACGCCTGCTAAAACTTGTCCTAAGAGTCGTGCAGTTCTCAGCGCTAATCCTTTACTGAGGGTATCGTTTGAAGTAATGCCACCTTTGCTGATTAGAAAACCGATATCAGGAGGAAGATGGCGCAGAATGTCCATCAGTAGGATTGAGACGGACTCACCGAAATTTAAGCGAGTTTGAGTATCTTCAAACGTCAATTCTTGTCGACTGGTATAAACTACAGGCGTTTTTCCAGCATTGTGAATTTCGTTAATTTTTTCTATTGCGCTGTTTAACAAACGATCGTGAGCTTCATTCGATCGAGCTAATTGACCAACTTCGATTTCGACTCCAACAGTTCCCGGTGCTTCGAGTAATTTCTGTAGCTGTTCGGTTGTTTTCTTTACATGCGAGCCAACAATAATCGCTCCGGGCTTACCTTCACGAACATAGCGCGCCATTTCTGCTTGTGCGATCGGTTGCGCTCCCAAGTTCGCCAAAGATGTTAATAAACTCGCCGCACTGCGAAATAAAAAGCGTTTTCCTTCCGATGCCACAATTAATACATCCGATGCAAATCGATCCATATCTGATTGTGTTTCTGCATCAACCACACAGCATTGATTATTGTGTAAATTTTCTAATCTTGACTGAATTCCCGATCGCAAATCCGCCAGCAGAAATCGCTCGACTTGATCCGCATGAATTCGACCTTGCGTTTTCTCTTCAACATAATCTGGTAGATAACTATGCTGATACCCAAACACCGAATCCTTTGCAAACTCAGTTTCGTGAACCGGAGTATCAACGCCGTTGACCTTGAGATAATGCACACTGTCGCGCGTGGTTCGTCCGCCTTCAAAAAATGCGGGAACGAGGAAATGAGCATCAAACGAACCGAGTTCTTCTGCGATCGCATCGGTTTCGATCGGGTAATGTCCTCTTAGCGTTGAATCCGATCGACTGACGACAAGAAAATCTTGAATCGATTCTTGAGCGATCGCGTCTTTCAAATTGCGGCAAACTTCTTGAGTGACCAATTTCGCAGCTTCGGGAGTCAGCGATCGCGTATTTGTCAAAACAAAGAAAATTGGAGCTTGATCGCGTAATCCTACTCTTAAAGTTTCTACGTCCCACTGCATGAGAAGCAAGCAACTATGCACCGTTTGCGACCCAGTTGGGTCATCATCTAAAACAATGATTTTTGGCTGCATGTTCCCTGCCTCGAAGCGGTGTATATCGCTCAATCTACCAGGAAAACTGCGATCGCCAAACAAGAAAAGTCTCCAATTTCTCAAGCAAACTGGAGACTTCAAAATGATCAGAGGATCAACTACTTGCGAATATCTTTCGCCATTTTGCGGAACATATCCATATCTGATCCAGCTTTTCGACGTTGAGCCGCCGTAGTATCGGTTGATGAATTTTGAGTTGGTTGAGATTCAGCCTTTGGATCAATAATTTCCACTTTAGCTTTGCCTGGAACCACGCGACCCATCGCTGAAAGCTCTTGAATGTATTCGATCTCTTCTTCACTACCTGCGGTTTTAGGAAACGTGCGGCGAATCTTTTTGGAGGTTTGCATATACTCCAGATTGCCAAACGTTTGTGCGTCACTCGATTCTAGATAGTAAGCAACACTCTCTTTTTTGGGACGCTCCGCTTTCTCTTTTTTGGGGCGCTCTGCTTTCTCTTGCTTTGGGCGTTCTACCGGAGCGGGCTTTGCTGCCTCATCTCCTGACTTCAATTTTGAAAACAATCCTCGGATAAATCCGGTCATGAGATCTCCTAACCGCTGAGCGTCATATTAGTTTTAGTGATGTTAAATTTTATCAAATTTATGAGTCATACGGTGTGGTTTTAACTGCACTTTATCCCTTTGATCGATTGTGATGGAAAGTTGAGAATTTCTGCCACCACTAAGAAAGTTTGTCAAAATAGAGGTAAGCATAAATTCTCAGGTCAATAAAACTTAGAATTTATTGCGGCTTGAATGACCGAATCTCGATCGCTTCAGTTTCGCCATTCTCTCGATCGAATGATATCCAGAGAACGAGGTTTTCTGGAATTGCATTTCATACGATTGGAGTTATTCACATGACTGTTTAACTCTATAGAGCCGCTCCACTGATATTTTTGGAGGATATTTTTATGTTTGCAAAAGCTGGAATTATGCTTGCTTGTTTCGCTGTGATGTCGATCGCAACTCCTAGCCAAGCCGAAAATCCTCAGCACGTCCAACGACTGCTGAGTACTGGAGAATGTTCCGGGTGCAATCTCGCAGGCGCAAACTTAAAAGAAATTCGCGTTCTGGGTGCGGATCTGCGGAACGCTAATCTAGAGGGTGCAAATTTGACAGGTGCTAATCTAGAAGGCGCAGATTTGACAGGCGCAAATTTGAAAAACGCCAATCTCACTGCTGCCTATCTGACCAATGCAACGCTCGATCGGGCAAATCTAACCGATGCCAATTTATCCGCTGCACGTCTCTACAACGCTGAAACATTGGGCGCAATTCTTAACGGCATCAATATCCAAAACGCAGAAGTTTACGGCAGCGGAATTTCTGCGGGCGGCGACTACTAAGCGCCCCAAACGCGATCGAGTACCATCTGCGGCGAAATATCCGCCATTTTTCCAGTTGGGGATTTGATGCCTGTGACCCGATCGCTTTTCGGCAAGGCTTTCTCTGGATTAGTTGCACCAAATAGTGCTAGCGTGAACGTTTGAGCCGCGATCGCAATCTGCATCGGTGCGCTATCGGTACATAGCATTAAGCTTGCTCCTGCAATCATTGCAACCATTTGTCCAATGTTTTCGGGTGCAGTAACTTTGATTCCGGGACACAGCACCACCAGTTCAGATACGATCGCTGCGTCTTCTTCGCCTTTTAGCAGCACGATCGGTAGATCTGGCTGTTTTTGCTGAAAGTCCTGGATGATTTTTTGCCAGTTTTGAGCAGGGTAAACCTTGTCGATTTCTTTGTTTTGAGAAAGTTGACTTGCACCGGGATAAATCAAAACGTATCCGCCATCTTGTAGTCCGAGCCGTTTTCGTTCTGCGTCTGACCATTCAAGATCTTTTGCTGGAACACTAATTGCGACTTCGGTCATCGATCGATTAATCCCCAACCCTTTCAACAAGTCGTGATACATCGCCGCTGCGTATTGGTCAGAATTCAGCGGAACCGTTTTGGTAAACAACCTTTTAGCTGCTGCACCGCTGGCATATCCGATCCGAGTCGAAATTCCGCTTAGCCAGAGAAGAAAGCCGATTCCCCAGCGTTGACCGAGTGAAAGGGCAATATCGTATTCTCGATCGCGCAACACACCCAGTAGATTGCTCCAGTCTGACAAGCTATTCCTACCTTTGAAATCAAACAGAATCGTATCGCTAACCGACTTAGAAATGCGATAAGCTGACTGCGCTCTTGGCTCAACCACCACATCAATTTGAGCATCCGGGTAAGTCGCTTTTAGATCGTCTAACGTCGGAAAAAATAGGATTTGATCGCCTATTCCACCAGGAACGAGGGCAAGAATTCTCATAAGTTTGAATGATACGACGCTGCAATTCCGCCCTTATTTTAGAGGAAGAAATCCTTCAAAGAAACTACACAGCGATCGTAAATGCCGTTTTATCGCCCAATCTTAACCAGATATTTAACTCGATATATAAAAATTGCCCCCAGAAGAATGATCTCACTGAGGGCAAACATCAAAACCGTTTTAGCTGACAGCGGTCGCAGACAAAGCCGCTTCCTTTAATAAAGCAGCTTTATCGGTTTGCTCCCAAGGCAGCTCCAAATCGGGACGACCAAAATGACCATAAGCGGCAACATCTTGATAGAACCGACCGCCA
>CAXTDB010000024.1:2845-26233 GCA_964242045.1 uncultured Leptolyngbya sp. | reverse complement strand
CAGTAGTCTGGAAATTTTCGACAGAAAAACTATCCATCGGATCGGGCGCAAATACTAAACGAACAGCACCAGACGGATAGCACGGGATCGACCACAATGCGCTGCTTAAAGAAATACTCGTCTCGCTCAAAAAAAGTGTAGGCAAGATGACTGAGCGAATCTTCCTTGTATCGATTTACTGCATTGTATTAAGAATCGTTTTGGCTGCGATCGCGTTAATTTGCTTGATCGCTCGTCTACGCAAGCCTTATCGCTCTTTAAACTTTTGTACAGCCGCGTAACACATCACAAAGCAAGCGCTAATGCGATCGGTAACTTTGCGACAATGCTAAAGCAGTCTCAAACCCTTTACTGCACGATAAGGGAGATACCCGATATGAAATTAGCTTACTGGATGTATGCAGGTCCCGCGCACATTGGCACACTCCGCATCGCCAGTTCTTTTAAAAATGTTCATGCGATCATGCACGCGCCGATTGGAGATGACTATTTCAACGTCATGCGATCGATGTTAGAGCGCGAACGCGATTACACGCCCGTTACAACGAGTGTGGTCGATCGTAATGTTCTCGCACGCGGATCTCAAGAAAAAGTCGTTGATAACATCACGCGCAAAGATAGCGAAGAACACCCCGATCTGATCGTCTTAACGCCTACCTGCACATCGAGCATTTTGCAGGAAGACTTGCAGAACTTTGTGGAGCGGGCGCAGCTTGAAGCCAAAGGGGATGTAATGTTAGCCGATGTGAATCACTATCGGGTGAATGAACTGCAAGCCGCCGATCGCACATTGCAACAGATTGTGCAGTTCTACATTGCAAAAGCGCGCAAAAAAGGTGATTTGGTCACGGAGAAAACCGAAAAGCCTTCAGTAAACATCTTTGGCATGACGACGCTCGGCTTTCATCACAATCACGACGCGACTGAACTGAAGAAATTGATGTCTGATTTGGGCATCGAAGTGAATGTGATCGTGCCTCAAGGCGCAAGCGTACACCAACTCAAAACCCTGCCCCGCGCTTGGTTCAACCTAGTGCCTTATCATGAGACAGGTGTGCTGACGGCTGAATATCTCAAACAAGAATTTGGAACGCCCTACGTAGACATTACACCGATGGGGATTGTTGAAACTGCGCGTTGTATTCGCAAGATTCAGCAAGTGATCAACGAGCAAGGTGCAGCAGTCGATTACGAATCGTTCATCGATCAGCAAACGCGCCATGTTTCACAGGCGGCTTGGTTTTCTCGATCGATTGATTGCCAAAATCTCACAGGCAAAAAAGCAGTTGTCTTTGGGGATAGCACACACGCTGCTGCAATTACCAAAATTCTTGCGCGCGAGATGGGAATTCATGTCTTGCTGGCAGGAACGTATTGTAAGTACGATGCGGAATGGTTTAAGAATCAAGTAAGCGAATACTGCGATGATATCTTGATCAGCGAAGATCACGGACAAATTGCAGATGCGATCGCGCGTCTTGAACCTGCTGCAATCTTTGGAACCCAGATGGAACGCCACGTCGGGAAGCGGCTGGATATTCCTTGCGGTGTAATTGCGGCTCCGATTCACATTCAGAACTTCCCGGTCGGATATAAGCCATTCTTGGGTTACGAAGGCAGCAATCAAATCGTGGATTTGATTTACAACTCGTTCACGCTGGGAATGGAAGATCACTTGCTTGAGATCTTTGGCGGTCACGATACGAAAGAAGTGATTACCAAATCGGTGTCGGCAGAGTCGGATCTAAGCTGGAGCAAAGACGGACTAACGGAACTGAACCGGATTCCAGGCTTTGTGCGGGGTAAAGTGAAGCGCAATACTGAGAAGTTTGCTCGCGATCGCAATATCACCCAAATCACGGCAGAAGTGCTTTACGCGGCAAAAGAAGCGGTTGGCGCATAAAGAATAGCTGGGAGCGTTGATCAATAGCGATCAACGCTCCCCAAACATCAGTTCAATAAGCCACTTATTCTAATGCGTCGCAATAAGACAATTTATGAAGCTCTTGGGCAAAGGACAGAACTAATATGCAATAGGATAAAAGAGAACTCTTGATCAATCTGTGCTGCTTTGTCATACTATCGCCAGCAATCTCAAGCCTTTTCTGCCCAATATTTAAGCGAACTGCAAGGACAAATCTTCGCCTGTCCTTATTTCGGGGTGAACAACCTCAATCGGGACTTTGTGGGAACGAAAGGGTTTTCGATCGTATTTCGTCGATCGCACATTAACACCGTTACAAGCCGATTTCCTTATTTCAAGCTTTATCTCGATCGAGCATTACAGCCAGAATGCAATGCTTTTTATCTCAACCCATTATTATTGCAGTCTGGATCGCGAGTTGATCCGCATGTCGATCGATCCTTACGGTCTTACTGCAAAACGATCGATCCACCCTTGTTCGTAAGCGTTCTTTATGTGACTGTACCGAGTGATTTAGTCGGTGGCGAACTGGTTTTGCGATCGCACAAACATCAAGTCGGCAAAATCGCGCCACAACCGAATCAATTATTATTTTTTCAAGGCGATCTGACTCACTCGGTGAATGCGGTAGCGAGTTCGAGTGTTCGGCTCAGCTTGGTTTGTGAGCAATACAACTTAGAAGAAACGGAGCTTCGAGATATTCCTGAATTTACACTCGAATCGAGAGCAAAACAAAACGAGAAAGCGCGATCGATCAAACGAAGATCGACCAAACGAAAATGACGGAAGTGAATCACTTCCGTCATTGCTTCAATCACTAGCTGGGTAAATCAACCCGCTCGCCGTTGTTGTCTTCGTAATACATTGGCGGTTCGACTGCGAAATTATTAATTTGACCGGACTCAGTAATGACGTAGCCGTCGGTTGTCTTCAGATCTGTATCAGCTTCTGATTCAACTGCGGCTTCAAGATTATGAATGTTTTCTTCAACATTGACACCGGATGGAATGCGCTCGTCAGGAGCGTTAACGTTGGTAGGCTGCGCGGTTTGCACTGCCCAGTGATCATTTCCTGCTGCGCCTCTTCCCGGTTCTGCCGATGCTGGAGATGCGGGATCTGGATGATTTGACATAACCTTTACTCTGAATTCACTTCTGGTCTTGACAATAACTCGATCGCGATGTGTAAAATTCCCTCGATCGAAAGAGCTTGTCGAACCCAAAGACTGAAAATTCTTAAATTGCAAAATCCGGTAATCATACTGAGACTAAATAGGGCGTGATTGTTCAACAACGCAATTTTGATAAGTAATATCATGTAGTCCTGAAAGAAAAGTTCCGTTTTGTATAGTAAATGCAGCGAGTTCAATCTAAAGTATGGCTGATCAAAAACGGTCCTCTGGCGGATTTATCCCATTTCTACTCGGTGTCGCAGTCATGGCGATCGCGGGTGGCATCTTCTACTTCTTCACCCAAAAACAAGCAACCGCGCCGACAACCTCAGCGATCGCAAATGCCCCAACCACCATAGCTCCAGCCTCTCCTTCCCAATCTCCGATCTCTAGTCCCGCTGCAACAGAAGCTCTACCTGCTGCACCCTCTGTCAATCTCCAAGTCAATCATCCAAATGGTTCTACAGCCCGTCTGACTCAACTCACCTTTGGCGAAGACAATATTGCTGCAAACCTTGCCGTTACCAACGGCTACAAAGAACCGATTAAACTTAATGGCGCTGATGATTTTGTGATTACAGATAATTTCGGTAATCAGTATAATTTAGCGGCTCCGCCCGAAAACGCAGAGATTAACATCGCACCTAGGACAACGTTGAAAGGACAATTTGTTTTCAAAGGACGACTTGCACCGAACACTTCTTCGCTCACAATTACAACGAACAAGAAATTTGGAAGTGATGCCAACTTTAGTGTTACGCCAAAACTGGTGTTTAATGTTCCACTTCAAGGAGGCGCGAAATGAAGTGGTTTGCAGTCGTGTTGAGCTTAAGCAGTCTTAGTCTAGCGTCGTGTCGCACGATCGATGCTCCTCCTGCAACCACTACATTACAGTCTGAACCCGCTGCTGTCACTCGTTTAGAGGCTCCAACGACGATCGAACCAACGCGCCTCGAATCGGGTTCAACGACACCGACGAGTACAACGACGATCGCAGTTCAGCAAGCCATCACCGATTTGCAAGCTCAAAGAACTTCCGAGGGATTGAAGGTAAATCTACCAGAAAACATTTTGTTCGATTTTGACAAAGCAGAAATTCGACCGAACGCCAAACCGACCTTACAAAAACTCAGCGTCTTGTTGAAAACCTACCAGAATTCACCAACCGAGATTCGCGGACATACCGATAGCAAAGGCAGTGATCAATATAATCAGGATCTATCAGAACGCCGCGCCAAAGCGGTTGAAGCTTATTTGGTGCAGAACTTTCAGGTGAATGGCGATCGCTTAACTCCGAAAGGACTGGGCAAAACTCAACCGATCGCGCCCAACACGAAACCCGACGGCTCGGACGATCCTGAAGGTCGCCAGAAAAATCGTCGAGTTGAAGTCATCATTCGCAATACTGCACCCTAACGCTGCTGGCTCAGCAAGGTTTCGTAAGCGATCGAGAAATCCTCTTCCGTAAATCTGTCGCATTGGTCATGCCTTGCGATCAATGATACCGATCGCTTGCAGTGCTGCTTGATTGCTCAAAAGTGCCAAATCCGCATCGCTCTAGCCTTTTATCGAAAGCGCGATCGTCACTCTTCTCAATGCTTCCGCCGAACTCCCGCCATTTGCTCAGCTTCGGAAAGTCGCCGAACTGCTGCGATAGAATAAACCTACTCCGATCGATGCACGTGATTTTCATGACTCAGATTCGATCTCAAACAACACGGCTCACTCTTGAAGAGTATCTGGCTTACGACGATGGCACAGATACGCGATACGAACTTGTGGATGGAGAATTGATCGAAATGCCCCCAGAAGCGCCACAGAATATCGCGATCGCAAGAAGGATTTTTCTAGAACTAATCAAGCGAATTCCAGCAGATTTAATCGTTTGGGGAACTGAAATTGAAGTTTCTGGTAGACGAGCAAGAACACGGCTTCCTGATCTGATTGTGCATACGAATGAATCCTACGCGGCTCTGGTTGGCAAGACTCGATCGACGATCACTCACGAGATGCCGCCGCCCGCGATCGTGGTTGAAGTCGTCTCACCGGGAACCACAAATCGAGATCGAGACTACCGCCACAAGCGCACAGAATATGCCGCCCGCTGCATCTCTGAATATTGGATTGTTGATCCAGAAGATCAGCAAATCACAATCTGTACGTGGGTGAACGGACAGTACGAAGATCAAATTTTTCGAGGCGACGAAAAAGTTCAATCAACGATCGCCACCGCATTTGATCAAACCGTTGCTCAAATTCTGAACGCGCCACAAATTTAAACCCATTCCTACGGGGGCATCGTATCCTAAAGATAGTGTGAAGTTTTTTAAACTCCTAACCTACCTATGAAATGTATCATCGATCGCCGTGCCCAGTTTTCGGCAAGCCATCGGTACTATTTGCCAGAACTGAGCGAGGCGGAAAACGTCGAGCGATTTGGGGCATGTACTCGATCGCCCGGACATGGACATAATTACGTGCTGTATGTCTCGATGCTCGGAGAGCTAGACGAATACGGTATGGTGCTCAACCTGTCCGACGTGAAGCACGTGATCAAGCGCGAAGTTACCAGCCAGCTTGATTTTTCCTTTCTAAATGATGCTTGGGCAGAGTTCCAGCAAACCCTTCCCACAACCGAACAGATTGCGCGATCGATCTGGCATCGGCTTGCACCACACTTACCGATCGTCAAAATTCGACTCTACGAACATCCGGAACTTTGGGCAGATTATCTAGGAAACAACATGGAAGCCTACCTCACTATCAGTACCCACTTTAGCGCCGCTCATCGTCTCGCTCGTCCTGACTTGAGCTTCGAGAAAAACTGCGAAATTTACGGCAAATGCGCTCGTCCAAATGGACATGGACACAACTATCATCTCGAAGTCACCGTCAAAGGCGAGATCGATCCGCGAACCGGAATGATTGCAGATTTAGTTGCATTTCAGAAAGCTGTCGATGATTACGTAGTAGAACCATTCGATCACACTTTCTTAAATAAAGATATTCCGTATTTTGAGAAGGTTGTACCTACGGCAGAAAACATTGCGGTTCACATTCGTGATCTACTCGAAGATCCGATTCGTCAAATTGGCGCGCAGTTGTACAAAGTCAAATTAATCGAAAGCCCGAACAACTCTTGTGAGGTGTATGGCACAACGGCAACGGATGAAATTCCATTATTAATGCGTGAACCTGCATTGGCGAATATGTAATTTTCGATCGATAAGAGACGTTCCAACTCAGAACGTCTCTACCAATATCGCTACAATCCGAGCAGATCATCGAGTTCGTCGATCGCTTCACACGGCACGGCTTGACTATCGCGATCGACTTCGATCACAGGTTGCGATCGCACAATCCCAGAAGTTCCCTGCAATCGTCCATACAGATAATCATCCGCATACTTGCGAAACACTGCTTCGATCGCAGCCCGCGCATTTTTCAATCCCCATTCTGCTGCAATCAGTTCCGCCTTTTCGATCACATCTTTGCTCAGTCTCACTTTGTTGTCATACATAGCTGCCACCCTTCAGCGATCGGGAATAATCCTCGCACATTGGCAAACTGCGGATCAGGCATGACGGCAAACAATTTCCGCCCCGCTAACCGTTCTGAGATCAAGTGTGAACTTCCACCCGTCACGAGAAATCGAGTTACACGCGGCATATACGGCGTGTACTGTGCCTTAATCGTTTGAAAAATTCCCTTAAACCAAGGATCAAGATACTCTTCAAGCCACAGCGACCAGGACAATCCGGTATCGGCATAAGCATGACCCGATTTAAAGCCATCCATCACGATTGCAGGATCAATCGTGGTTCCCAATCCATCGATTAAACGTCGATCGAAACTAATCGCAGTCGCAAGCTCATACGATCCACCCCGATCCATGACATTCTCATCAATGACATCACCTTCAGCGTCGATCAAGCGACTCAACCAGGTTCCGCCACCAATGTCGACAACGATCGTATAACCGCTATCAGGAATAAGTCCTAGCTGTTGAGCATAGCGATACGAACCAATTCCTTCTCGCTCCACTTCAACATTCTCAACGGTGATTCGATACGGAGTCCCATTGCGTTTAAATTCGTGCATTCCCATCAGTTGCGATTTGATTGCATCCGCGTTGCGGCTCGGATCAGGTGTGGACGCAAAAACGTGCAGCGGAAACTGACTGAGTTCTTCATCTCGCTCTGGCTCCAAACACGCATACAAATGCAATCTTGCCAAATCTACCTTGTTTTCCACCACGGTTTGCTGTTGGCGGCGATATTTGTACGCTTGTGTGCCAAAATGATAGCGGGTTCCATCAGGCAGCTCGATCAGCGGCGATTGGTCGGAATAACGTACCGGATCACGTCCTTGAGGCAGTTGAAATCTTACCGATCGAATCGCTCTTGGATGTCCTGCGCCGTTCCAAAACTTGAGGTCATAGTTTCCGGCATCAAGCGCGATCGTGCGATGAGTAGCGGTTCCGATTGAGTCCTTCCGAGGTCTGCTGCGAGTGCCTAATCCGTTCATGGCGTTTTCCTCAACAAGATAAGGGCAATACAAATGCTCTAGTACGTTGGTACTATATTGTGTTTTATCTTGCGTGTCAAGCTGGGGACGAACAAATTTGCAAAACTTGATTCCGGTTGATCAAGTTTGTTTATCCTGACGCGATTTATGGTACAGTTGATGGTATTAGGGCGATTAGCACAGTGGTAGCGCACATCCTTCACACGGATGGGGTCACTGGTTCAAATCCAGTATCGCCCATACCTTAACGATTTGAACCCTTGAGCTGACTCAGTTCAAGGGTTCGATTTTAGCAAAGCAATTTGAACTAACCAAAAAGATGAAGGATTGGTAGATACGATTAGAAATCCGCTAAGCGTCTTCGCTCAGGTGCACATTGGGCATCGTTGCAGCATATCGCGCAGGATTAATAGATCGATCGTGAACTTGGAATGATATCGCAACCTATTCCATATGAATCGGACAAATTTATCCCTGCGCGGTGCTTGCTTAGAACTGTCCCTCGATCGCAGAAACACATCGTTCGCACAACAAAGGATGTTCTTTTGATTCACCCACATGAGTTGAATAGTTCCAGCAACGATCGCACTTTTCGCCCTCAGCATCCACTACACTAATTCCCAATGCTTCCGCTTGAGTGGTGTATTTTGCGTCAATTAACCGATCGCTTAAATCCAAGAGTTCAACTTGTGAGGTGATAAACAGATAGCGCAGTTCATCGACATGATTTCCGCTCAAACTATCAGCAGGATTCAACGCTTCAAGCTGCGATCGCAATTCTGCATCAGCAATAAACAACAGTAATTTTGCTTCAAGTGAAGACCCGATCGCTTTCGCCGCGCGTGCTTGTTCCAGCACTTTATTCGCTTCTCCACGAAGTTCCCGTAGATGTTCCCATTGTTTTGCTAACTCTGGATTGCGCCATTGTTCTTCAAGCTTCACCCAACCGGACTCAAACACCGATTTGTAAGGCGTTCTGTAGGGTAAATACTGCCAGATGTCTTCTGCCATGTGTGACAGAACAGGCGCGATCGATTTTGCTAAGTTTTCAAGCGCGATCGCGAGAACCGTCTGACAACTGCGACGACGCTCCGCATCGAGCGAACTGATGTAAAGTCGATCTTTCGCAACGTCGAGATAGAAGTTCGACAAATCGACTGCACAAAAGTTCTGCACGGTTTGGAAAAAGCGGAAAAATTGATAGGTTTCAAACGAATCTTGAATCTCGTCGAATACTTCGGTCACGCGGTGTAGCATGTAGCGATCGAGTTCCGGCAGCTGATCATAAGCAACGGCATCTTTTGCTGGATCAAAGTCGTGTAAGTTTCCTAGTAAGAATCGTGCGGTGTTGCGGATCTTGCGATACACATCCGACATCTGTTTGAGGATGTTTTTACCGATCGGAACATCATTGGTGTAATCGACCGATGATACCCACAATCGTAAGATATCCGCACCGTAAGGCGGCTCTTGCTGTTGGTTTTTACCGCCTTCGATCACAATCATCGGATCAACAACGTTACCAAGTGACTTACTTTGTTTGCGTCCTTGTTCATCTAAAGTGAAGCCGTGCGTCAACACGGTTTTGTAAGGCGCTTGTCCCTGTGTTGCCACGCTGGTCAATAAGCTCGATTGAAACCAGCCGCGATGTTGATCAGAACCTTCGAGATAGATATCCGCTGGATAACGTAGCTCCGATCGCTGTTCTAAAACCGCTGCCCAAGATGATCCCGAATCAAACCAAACATCCATTGTGTCTGTCCCTTTGCGGTACTGCTTACCGTGGTACTTTTCGGGTAAGAGTTCCTCGATCGACAGTTCCCACCAGGCATCCGAACCTTTCTCAGCAATGATCGCTTGCACATGCGCGATCGTTTCTTCGTTCAGCAAGGGTTCTCCGGTTTCCTCGTCATAAAACACCGGAATCGGAACGCCCCAACTACGCTGACGTGAGATACACCAATCCGATCGCTCTGCCACCATGGATGTAATGCGATTTTCTCCTTGGGCTGGAATCCAATTCACTTGTGCGATCGCTTTCAATGCTTGATCTCGGAAACCTTCAACTGAAGCAAACCATTGTTCAGTCGCGCGGAAGATCGTTGGCTTCTTGGTGCGCCAATCATAAGGATATTTATGTTGATACGGTTCTTCTTTTAAGAGCGATCGTGCTTCTTGCAGAGCTTCAATTACCGCTGGATTGCCATCACTCAACACATTCAAGCCTTGAAACTGTCCCGCTTCTTCGGTAAAGTTGCCATTGTCATCAACCGGAGATAGAATCGGCAATCCATAGCGCTGTCCGACGAGATAGTCATCTTGACCATGCCCCGGAGCCGTGTGAACTAAACCTGTTCCCGATTCAGTCGTGACATAATCGCCACCGATCACGATCTCACTGATCCGATCGAACAAGGGATGACGATAAGTACAATGCTCTAACAATCGACCCATCATCGTCGCTTTGATTTCCAGCGTCGTGCCGAGAACTTCGGATAAGCGATCGACAAGATCCTTTGCCACGATCAAGTACTTGAAGCGTCCAGGGGCATTTTCTCCCACTTCAACCACAGCATAAACGAGATCCGGATTTACACTCACCGCTAAGTTTGCCGGAATCGTCCAAGGGGTCGTCGTCCAAATCGCAACTCCCAATTCACCCAAGAATGGATCGAGCGGCATTTGCAAATCTTTCGAGAGGTTTAGAACTTCAAACGCAGCATACAAACTGCGCGAGGTATGACCTTCTGGATATTCGAGTTCTGCTTCCGCGAGTGCCGTTTTAGAACTCGGACTCCAGTGAACAGGCTTCAAGCCGCGATAGATATAGCCTTTGAGTACCATTTGCCCAAACACGCTAATCTGAGCCGCTTCGTATTCGGGCTTCAGCGTCAAATAAGGATGCTCCCAATCGCCCCAAACGCCATAGCGCTTAAAGCTGGCAGATTGTTGGGCAACTGTTGCGATCGCGAAATCTCTCGCTTTTTGTCGCAGAGATAGCGGAGTCAGTTGCCGCCGTTCTTCGGGTTTGAGGGTTTGGAGGACTTTGAGTTCGATCGGTAAACCATGACAATCCCAACCGGGCACATATCGAACTTTTCGCCCCTTTAGTAATTGATACTTATTAATCGTGTCTTTGAGAATTTTGTTCATCGCATGACCGATGTGCAGTGCGCCGTTAGCATAGGGCGGACCGTCGTGCAGAATGAACAAATCACCCGGATTCTCTTGCGACAGGTGTTCGTAAATCTGCTGCTCTGCCCAAAACTTTTGCAGTTCAGGTTCACGTTTGACGGCATTGGCGCGCATATCAAACTTGGTTTGGGGCAGATTGACGCTGTTTTTGTAGGAACCGGGTTCTGTCTCAGTCATAAGAGAGGGGCAAAAATAATCTATTCAACCTATTGTGTCAGGAATTTTGTCGATGCGGAGCGTCAAAAGATTTTTTGCTGCGAGTTTTCCACAAGTTTCGTTTCGGTAGAAAGCGCGATCGAGTCCTTAAATGACTCAGTACTTTCCCAGACGAACTCTTTGATTTTACTGAGTATTCATTGATTCAGCCTTGATTATTAATAGCTGCGCATAGAATTTTCTCTAACTCTGTCTCTGTGTTTGTCCCTAAACCAAAGAATCATAAGCGTTATTTATCTTTGCGCTTTATTTCTGCTTTGCGTTTTGACAGGTTGCATCAGTAGTGCAACAAGAAAATTGTATTAATCTACACATTTAAAGCTGCAAAATGCCAGGATGTGACCGTTCACCACTCAATTCACCCAATATAAGGAATGCACATGGCACTCTTAGGGAAACAGTTCATCGCTGGCGCAATTTTGGCTGCGGGCATTGCGCTTACAAATGCAGGTCAAGCCGTTGCCGCTTCACTCACAGGTCGAGCAATCTTGACCGCCGACAATCACTACGGACTCTTTCACGGCAACAGCACGGGTAGCACCTTAAACTTTGTTGGACGCAATGAGAAAGGGCCCAACGGCAGCACAGGCGGATACAACTGGTCGCACGCTGAAACCTGGGATTTCAACATGAACTCCAAGGATTATCTGTACGTGGTCGCGTGGGATGACCAGAGCGTTGATGAATCCTGGCTTGGCGAATTCAAATTCAACGATGCGAAAAACAATGCTTACAGCTTGCTCTCAAAACCCGATGCTTGGGAGTATGTCATCACTCAGAAGGGAACCAATCCTGGCGATTGGGGTGACACACCTGGAAATGCAGAGTTGGGTTGGGAAATTTCAAATGCTGAATGGATCGGTGCTAAAAGTCGGGGTTTGAACAACGGTTCAACAAGTCCTTGGGGACGAATTGGAGAAGTGACCAGCGATGCTGAATTTCTCAATACAACAACCAACACCACAGGCAGCAAGCGTGACAATGATCGCTATACCATCTTCAGAACTCGCTTATCGATCGCAGACACCGTGAAAGTACCTGATCCGAAATCTGTGCCAGAACCCGCTTCGATGTTGGGACTTTTCGTGATTGGGGCAGCAGGGACACATTCTGCTCTGAAGCGCAAACAGAAAGCATAGTCGCATTCCAAACTCTCCTCTGATGGCACAGGGCTTGATTTTCTCAAGCCCTTTTTTGGTTTTTCAAAAATCAATCGAACACCAGATATCAGCGATCGCACTCCTGATGCAAGCGTTAATTCTGTTCTTCTTTTTCCTGCATAAATTGCTCGATGTCCGCTAGCGCTTGTTCGAGATCGATCGAGAAATTTGGTGCTTCCGCTTCTGGCGATGGGTGATCTTCAGGAACGCAGAGTTGTTCTAATTTATTCAGCGACTCAGCAAACGCTTGGGCAGCGATGCGACGTAATTCTCGCTGTTGACGATCCATGAGATTCACTCCTAAACAGTTTGAGACATCCAGCCCCAAAGCGACTACTTAGATTTTCACGGTGGCTCCGCTTGGATCAGGATGCCCAGTTCAGATAAAAGCGTTTCATGACCGATTTATCAGTTCGTATTGTCGAATCGACGCTTCACAGATGAGAATAAATAGGCATTCAGAATGGGAGCGGAACTGTGGCTTACGATTATGACTTGGTTATTGTAGGCGCGGGCGTTGGAGGTCACGGTGCGGCACTCCACGCCGTTGACTGTGGACTCAAAACGGCGATTATTGAAGCCGCTGATATGGGTGGAACTTGTGTTAACCGAGGCTGCATTCCCTCAAAGGCGCTGTTGGCGGCATCTGGACGAGTGCGAGAATTGCGAAACGCGGATCATCTGAAGTCGTTAGGGATCGATGTGGGTGATGTCTCGTTCGATCGAGCCGCGATCGCAAATCACGCGCATACGATCGTCACTAAACAGCGAGAAGGATTGATCGGCAGCCTCAAACGCTTAGGGGTCGATGTTATCCAGGGACGGGGACGAGTGGCAGGGAGCCAAAAATTAATCGTTTCAACTCCAGAAGGTGAGAAAACCGTTACCGCAGAAGAGATTATTCTGGCTCCGGGTTCAATTCCGTTTGTGCCATCGGGAGTGCAGATCGATGGAAAAACCGTTTTTACCAGCGATGATGCGATTAAATTAGAATCTTTGCCGCCGTGGATTGCGATCGTCGGAAGCGGCTACATCGGTTTAGAATTCTCCGATGTCTATACTGCGCTCGGTTGCGAAGTCACGATGATCGAAGGACTCGATCAACTCATGCCGGGATTTGATCCGGATATTGCAAAACTGGCTCAAAGAATTCTGATTACTCCGCGCGATGTCGAAGCAAAAGTCGGAGTCTTTGCCTCAAAAGTGACTCCTGGATCTCCGGTCACGATCGAGCTTATCGATGCCAAAACGAAAGAGTTGGTCGAAGTGCTAGAAGTCGATGCCTGTCTCGTCGCTGCGGGGCGCGTTCCGATGGCGAAAGATTTGGGACTCGAAACGGTGAATGTAGAACTCGATCGCGGTTTTATTCCCGTCAACGATCAGATGCAGGTTTTATCCGAAGGCAAGCCTGTGCCGCATTTGTGGGCGATTGGGGACGCAACTGGAAAATTGATGCTGGCTCATGCGGCTTCGGCTCAAGGCGTGGTAGCGATCGAGAATATGTGTGGTCGATCGCGCGAAATCGATTATCGTAGCATTCCCGCCGCAGCGTTTACTCATCCTGAAATCAGCTTTGTGGGCTTGACTGAGCCGCAAGCGAAAGAATTAGGAAAAAAAGAAGGCTTTGAAGTGGCAGTCGTACGGACTTACTTTAAAGGAAACGCGAAAGCGCTTGCGGAAGCGGAATCTGAAGGCATCGCTAAGATCGTTTACCGTAAAGACACTGGAGAAGTTTTAGGCGCACATATTATCGGGCTTCATGCAGCGGATTTGATTCAAGAAGCGGCGAACGCGATCGCCAAACGAGAATCAGTGCGATCGCTAGCGTTCCTAGTGCATACGCATCCGACGCTTTCTGAAATTCTCGATGAAGCGTACAAACGCGCGGCAGTGCATTCGTAGGAATGAAGACTAGATTGCAATCCCTGTGGATGTCTCACCCTACAAGTGATTCAATCCACAATTCAAGAATTTGAACTCAAGTTAATTCCCTAACACCTAATGGAAATCCGTCGTCGTCGTCCGAATCCTGCCATTGCCGTTCAAGAACTGCGCTATCAAGCCAAAGTTCCAGATAGCGCACCCCGCAATATTCTCGAAGAAATCGTTTGGCACAAAGAAACTGAAGTCGATCAACTGCGGGAAAAAATGCCGCTAATCGAGCTACAGAAAAAAGTGAGAGATCTACCTGCTTCCAAAGATTTCTTAGCCGCGCTGAAAAATAGTAAAACGAAGCCCGCTGTTATCGCAGAAGTCAAAAAAGCCTCACCGAGTAAAGGAGTCATTCGAGAAGATTTTGATCCAGAAGCGATCGCACATGCTTATCAATCCGGCGGCGCGACTTGTCTTTCTGTTCTCACCGATGCGAACTTCTTCCAGGGCAGCTTTGAGAATTTGGCAAAAATTCGCGCTGTGATTGATTTGCCGCTGTTGTGCAAAGATTTCATCGTTTACCCGTATCAGATGTATTGGGCAAAATTGCACGGAGCGGATGCGGTTTTATTCATTGCGGCGATTCTTTCCGATAAGGATTTGCAGTATTTCCTTAAAATCGTCAAAACGTTGGGAATGACTGCGCTAATCGAGGTTCACACACTCGAAGAACTCGATCGCGTTCTTGCCCTTGATGGAGTGACGCTAATCGGCATCAATAATCGCAACCTGAAGGATTTTGAGGTGAATTTGCAAACGACTGAAGACCTTTTGCGCGATCGTGCCTCGGTGCTGATGGAAAAAAATATCACGATCGTGAGTGAATCCGGGCTGTACACCGCAGTGGATTTAACCAGAGTGGCGCAGGCGGGTGCGACAGCCGTATTGATCGGAGAAGCGATCGTCAAACAACCTGATCCTGGACAAGCACTCTCGGAACTTCTAAGCGGACTAAGTTGAGCATTTCGGCGCTAGACTTTGCCGCATTAATTTTTTAGAGTGAACCTTGGTTTCTTTCGATTCAACGTTTACAGTCAGTAGAAACGCGCCTTTTCGTGCCATTCATCCTTGTAGGTCATTCATGGAACCGATTCCTCTGCCCTCGCACATTCACTATGAATTATTATTGCAACTGCTAGAGCGTCAAACCATGTTTGCGGTCGGAGGGCGACAACGAGAACAAGTCCAGCAGTTGATCATCGCGCTCCGCAAGGCATTGTCTCAGCAGAAACATCTCGAAGGCGAACTCGATCGATTAAATATTCCAATCGAATACCGCTGGTCGCTCAACAGCATCGACATGCCAACCGGGGCGATTACCTTGCCGCAAGAGCCAAAACTCTGACCGAGCGAAAATTCTAGTCTGCGTGTCATCCAAAGTCGAACTCGTGGGAGATCCGAGCGGTGTCAGAACCGGAGCAACTCAGTCTGAACTTAGAGGAAGATGCTTTGTCGGACTTGTTGAAACAGGTTCAAACGCAGCAGCGCCGAATTCGCGATTTAGAACAAGCCCTAGATCAGTCGATCGCGAGTTTAGAAGACCTGCGATCGCAAGTTGTGAATCAGCATTTTCTAGAACGCCAACTGGCTTCAACTGAAGAAATTGCGAATGTGCAGCAGCAGGCGATTCATCAACTCAAACTGCAATTTTCGCAGCAAAAAGCCGAACTCGAAATCAAGATTCAACAGGCACAGCAGCGAGAACGCGAGTATCAAGCGCTGTTAGATGCGGCTGAAGCACGATCGCAAGCTGAACTCGATGTGCTAAAAGCGCAGGTCAATAGCGCTGATGTTCAACCGTTTGCGATCGAGCAACAATTACAAGTGCTGCAAGCGGATTTACAACTGAGGCGACAACAACTCCAAGACCTCGAAGCCCAAAAGCAAGAATCCCACACCCGCAGGATCGAGCTAGAGGCACAAGTCGAAGCGTTAGAAGCTCGAATCGCGCGTCAAATGACGACGCAAGCGCTGCTTCAGCAAGTTTGCCAAGAACTCGAAGTCGATCGAGAACAAAGTCAGACGCGCATCGCTGAATTAGAAAGCCAAGCGGCAGAGATGCAGGAACAGATTCTCAGCCAAGCCCAACAAGCAAGCGAGTATGAAACAGCGGTACAGCACTGGAAAACTCGCTTTCAAGAACTTCATGAAATTGCGATCGCGCTGAAACAAGGCTTAGCCGATCAAGAACTTTCACCGGGAATCACAGCCTTATTAAGTTCGATCGATACCTCCGCACCGCCAGAGCTTAGATCGACGGCTCGATCGAGTTCATTTAAACCAGAGACAGATATTCCCGAATTCCTAGTGCGTCGTCGCACTTATCGCACTCGAAAATCTTGATGAGGAGCGGAGAAAGTCAAGGCGATCGCAGGATTGGAAGGAGTGATCGCGCTTTGAACCTCAACATTTCGATCTGAAATCGCATCCTTCTCTTTTTTGGACAACGATCGCGCTTTGAACCTCAACGTTTCGATTTGAAACAGGAAGCGACTGACTTGAGACGCGACAACTTCGCGTCTAAGCACGATCGTTCGGAAAGTTGGAAGGAACGATCGCGTCACGACATAAAGTATTCGCACTTCAAACGAAAACAATCTCACTTGAAACTAGCGTGCCACTGTTCCCCGCTTCCACTCGCTCAATCCTTTGCCCAAAATTACAAACAGCACCAGCGTTCCTTGAATCACTCCTGCCAGCGATGACTCTAAATTCAAATCCAACGGAAGCTGCAAACTGCCAATATTCAACGCGCTGAAGAAGAACGCGATCGGCAACAGTAACCAAGCATTCATTCCCGCCAATAATGTTACGAGCAGTGCCAAAAATCCCAATCCGCTCGAAATATTTGGAATCAATCGGTGAAACACTGCCACCACTTGCAGCGCTCCTGCCACACCTGCAAACGCTCCACAAATTGCAAACGAACTGAGAAGCTGACGCAGCGACGGAATTCCCAACACATAAGACGCTCGAAGATTCTGCCCGACCGCTCGGAGCTTCAGACCAAAGTGAGTTCTGCCTAAAACGACGATCGTGACTGCGATCGATATCAGCGCTAGTAAAAGCGCGATCGGACTTGCATCTGTATTTCCAAACGTCGGCAACCATAGCGAGTCTGGAAATTGTTCTGTCCCACTCATCGAAGCGACTCCTGCACGCTTCCAAGGACCAAACACCAAATACAATGCGATTCCATCCGCCAGAAAGTTCAACCCTAAGCCTGCAAAGATTTCATTGATGCGTCCATAAACATTGAGAATCCCTGCCAACACTCCCCACAGCATTCCTCCTACTCCACCCGCCAAGATTGCAAGTAGAAGCGCGATCGCAGGCGGAAAACTATCTTGGGTTAGCCGCAACATAAATGTAGTTGCAATGCCACCAAAAGCAATTTGTCCTTCGATGCCTAAGTTGTACAATCCAGTAGTGAACGTGAACAACAGCCCGCACGAACAAATTAACAACGGAGCTAACGTTGCAATCACGCGGGCGAACTGTCCCGGTGTTCCAAATGCACCGGAAATAATTTCGCTGACAACTGCGATCGGAGATGCCCCCGCAAACAGAATGATCATCGTTGTAAAGATGAAAGCAAGAGCGATCGCGCCAATTTGATAAGTTAGCGTTCGGTTGAGCATAGTTACTTCCTAAATACTTGCGGGTTCTGCTTCAACAAATCGCCCGCCAATCATTTGTCCGAGCTTTTCAACGGTGAGTTTCGAGGCTTCGATCGATGCAGACACTTCACCCCCACTAAAGACTAAGACTCGATCGCTATATTGCATAATCTCATCTAAATCTGATGACATAAATAGAATCGTTGTTCCGGTTTGACAGCGCGCGATTAACTGTTGCCACACCCACAGCGTTGATTCAATATCTAATCCGCGCGTCGGATGTTCCATCAACAATAAATTCAATGGAACAGGTAGCAATGCAAGCTGTGTTCGTTGCTGATTTCCGCCCGAAAGCCGCTCAACCTGAGAATTCGGCTTACCTCGAATGTTAAAGGTTGCGATCGCTTCGACTGCTTTTTGATGGCTGCCTTTCCAATCGATCATTAACTTTCGAGCTGGACTTCTCAAGATCACATGCTCATGAATTGATAATCCTCGAATTAAACCATCCTTCAATCGATCAGCGGGAGAATAGCCGATTCCACGCTTCAGATACTCTGGATATGGCTTTTGGGTCATGTCAATGTGATCGATCGCAACTTTCCCGATCGCTGCTCGCATCAATCCCGCACAGAGCAATAACAATAATTGCTGCCCACTGCCTTCGAGTCCCGCAAGCCCAATCACTTCGCCTTTGTATGCAGTGAAATCGCCCATGTTTAAGGCTAAGCGATCATCTTTCACGACAACATTGCTTAACTCCAACATTGGCTCTGACTGTCGCGTATTAGGTTTCATCGGTAGCGCCAGTTCTTTACCGAAGATCAGGTCAATTAGCACCGAATCAGGACAAGGAATATCGACGTTTCCAACAACTTTTCCGGCACGCATCACGGTAACTCGATCGCACAATTCCTCTACGTCCTCCAATTTATGCGATACAAAAATGACCGATTTCCCTTCTGAAGCGAGTTGTCTAGCTGCGTTGAACAACGCTGTTTTTTGGTCGGCAGAAATTCCGGTGGTTGGCTCATCAAGAATTAAAGTCTTAACGCCCAAAGATAATAAGCGGATAATTTCGAGTTGTTGACGCTCTCCAACGGTGAGATCAGAAACGCGATCGTTGGGATTTAGCGAAAAGTTGAATGTTTCAGTCAAGCGCCGAAATTCTTGACGAGCGCGATCGGGATTGACAAACTTGAGTCCTGAGAAAATCCCCTTCGATAGCACTTCACCCCGACCGACCATAAAATTATCCAGCACCGATAACGGTGGAAAATCCAGCGGATCTTGGTGCAGCATTCCGACTCCTGATCGAATTGCATCCGCAGGCGTTTTCACGTTCGCGGGTCGCTCATCGAATAAGACATTCCCAGAATCTCGACTGATAAAGCCGCTGAGAACTTTGACGATCGTGCTTTTTCCCGCCCCGTTTTCACCGAGTAGCCCGTGAATGCTTCCAGCTTCGACGGTCATCGAGACAGCATCATTCGCGAGAACTTGTCCGAAGCGTTTTGTAATCTGTTGCAGTTCGATTCGCATAATCCATTTACACAGCAATCAAAAAATGTGGTTCGCATCTTCTACGAACCACGTTCAATTCTATTTACTCGGACCTTCCATTCCTGCTAACAATTGCGGCATATACCAAATTTGCTGATCGGTTGCCGTTTCTCCTGCCTTGACAAAATCCGTTCCATCCTGGAATTTAATCGAACCTTTGTAGAGATTGATGCTGCCGTCTCCCATGCCTTTGATGAACTCATCGAGAAACTTTTTATTGTCTCCCAAAGCTTGTCCTGCATTGAAACCAATCATTCCGCTCTTTGGATCAGACAAATTCTTGAAGTCCGGACCTGACCAGACAAACTCGCTCGGATAGTTGCCAGATTTTGCTTTTTGCACTGCATCCGTGTAGGGCAGTGACCAACGGTAGAACGGCACGCCGAGACAAACATTCGGCGCAAGCGTACAGCCCGTTTCCAAGTCATAGTGAACAAACTTCACTTTCTTACCTGCATCCGCTGCTTTCTTGCCCTGAACCGCTGCTTCTGGTGTATCAATCCCACTCATCACGACATCATAGCCCCCGTTGTAGTAGTCGTCTGCTACTTTGGTTGGGTCGAGCGTTTTTCCTGGAATATTAAACCAGAATCCGATCCAAGTGACTTTGAAATTTAGATCTGCCGCTGGTTTTTTGCGATAGTTTTCCCAGCAGTACTTTGCACCGAGAAAGGCAGCAGAAGTATAGCGTCGAGTTTCATCATTGATCAGCGGACCTAAGTAGCCGATCTTTCCGGTTTCTGTGCCCAATGCTGCTGCACATCCCGCGATCATTTTGCCGTATTCCATCCGTCCCATGATGTTAGTCAGGTTCGCTTGATTTTTGAAGTTCTTGCCTTCTTTCCAAGCGTAATCGCCCGATGCGTGAATCACTTTCACATCGGTATGCTTTTTCGCGGTTTCTAGTGCATCATCTTTGAAGTCGTCCGAGTTAAAGATAATCAGCTTTGCGCCTTTCGCAATCAAATCATCCGCAACTTGAGTTCCTCTGACGTTAGGACGATCGGCAGGATTTACCTTATCGACGAATTCCAACTTGGTTCCGGGCACGTTTTTTAACGCGCCTTCGATTCCTTCAAATTGAGCTTGGTTCCAACCTGCATCGTTTTTCGGTCCGACTAAGACCATTCCCACTACAAAATCACCGCCGCCTGCTGCCGCAGTTGGAGAAGAGGCGGTTTGATTCGGAGTGTTGCCTGTATTACAAGCTCCCACGATCGAGCCTAATGCAATTGCAAGTCCAGCTTGTCGGAGAATTCTAGAACGCCAATACTGTGTCATATTTTGTAGAAACTTAAACAAAGTGAGGTGTGGGAGCGATGCCAAAAATTGGTTTGCTTTCGGATTATCACGAATTCGGGTGATCGTGAAATGTATTCTAAGCCACATCAAATTATCAAGATTCGATAAAAATCTGAGGAAATGCAGAAATTTTTAAGCTGTGGTTTCTTTGATCAAATTGCGCCTCGGACGAGAACTACGGTGCAATCACAGCGACGCGCGATCGCTTCAGGAATATTTCCTTGAATCACTTGCTGCAAGAATCCTTCACGAGTTGCGCCTAACACGATTACATCACACTGATCTTTTTGTGCTAAATCGATCACCGCCTCTGAAACAGAATCCGCGCAAACAGGCATTAGTTCAACCGGACAGGCTAAGCGATCGCTCAAAAATTTCATCGCTTCATTCAACGAGTTCGGATCAGGTAAATCGCGCTGCGGTTGATGAATCTGACACAAACAAATTTCTGGACGATTTGATAAACGCGATAAAGCCGGAATTAGGCGAATCGCTTGACGAGAATTCGGGCCGCCTGCGGTTGGAATTAACCAGCGATCGAGTGCGATCGTTTTCTTAATTCCAAATTTCACTAAAACCACATCACAACTCGCTTGCCGAATCATCGTATCAACCACATTGCCAAAAATGCGACCCGGTGTTGTCGTTTCACCATTCCAGCCCATGATGATTAAATCGATCCGACGTTCCTTAATCGTTTCTAAAATCGCTTGAGCAATATCCTGCGTTACCCGAACTTGGGTATGAACCGAAATCTTCCATTGTTTGCCTAAATGAGCCGCCTGCTTGAGTAACTTTCGGCTGATCGTGGTTGAAACAGCGGTTTCGGCAGGAGTTCGATGACGTGCGATCGGAATGACCTGCAAACATTCCAATTCATAGTCTCGATCGTGCGCGATCGAAGCCGCCAGCTGCAATAATCGCCCGGCAGTTTGCGGATTCGCGATCGGTACTAATACCCGACCTTTTCCAGTTTCCGGCGCGCGCGTTTGATACACGACGTAAGACGGTTCCGGTTGCGGTCCAACTTTCGCGGCGTTTGCAAGTCGATCGGATTCGGCTCGAATAATATCGGCGCGCGTGATAATTCCAACTAATTTCCGACGATCCACCACAGGCAATCGACTAATCTTGTAGCGATTTAATAAATACAATACCTGGCTGAGTGGATCATCCGGATGCACCGTTACAGGTCGCGGTGTCATGATTTCGCTTACGGGCTGAGCATGATCTAACTGACGTTCTGAAATATTCGATAAATCTGTTTGCGTCACAATTCCGACCAGCGTTCCATTATCAATGACTGGAAAGCCGCGATGATGCGATCGAGAAAACGCCTGAATCGCTTCGTCTAAACTAATTTGACTGGATAATGTCTCGACTCGTGGCTGCATCAAATCCTGCGCGGTCAAGCCCGAAAGCCGCGCTTCTATTTCTGGATTCGGTTGCAAATGAATGCCTCTAGATTCAAGTAAATGCTTATAAATTGATCCGCTAAACAAACTTTCTGCAACCAAATAAGCCGTTACAGAACCAATCATCAACGGCAGCACTAAATTAAAATCTGCGGTCATCTCGAATACGATGACGATCGCAGTAATCGGGCCGCGAGTTACCGCACTAAAAAACGCTCCCATTCCGGTGAGGGCTGCGGTTGTGGTCAGCGCTTCACTCAAATCTAGACCGAGTGGGACTCCCGCAGTTTGCAAACTCTGAGCCGCAAAACTAATCAGATACCCTAGCGCTGATCCCAGAATTAGCGAGGGTGCAAACAATCCACCCGGCGCGCCCGAACCGAATGCCACCAGCGTTAAAACAAATTTCGTGATAAAAATGACCGCAGTAATTCGCCAGCCAAATTCGCTCGTGATCCAAACTTCTTGCAAACTGGCACTTCCCCGCAGCGCACCGGGAAGAATGGCGATCGCGAATCCAGACATCCCGCCTGCAAAGGCAATTCGCAGCGGCAAACTCCATTTCAAAACCTTGGCGTTAATCTTCAAGCTCAGCAGAATTCCCCGCACAAACAGCGATCCGAGTACCCCTGCTAAAACTCCCACAATTAAAAAGATCGGAATTGCCTGAAGGTTAAAACTCGTTATAACATCCAACGATTTCGAGCTACCGTTAAATCCCTGTCCGCCCAAAAGCCGCGAAACGACTGCACCCACAAACGATGCCAAAATTGCCGTTCCCAACGTCAATCCAGAGACATCCTGCAAAAGCTCTTCAACAACAAATAAAACTCCTGCGATCGGCGCATTAAATCCTGCTGCCAATCCTGCTGCGGCTCCCGCTGCAATCAACTGCCGTCGATGTACCGGGGAAGTCGGAACCCAATCGCTTAACTGCGCGGCGATCGCGGCTCCAATCTGCACGGTCGGGCCTTGTCGCCCTAAATTCAAGCCCGACCCCAACGCGAGTAAAGTCGTCAGCAGCTTCGCGATCGCCACTCTCAAATTCAGCGCGATTGTCACCCCGCCCAAAGCTGCCTTCACTTGAGGAATCCCGCTCCCCGCAGCTTCAGGCGCAAACTGTTCAATCAGCCAACCCGCTAACAGTCCTGCCAAAATCCCGATCGCAGGCAACACAATCCAAGCCGGATAAATCGTTGCCGTTTGTAGCCGCCAGTGACTAAACCAGCCCACACTTTGTTTAAGTGCAACCGCTGCCAGTCCTGATACGAGTCCAATCAAGCACGCTTCAAAAACCGCCAGTTGTCTTGGTGAAACTGCATTCAGTCGAAATCTCGGTTGCCACATGAGGCTTTGAGTAAGG
>CAXTDB010000024.1:0-2835 GCA_964242045.1 uncultured Leptolyngbya sp. | reverse complement strand
CTTCACTCCACGGAGGTGTCGCCACATAATCTGGCTTTGAGTAAGGAAGATGCAAGATCATCGTAGCCGAGACTTGAGCGCGCGAAATTTTCTATAGCCGTCCTAATTCATCTCTCACTTAGGATTGCTATATGCCGGAAATTGTGTTTCTGAATCTGCGATCGTGGGCTGTTCAACTTTCGACTGTTCGATCACAGGCTGTTGTACAGGTTTTGCCGCAACCGCTTCTTTTTCCGCCTGCATTTCTTTTTCTTGAAATAGCAAACCACCTAAATGCACGATCGACAATCCCAACGCCGCTAACGAAACTACATAGCTGTGCAGCGTATACAAGTGAGCAACTGTCAACGTTCCGACTGATCCGCCTGTGATAATGTCGCGCAGGGTTGCACCGATAAAGGGAATCGCTTCGATCGTTCCAAGCTCGATTTTGAGTCGCCAGAAACCGAGTTGATTCCAGTTGAGGATCATCGCCGTCCAACTTAAGCCGATCGCGCTCAAAGTGAACAAAATGCCGCTAATCCAAGCCGTTAACCAACTGCGACGAAACCGTTCACCCAAGAACATCACTACGATTTGCACCAAACCCAGGACAATCACGAAGTTTCCTGACAGATTGTGCAGCGTATGAACCAGCCATCCAAAAGGAACTGCCGTATCGATCTGTTGCAGCGAATCATATGCGCCACCCGCTGTCGGTACGTAATAAAACGCAATCAGAATTCCAGAAGCGGCCGCTACTAACGTTAGGGTGAGAATGGAAACAGCGAGAACCGTCGATAACCGTCGCAGGACAAAGGCAGGATTAAGCATGACTAGGCTCAGTAAGATCTGTGCAGTTTTATTAAGTGAATTCTAACGAAATCCTTAGGTTTCTAGAAATAATTCTTAATTTCCTTGATTAAGAATTGCAGTCTGTTTTCAGAATACGGTTTCTCGATCGACTCCAACTCTGTCTAAACGCAGAACCTCAAACGAACGCGATAAAATGATTGCCTGAAGCTTTGGGAACAAAACCTTGCCTACTCTTGGTGTCAACATCGACCACATCGCAACCATCCGCCAAGCTCGTCGCACTGTCGAGCCTGATCCCGTTGCCGCTGCCGTTCTTGCCGAACTCGCTGGAGCCGACGGAATTACCGTTCATCTACGCGAAGACCGTCGTCACATTCAAGATCACGATGTCCAACTGCTGCGGCAAACCGTTCGCACGCATCTAAATCTAGAAATGGCGGCAACCGATGAAATGGTGACGATCGCGCTCAATCTCAAACCCGATTACGTCACGCTCGTTCCCGAAAAGCGCGAGGAAGTCACGACCGAAGGCGGACTCGAAATTGCCGGACAGCTCGATCGCATGACAGAAGTAGTCAGCACTTTACAAAGCGCTGGTATTCCCGTCAGTCTGTTTATTGATGCCGATCAAGAGCAAATCGAAGCCTCCGCTGCATCAGGCGCAAGGTTCATCGAACTGCACACCGGACAATATGCCGGATCGTATTCCGAAGAAGGACAAGCCAAGGAGCTAGAAATTCTGGCACAAGGGTGTGAAATGGCGATCGCTGCCGGACTCCGCATCAACGCGGGGCATGGATTGACTTACTGGAATGTTTTGCCGATCGCGCGGCTCCCCGGCATGGAAGAATTAAATATTGGGCACACGATCATTAGTCGCGCCGTTCTCGTTGGATTAGAACGAGCGGTAAGAGAAATGAAACAAGCCATTCGCGGCGAATAACGCTCCGGATTTTTTGCACTCCGACTGATCAAATAGGAAGACTCCATGACCACTTATTACTACGTTTTGGCAAGCCAGAAGTTTTTGCTGGAAGAAGAACCAATGGACGAAGTTCTGAAAGAACGCTATCGCGACTATCAAGAAAAGAACAAAGAAATTGATTTTTGGGTGATTAAAGAACCCGCATTCTTAGAAGCACCAGAAATGGCAGAAATCAAAGCAAAATGTCCGCGTCCTTGTGTTGCGATCGTTTCCACTCACAAACAATTTATTACATGGCTAAAGCTGCGATTAGAATATGTCATCACCGGAGAGTACCAGCAATCGGAAGCGATTCCGAACCCGCTCGGATCTCTTGAACCCGTTTCTTAAATTTCCTAAATTTCTATGTCCCAGACGACGCTTCAATCGGTATTTACAGGACTCGCTGGAATAACGCTTGCATTGAGTGGAATGGCTTCTGCCCAAGCGCGACTTCCGAACTGTCAAGCGCCTCGATCGAATGAATTTCTCTTACTGATTGTAACGCGCACTCCAGAGAGCCAATCGCGCGTTCGCAGCGTCGTCTCTCGCAGTGCTGAAACCTCCGTCTGCAATTATTTCGGCGAAACGGTAACGCGCATCGGGGGCTACCGAGATGCAGATACCGCAAAATCCTGGGCAAATTATCTCAATGACACCGTTCGCATGAGAGCATTTGTCGCCACTCCAGCCGGAGGGAGTCAAGTTGCAACTCCAGGCGATTTACCTCCAGCCCGTTCGCAACCCGTTCAACCTGTAGCGCCTGTTTCGCAGATACCACAAGCGTCGCAGCCCAACTTGGCATACGCTCCGAACGCAGGAGGCTACAACCCTCAACGTTTAGGCAATGGATTTGCAGTGATTGTAAACTACTACAACCGTCCTGAAGTTGCCTCCCAAGTCCAGCAAGTCCTCAATCGAAACATCGGACTCGCCGCATTTGAACAGCGTCCCTATTTACTAGCAGTGCAAACGAGCGATCGCGCAGTCGCCAATTCGATTTTGCAGACGTTAAGCGATCGAGGATTCGCCGCGATGCTGGTCAGAAGCGATCGACTCACATTGCTCACACCCGT
>CAXTDB010000023.1:25365-27053 GCA_964242045.1 uncultured Leptolyngbya sp. | reverse complement strand
ACAAATGCGGTGAGGTCATCGTGCCGAATCAAGATTATCGCAAACAGCAGCTCGTGAAGGGGCAGCAATATGCGGTAGTCGAGATCGATGAAGTTCGGAATCGATTGATGGTTGAAGCGATCAACGGTGAACGATGGGAAATCGATCCGAGCAAGTGCGATCGCAAAACCGTTTATAAAACTGAACTAATCCCAATTGCTCCAGGCGACCACCTGCGATGGACAAAGAACGATCGAGCAGAGAATCGCCGCAACGGGCAGGAGTTTACGATCGAGGGACTCGATCAGCGAGGACAAGCGATCATCCGGGATAAAGACGATAAAACGGCATTCATTGACCTGAGTGGGCGACAGTTTACCGACTATGCGATTGTCTCCACGACTTACGCCGCTCAGGGAAAAACAGCCGATCGGGTGTTCGCCGCATTAGATGGCACAACCGCCAAAGAATCGTTTTATGTCGCCACCAGTCGCGCCAAACACGAGCTTGCCCTTTACACAACCGATGCCACTGAACTGAGGCAACTGGCAGCCCGCAGTCGTGCGAATGAAAATGCCAGTGATTACGTCAATCTCTTTACCTATGGAAACCGTGATGCCCAGAACCAAACTCGGACAACCGAAACTGAGACCCGAAGACCTGAAGCCACCCCAACCGACGATTGTGCAAATCGAGGGGTCGATATTGGAAGCTGCGTTGCAAGCCGCCTTGCAGCAACTCTACAGCGAGATCGCCGAACTCAAACAGGCTCAAGCGACCTCGAACAATGCCTTGAGAATTTTGATCGAACGAATTCAGTCTCAGGAATCGAAAGTGACGCAATTGCTGACACGCTTGCAGATTTTGTTGAGCGGCGAACGATCGTCCGAAGTGGACCGTCAATTGCAACTGCTCTTAATCGAATTGCTCTCCACCTCCACCAGCTTGAGCGAGTCAGCCAACAGCTTGAATCTCTCTGCCACGAATTTGCAGAGCGCAATCGAGAATATAGGCGAGAAGCCGTAATTGAAGCAGTGCCAGATATTGCACAAAATGAAGACAGCGACATTGCCGCCATGATCGCAGCGACCGCTGCAATAGATGCTGAAGACTTGTTTGCTTCGATTCGCAATGAGTATGACATTTCGATCGGTGATGCCATCCCGGTTGATGAAGACAACTTCAGCGAGGCAATTCTAAATTCGCCAATCCTAGATGAGTCGCCTGCAAGCTTGACTCCTCAAGCGCAAACTGCACCCATTTCGGCGGAGGCAGCAGAGATCATCGCGATCGCGACTCGACTGTTTGAATACTACATGGAGCAGGGAAATATCGAGGTCGAGACTGATTCGACCCCACAGGAATGGGTCTATGAAATTAGCGCTGAGGATCGGGCGTATTGGCTCAGTTGGGATCAGTTGACAGGTGAATGCAATGTGCGCGGCAAGGAACGTGATTTGGATGTACGTCTCGATCGTGGCATTACCGAGCAGGACAGCGAAATTTGGCGAGATTGGGACGATTGGCTCGATCGACAATCAATCACCGTTGAGCCGAGTGAGATTGTTTCCGCTGCGTCAATCTCGCAATCCGAGGCGGTTGAGGCTTTACCCGAAGTGTCGTTAACGCTGGAAACTGCCACTGAGTTGACGGTACGGGAATGGCTTGATCTAACTCCTCGGCAACAATTGAATCTGGTGACTGCGGCT
>CAXTDB010000023.1:0-25355 GCA_964242045.1 uncultured Leptolyngbya sp. | reverse complement strand
ACCTCAAGGATACACTCAGCCAGAACAATGGGTGGGACAGCGATCTCAGCTTGAGAGGCAGTTTAGATCTGCCCAACTCGAAGAACATGCGGCAAGAGAAACACTGAAAGACATTAAGAAGCGGGGAGAGCGATCGCTCTCCAATCCTTGGGGTACGACTTGGGAACAACAGCGTGATGCCCAGGTGAATTTGAGTAGCACAAAGCGGGAACGGGAGCGGTTAGAGATTGAGATAAAAGCGATTGACGCTCGACAAGTCGAACGCCAGCGGCAAGATGCTGCGCGTGGCGAATGGCGCAAAACGCCGCGCACACAAGGAGCGCAACAGATTCTTCTTCTGATCGAACAACCTGAACTCAAGGTAGAGTTTCACAAGATTGAGCGGACCTTTCAGCAATTGAAGCAATGGTATGAGATCGCAGCATCAACCCCAGAGGTAGAAAACGTTCGAGCGACAATAACAGCCTATCTCGATGGAGACGATCTGACTTCGCAGGTGCGACAAACAATGCGTCAAGCTTTAACTCAAGTACAGCAGCATGAGAACCAACTTGAGCCTTAAATCTGTTGAGATTCCGGTTTTTACGCCCATATTTGTTCTAGCTTCATAAATTTGCACAAAAGCTAGAACAAATTGAAGATTCAGAGTCTAGACTTTCAATTTGCTAAAAAATAAGTTGGGCGCTTGAGAAATTGAATTCAGATAGACAATCGCAAGGGCTAGACGATGAATATCTCGCTTATCTAAGCCTTCAGAACCGACTCGTTCGTACAAATCGATCGTCCTGTCACCCTGCATTCCGTTCAAGCTGAGATGTCTAGATCAGTTGTTCCGAACGCATCGGCTAACTCATCCCAAGAGCAGTTCAACATGACGCAAAAAATCTTCATCTGTCTTGGATTAAGTTTTGGAACGGCTCGATTCGTTTCCCAAGCGCTCACTGTCTGATGACTGATATCAAGAGCTTTCGCCAAGTCGCCCTGGCTAATTTTTCGTTTACGTCGCTTAAAAAGGAGCCAATCAGCAAAAGTCATAAGAAAACTTCAGCCTGTTCAAAAAATGATACCTGTTGGAATAGAATAACCCAATCTCTGATAATCAAGAAATTCCTTGGCAGTAAAGACTTTTAATCTGCTGATCCACTGGAACATTCCATCAATCTAGAAACTTCTCATTAGGTGGATCATTTGACTATGAAAGCCAATGAAAGATACTAATCGCTCACGACGTTGCGTTACAGAATTATAAGAGTCACGGAGTGATACAGCCACAGGTAGTATATTTGTCTCATCAAATCCAAAGCTGAATTACGTAATGAAATGGAATGCAGCTATCTATCTAACACCGGACGGCAACTGGCAAACCGTGTATCCAGAAGATCTGCATGACCTTGAGTTTCGAGCTTTTCTGCGAGGTCAAGAACTTTGGGACTCTGAGAGAGAAAAGAGGTTATTCATTCGTTACAGAGTAGATACACCGCATTTCTATTCGCTTTCTAACAGAACTCGTCGAATAATTGAACGCTTAGAGACCTCAACGCTCCATCACCAACGAGTCGAACAGGTATTAACAGCACTTCAGCAACAAGAATTCAAGTTTGGCTATGTTGACCACAAAGCGGAGGAAGGACCAGAGTTTATCACCTTGTTCAACAGTGAGCAGTACACCTGGAGCGAGGAGGTTGTTCGCAGTCGGGCAGACATTGGCTGGCGACATGACATTTTTGGTGCTCAAGCATCTCACCGACTAAGCGATCGCTGTCCGTGGGTCGCGATTGAGGTAATCGACAGCCATTTTCCAGAGGATCGTGCCTTTGATGCTTGGCTACAACTCAGCCTTGAGTTTCCTTGCTTAGTTCTATTTGACTTTGTGAAGAAATGGAATTACTACTTTCAAGTGAAAGATAATTGCCAAGTTCGAGTCATTTACTACATTTATGAAGGGGCAGTGTGGAAATCGAGAGAACAACTGCCTAACTGCAACGCTGCTATATTCAAGGAGCGGCTTACTACTGAACTCTCAAAGCGGTGACGATTGCCCCACTGCTTTAAGCTAAATTGTGCACTGAGTCTTTAGCTGCCAGATGTTGTGCAGCAAAGCTAATTGCAGATTCTGCGTCGTCAAACATCTGCTGATTGCGTGGCTTAGATGCTGTAACAGCACCAAGGCTCTTGGCAACAGTGCCAACTCAATCGGACGTGGGTAAGCTCACAAGCTAAATCTCGGCTCCGCCATATTCAGCTAACCCAAACTGAATCGCATCGAAAGCCATTCCAACTTCACAATCAACTTCTTGGACCCGTGATTCTTTCGTCTTCGTTCAGGTTGAAATCTAACCAGACTTGCTTACGCGCTCGAACCGGGCAGCATTTGCGTAGCTCATACAATCGTTCCATGATTGCCCGTTCAATCTGCTGCTTTAAAACCGCCAAACGTTACTGTAATGTTTGAGGATAGCAATGCCCTAAAACTCTATGAGACGATCGCAGTGGAACTCCTGCTGCTGTCATTTAAACCACAGCCAAGCTCACCTGCACGAGGAATGCTGACATAATACTCAAAACTCATCTGTGCAATGAGCATTTGGTAAATTGATTTTGGCACCAGTTTTGAGAGATTGAAATACCGATTCTCAGGATGGGTGGCGATCGCTCATTCCAACTTCTCGTAAACGGAGGTTTAGAGAGGAATAACGACTGAGTTCAGCGGTAGTAGGCAACCTCAAATTCACCATCAGCGATTTTCGCCGGTCTGCTGCAATTTAAATTGCACACGCTACCGCAACCTGAATGGCAGTCGCTATATTTTTCTAGGTCTTTTGTGTGTTGTCGCCTGCTGCCTCTAGCACCTACGCTGATTAATAGTCCCAGAGGGGTCAGTTATCGATCGCACCAGTTCATCAAATTACAAAATGCTCGATTAAACTAACTTCGCCCAAACTAACTTGGATGCTGAATTGCTCACCGAATTGACTGCTAAATTCGAGTTGAATCCAATTATCAGCGTTTCTGGCGATCGCGGAAAGCAGGATTGCGCCTTTGTCATCCAAAATCGCCAGTTGAAGCTGGGAAGGCAGTGTCGCTTGTCCACCGGATGGCAGCACCTGTGTGAGAAGGTTGAACTGGTTATTCAGAGCGGGTTGAATCGTAACCACTAACACAATTGCATTGCCTGCAAGCTGAATCCCAAAGTCCAACACCTTGCCTCGGCTAACGCGAGTTTTTGGTTCTTGGGAAGTGCGATTTGCTTTGCCCGAAGGATCGTTGGGAGTTCTGATGCCAAAGGCTGAGGCAACGGTGGGAGGATAAAACAACGCTTCGAGACTTTGCCAACCCAGGCTGACCGTGTTTTCAAACCAACTGCGGAGTCGGACAATCTTAGATTCAGCGCCTGCTGCTGGAATTTGGTCAATCAAGCGCTCTAGTGACTGTAACTGATTGATGTTTACCTGGATGGCTTGTTGATTCTGATCCATGATCGAGACAAAGCCCAGAAGCTCAACTTGATCGAGCGTTTCTCGAAATTGGACTGCGATACCGCCAAAATACGCTGCGATCGACGGGACGGTAATGTGATCTTGATTCGGCAGAACTGGACAGCACAGAAGCTTACCCACATCAGGAATCATTAACGCTAGTTGTTCTGTCCCAAAGTCCGTTTCAACTTGCAGCCAGTTGAGATAGCTCTGAACGGCATAGACTGTAAGAGCATTTAGGTAAGCTTGTTTGCCAGCTTGGGGAGTTGATTGTTGGATTGCATAGTGCTGCGCGATCGCGTGTGCTTCTCGCCCTAACGGAACTAGAATTCGAGCAGTTGTAGTTTTCATCATTCGTCCTCCGCTCCATAGCCAAGTTCTTGAGCAATTGATTGTAACAGCGGCTTACAGCGACCGTACCAGTGATTGGTAACTTGCGTTAGCTTGAGATTCAGGGTTTGGGCAAGTTCCTCAAACGTGGCAGGAGGTTCCTGTAGATAACGACGTTGGCAGAGAAATTGACAATGACAGGCAGCACAATGGCGCGGATAACAGCTACGTAAGCGGTGTTCTGGATCGTGCTGAACATATTGTTTTAATGCTTTGCTGAGAAACTCGGTTTCTTGTTGCTGGAGTTGCTCGATGTACTGTTCTAGTCCATCCAACGTTGGGGACTGCAAACCTGTGTCTGAAAGCTGTTGCAACAGGGAGGATGTGTCGTTAATCGCCACATCTAAGCTCAGAGATTTATTGCTTTCAGGGATATATAAATCCTTAATTCGCCAATAAAGATAACCATTAATCCATTTCATTAGACTGTCTTGGAGCGAAGGAGACCGAGATTCAAAGTGGCTACAGAGAGAACGGGTGATCCATTCCCAAGTTTGGTTGAGTGCTTGCAAATAATCGGGATGATTCGATTTGAGTAAGCCAGGAAGATGCTGCACTTCGATGAGAAAGCGATGCATCGCTTTGCGGCGCTCTCGGCTTCCTTCTGGCTGGCGACACACCTGGTCAATTAGAGCTTGCAGTCGTTCGTCCATGAGTAGAATGACCGTTAAAGACCCTTCTTATTGTGGCGGGAAACATTTGTGAATACCGGAATGATTTAACTTATTTTCATCGATCGATTCAAACCGCTCTCCCAAATGTTTCACGAGAAACGCTTCCGCGATCGCGAATGTAGCTAATTTTCCAGTCTTGCAAAGTTATGTCTTTTTCGCTCAGGATTGCCAAAGAGAATCGATCGCGAAATGAAGTCGGGTAATTGAGGAACCGATCGCGGTGGAGTGGAAGTTTTCATAAAAGCACCTCACAGTTGATGACGAGCATTGTTGTTGCTCTACCGTCCTTTCAGACTGATCCCAATTCTTTTTGGTGAATTAAGGCTTTACCGTCACAGAATGTTACATAGATTAGAGTTGTTGGGGAATAAGTTGTAGCGTTGTGAGATTCCTGCTTTTTGCCATCAGGTTAAGCAACCATCAAGTAAAAGTTCCAGAGTCCAGCAGCAGTCAGCATTAAACGGTCATCAAAATCTTCGGTTCGATTGCGATAGATTGCACTCACCGCACCACAACGCTTGATGCCTGCAAACGCATTCTCACAAATGACTCGCGATTGGCTCAAACTCCGATTTTCTTGTTTCTGCTCGTCGCTTAACTCACCCCCTCTCGGTTTCTTGTGTGGAATGCGAATGTTTGTATACTCAGACTGTAAGCCTTGAAAGCCCAGATCGACCTCAATCGGAATCTCATCAGGAATGTGAAAGGCAATTTCCTCTTCGGCTTCAAATCGCTTATCGTGGAGCTTTCCCTCACGAGATGTGCTCAGGACTAACACTCGTTTGGTTTGGTCTACTGCCGCTAGGTGCTTGCGAGTATGTCGCCGCTTTTTGCCAGAGTAATTCAGCGTCTGCTGTTCAGCGTCTTGCGGGCGTTGAATCGGGCGCTCTGTCCCATCAATCATCACCCGCTCCACGCCCGGAAACATTTGCATAAATGCTTCAAGACTGCGTAACTTGCGTTCTGGCAGCACCATCTCATGACCCAAGGCGGCTTCGAGAATCGGTTGCAATTCGTGCATCCATTCATGCGTCTGGGAGCGGTCAAGGTCAAACAAGATGCCTGCTCAATCAAACGTTGGGTAGCACTTGAAATAGAACAAAATGTAGAACAGCTTCGCTTCAATGCTTTGCAGTCTTGCTTTGCGTCCGCCGCCTCTTGCCCGTTTTCGTTGCGGCTTTGCCGCGTCTCGTCTTGCCTCATACGCCTGCTCAAAGCTTGGTAGCAGCGCGTCAAAGGCTTTGCGATTCAACCCGGTTAAAGCTCGCAGCAGTCGGTCCTGGTTTAAGGCGCGTTCTAGATTCAGCATCGTCCTTGATTCGCTTCTTTCAGTGATATTATCGCCTATTTCCCAACAACTCTATTTAGTGACACAGATTTAGTTTTGCTCCGCGATGAGCATAGTAAGAGCGAGGACAAGACGTTTTTCAGGTATTTTCTCACTTGCAGGTATCTATGATTAACTTCAAAGCAAGATTTGCAAGCTTGAAGCCAAAAAAGCTAGATGCTTGCCTGAAAGACATATAGAAGTTTGCAATGTCGTTTGATGCGCGCTGGGAATTTCATGCCACAAACCCTTACACAAGGAGAGTTTAACCATGAGCGAAGAGCAAAACGAATTCATGTCAGATGTCGCAATCAGCGATTCTGATTTGTCGATGACAGATGATTCGTCTGAATCAGATTCGTCCTATTTTGATGAATCATACGCAGAACCGGGGGACGATGGTTCAGATTCATCCCAAGTCGAGACATCTTCTCCGCACTTTGATGCCTCTTTTGGTCCAAACTTTGATGCCTCTTTCGGTCCAGATTTCTCCTCGAATGTCAATAACACGCTAGAAGGAGTGGCAGATACCGTAGAAGGTGATGCGGGAGCTTTAGAAGCAGATGCGGCTGGGATACTGGGTGAAGTTGGAGAACTGGCACCTGAGCTTGAAGAAGGCGCTATGGTAGTTGCACCCGAAGTAATGGAAGATGTGGCGTTCGGAGCAATGCTGCTCTAACAGAATGGGACTTGCTGCACGAATCGCTCAGTTGGGTGGGCTGAAAAATTGCAATGGTTTTCTCAAGAAAACATCTAACTGAGCTTTCTTTCACATTCAAACTTTAGCTTCTCAAAAACAAGGAGAGTCCTATGAAAACTTACAAAGTTCTAACGCTTGGATCATCTGGAGCCGGAAAAACGGTCTTTCTAGCTAGTTTGTTCAAGCAACTCTCAACGCAAGGCGAGTACAGCTTTTTTCTAGAAGTCGCAGACGAACACAAGCGCCGATTTCTTAACAATGTTTACACCCAGGTTGCGATCGGTGAAGATTGGCCCCAAGGCACCAAATACAGCGAAGTTGACGAGTGGACATTCACCTGCTGCGTTAAAACACCGGACTTACGAAAATACCCAGCTTGCCAGTTTACTTATCTTGACTATGCAGGCGGTCGCATTACAGAGCTTCTGGATCGAACCACAGAACGAGATGTACGGCTTGATTTAGTTGTAGCCGCAAAAGAGGCAGACGCATTGTTGGGAATCTTAGATGGACAAAAACTATGTGCGTTAATGAGCGGCAACAACGAAGTTACAGTCAATCTTTTCCTAAAGCAAGATTTGCCGATCCTGCTCAACTTGATGCAGGGCTGCCGCGCCCCGATTCAGTTTGTGATTAGCAAATGGGATTTGGTCGGTAGACAGTTTTCGCTGGTGCAGGTGCGAGATCGACTACTCGAAATTCCCGCTTTTGCGGACTTAGTCCGCGCTCGAAATCATGCAGGTTCTCCGGTACGCCTGATTCCTACTAGCTCTGTGGGTTCCGATTTTGTGCGACCGCAACCCGATGGAGCGATGCAAAAAATTCCCGGTGCGATCCCGCGCCCGTTTCAGGTAGAGGCACCTCTAGCTTATGTACTGTCAGATGGACTGCGATCGCGGCTCTCTGAGTTATTACATCAGCAGCCCGAACAGAACCCACCCAAAAACAACTCAGGTCAAAACGACTGGTTTCTCAAGGCGATTATGCCGATTCTGCCATTTGCATTAAACCTTTCCTTACAAGAAGCGCTTCAGGCTTTGCCGCATGTTCTGCCGCAAGACTATCAATTCTGTAAACCGATCCTGCAATCTCTCGTTAGTTTGGCGACATCTAGCTTCAAAGGAAGAACGATCACTGCACAGCAAACCGAACAACAGCGGCGTGAGCGGGATAGCTCTCTGAAGTTAGTCAAAGACGAAGAAACAGCGCTCAAACACGCGATCGATAATTTTGTGCTGATTCAAAACCGTCTACAGCAGTACTTTCCAGAATCGGAATTGGTGCTGACTTGATCCTGATTGGCGATCGCAACGAATCGTCAATTCTGCCGATGCTCATTTTTCACGCCAGAGGTGCGTTGCAATGAGAACTTACAATATTCTGACTTTAGGAGCCAGTGGTGCTGGCAAGACTGTATTCATGGCGAGTCTATTTAAGCAATTGTCTACGCAAGGCGGACATGGGTTCTTTCTCAAAGTCGATCAGGAAGCTCAACGCCGACTATTAAATCTCCTCTACACCCAAGTTGCGACCGGGTGTTCTTGGCCTGCGGGCACCAAGTATGGAGAAGTTTCTGAATGGACATTCACCTGCTACGTCAAAACGGCTCACGGAACAGGTGCTGAGTATGCTGCCTGTCGGTTTGTTTATCTAGATTATGCAGGGGGACGCTTAACCGATGTGACGGAAGACGATCATGCCTTTGACTTTGCAGCTGCGATCTCCAACGCCGATGCGGTTCTTGGACTGTTGGACGGTCAGAAGCTTCAGGCATTGATGAACGGTAGTGATCAGCGCGATATCACCGTTTGGTTAACAAGCGAACTTCCGAACACGCTGCAATTAATGTATAGCTGCCAAGCTCCGATTCACTTCGTGATTAGCAAGTGGGATCTGCTCGAAGGCAAATATTCATTGGGACAAATTCGCGATCGATTGCTCGAAAAAGTGCCAGAATTTCGCAACTTAGTGGCTTGTCGTAATCAAGCAGGCTTACCCGTGCGATTAATTCCTGTGAGTGCTGTCGGATTAGGATTTGCGGCACTTCAGTCCGATGGAACGATGCAAAAAGTTCCAGGAGCGACACCGCATCCGCTTCGTGTGGAAGTGCCGCTTGCTTGTGTTTTGCCCGATGGTCTTGCTGCACAGATTCAGCACCTGAAAAACGCAGAACGCGACTTGAATCGCCAATCGATCGATCAGAAGCCTGTAATGACATTGGGCAATGGAATAGAGCTAGTCTTGCTCCCAATGCTGACGCGGCTAGCAGCGTTTGGACGAAAGCGCTTGTCTACGGCTTCCTTGCCAACGCTCACAAATCTTTTACCTCATAATTATCAATTTGAGCCAGAGGTGATGATCCAATTGCTCGATCGATTAGAAGCCCGCGCCCAGCAGAAACAGACACAACTAGTGAATCACGCTGTAGAAACAATGCAGCAAATCACAAAGCTACGCCAGCAACGGGACAACTCCCTGCAATCGGTCAAAGACGAAACGACTGCTTTAAGGCATCTGGTTGATAGCTTTGCCTTGATCGAAAAGCAACTCGATCTAGAATTTCCAGCATCGAATTTAGGGAGGCTAGAACTATGATCACTGAAGCTTGGGCATTTCTCGTTAGCCGCAATCGCTACCTCGACTATACAACCATTGTTGCGCCGGATTTTATGTGTCAGGCAAAGGCAACCAAGCTACTAGCAAATGCAGCGATCGGCGAACTCACCGGATTCGATCGGGTGCTTTATCGAGAAATTCATCAATCCCACTTAGGCGATCTCACGCTAATTTTTCGGATTCTCAAAGCAACGGCGACATTATTAGAACCGGAAGCAGAAGAAGCCGTTCTTAAGGATGCGTTCGGCAGGGAAATTCATTTGATCGAGGGCATTGTTCTACGAGGAATTGAACCCATCCAAATTACGCTAGAAGATTTAGAAAAGGCTCATCAACAAGCCAAGCAAGCTTATCGCCAGTTCTGGAACTGTCTTGAGCCGAGGGCGGCTTCTTGTTCTCACAGTTTCATGCTTCAGAACCCAAACAATCAGGCTTGGCTGAAGGTCAAACGCCTTGCTCCGTTCGTCGTTCCTCCAAAGCTTCTCCCCCCAGAACCCGCCGAAACCGTTCCGCCGATCGAGCGAATTCCGCATAAAAAACAAAATCGCTTGTACTGGCTATTGATTCTGCTGATCTTACTCTTCATCCTGAGCGGGGTCACTTCTTGGACACAAAATATCCTTCGGGCAGCTTCTTGGACACAAAATAATCCCACGATCGCGGCAGAAACCCTACTCGCAACCGCGCATCTCGCCGATCACTATCCACCGCTTAAGGAGCTACGGATGCAGCCGACGACTGATGATCAAGTCAAGATTACTTATGTTTTGTCTAGCTCTACTAAAGATTCGTCACTTGCCTGTCTGATTGTTCAGCATGACTGGAATGGCTGGAAAGTAAACAAAGAAAAAAGCGGTCATGAGCTTTATAACGCCGAAGATCCGAAATGCTTCAAGAAAAGTTGCCCAGCGCCTTGCGTGTAGCGATATTATTTGTTGCCTAACTTTCCTATCTTCCGTAGCAATATTCCTGAACTTGTATCTAGCATAAACTGAGCAACCGCGACGTAAAAGATACAAGACGGCAACAGGAACATCGACGGAGGAACAATGAGTAAGCGCGTACTCCTTACCCTCATGGACGGTAGCTTTGAAACAGGATTTCCAATCGTGTTACGCATCAGCGAGGACGATCGCGCTACTCAGGAAATTCAAGTCATCGGCAAGCTCCCTCCAGCCCCACAACTGCTCGATTCCCTTCATCGTTGGCAAACGGTTTACTATCAACTTGTCATGCCCCAAGCCCGCATTCAACCGAAGGCGGCTCAAATCACTAATGTTTCTTGTTCTGAACTGGGCATGGATTTTGTTGAACAGTTCAACCGATGGCTCAATTCCAATACAAAAGCTTGGAGAATCATTCGCGATGAACTTCAGCGAAGTCTCAACCCAACCGACGAGATCCAGGTCATTCTCCAAACCGAAGATCCAGCGATTCGCCATTTACCGTGGCAATCCTGGGACTTGTTTGTCAATCACTACACTCAGTCCGAGATTGTCTTGAGTACCTCTGCTTATCAAGCGATTCGCCCGCTAACAATACGCACTAGAAAAGTTAGAATTTTAGCGATTCTAGGGGACAGCACAGGCATTGATATTCAGCGCGATCGCGCTCTGCTCGAAAAACTTCCCAACACTGACATTACTTTTCTCGTGGAGCCACACCGCGAGGCGTTAAACGAGCAGCTTTGGTCGCAACCTTGGCAGATTGTTTTCTTTGCAGGACATAGCCGCACCGAATCATCTGGGGAGTTCGGTCGAATTTATATCAATCGCCACGATAGTCTCCCGATCGCGGAGCTAAAACACGCTTTGCGACGTGCGATCGCGCAGGGATTACAGCTTGCAATCTTCAATTCCTGTGATGGTCTAGGTTTAGCGCGAGAACTCGCAGAGTTGAGCCTTCCCCAAATGATTGTGATGCGCGAACCTGTGCCCGATCAAGTCGCACAAGCGTTTCTGAAGCAATTTCTTACAAGCTTCGTCAGGGGTCGTCCTTTACATTTAGCAGTCCGAGAGGCGCGGGAAAAGCTACAGGGACTAGAGCAGCAGTTCCCGTTTGCGTCTTGGTTACCGATCGTTTGCCAGAATCCCACCGCTAAAACACTCACCTGGCAAACACTGGTAGGGCGAGTGGTTCAACCCATTGGCTCTAGAGTAGTTCTGCCAACCCTTTACCGAGTGCTGACGGTACTACTCGTCTCGGTGATCTCATCTTGGGGAATTCTCACGATTCAAAACACAGCTTTTCGCCCCTCGGAAACACCGTCGCCTGTTGCTCAACCGACTGCGCCCCCTCCTTCACCGCTTTGTTATGGCGAATCCTGTCGCAACAAGGATGCAATAGCAACGCACTGTAACTATGGTGTTACTGATGCCGATTCTGTCTGGGGAAGTTTCAAAATTGAAAAGAATGTGTTGATGGGTTATCGAATTCAATTAAGGTACTCCAGTGTCTGTCATACAGTATGGGCAAGGGCAGAAGGTCCGTTTTTCTTGGATCGTTACCTTGCGTTCTACTATTTAGAAGACCGCCAAGGCAAGCGGTACAACCAAGAGAAGTTTATTCAGGCGATCGAGCGGTATGGCGATATGCAGCCTGCGACGATTGATCTGAGAGCTTGTGTTCAGCCGATTCGCGGTCAACTTACTTGCACCAGGTTCTACAAGCCCTAGTTCAAAAAAGCAGAGCAATAGACCAAAAAATCTTAGGCATCGGCTGAGAGTTTACTAGAGAAACTTTGTCGCTTGAATTTGATGTTCATCATAAAGTTTCCCACGATTAAACTGCTCGATTCACACATCCATAATCGTCATTTTTGTGGAGAAAATTATGGCAGATTGTCAATGTACTGAGTATGTTGCTCATCGATTTGGCATTAACGGTTATCCAGATGCCCATGACTGGAATGATGGGTATTTACAGCGCAATGGATTTCATCAAGTTTCTGCCCAAGTCGGTGCGATCGCCGTGATGGAGGCATCGTTTCCAGGGGCTAATCAACAGTATGGGCATGTCGGCGTTGTTGTGGAACAAATTGAAGGCGATCGCATCATGGTTCGAGGTGCAAATCAGTGGACGGGAACTACACCCGTGACTGAGGCAGGGTGCAGTAATGTTCGCGTCACGCCGTTTGGACCAATCAACCGGAATGATATTTCGTTCTGGGTACGTGGAAATGGAAATCCACCGCCTCCACCAAATTCGACGGATCGCAAAGATCCTCGCGAGCTTCACTGTGACGCAGATGCGCGTACCGTCACCGAAGCACAAATCAAAAACGATCAAGGTGAGGTGCTTGGCGTGGTTGAACTGCGTTATTCAGACAAATGTTGCTCGAATTGGTGCCGCGTCAGGGTGCTTGGCGATCATCCTCAACCCGCAAGCCTGAGCGGAAGCGTGAAGCGCCAGACAGACGGTGTAACTTGCGAATACAGTTTAGAGAACACGACTAGTCTCTACACGGATATGGTTTATGCGCCAACTGCAAAAGCTCAGGCATGTGGCTCTATCAATGGTCACTCGGCTTGCACAGCGTTTGTCTAATTCTTCTTGAAAAACGGTAGGGTGGCAATCGTCCACCCTCTACATTTCCTCAGAAAAAGAGCAATCGACCCAAAAAGCTGTTACATTCTACTCTGTTGATTTTGATCATGAACACTAATCCATTGAAACAACAGGCTTCGTTGCAACTCATTCCTGATGTCGAGTATTGCAATCATGCAGGAGTTTCCCTTTTTCTAGATATTCTTTGTCCACAACCAACTCCATCTAAGCGAATACCTGCTGTCGTTTATCTTCATGGGGGCGGTTGGATGTCCGGTGATAAACGAACGACGATCGCAAATCATTCGCTTGATTTTCTAGCAAATCATGGATTTTTCATCGTTAGCGTGAACTATCGCTTGAGCCATGAAGCAATCTTTCCTGCTCAACTTGAAGATGCGAAAGCTGCTATTCGTTGGTTGCGTGCCTATGCGACAGAGTACTTGATCGATCCAGAGCGCATTGGAGTCTGGGGCTTCTCTTCGGGTGGACATCTCGCAGCGCTTCTGGGAACGACTGGAGATGAATTCGGATTCGTAAGCGATCACTATCCTCAATACTCTAGTGCAGTTCAGGCGGTCGTTGCGATGGGTACTCCAGTCGATTTTCTTCAGATGGGAGGTTCCCATGATGCGATCGATTCTCCCGAATCAAAACTTGTCGGAGGGGCAATTCATGAACGACAGGAATTAGTGCGCCAAGCAAATCCGATTACTTATATCAACAATTCAACACCACCGCCGTTTCTAATAGTTCATGGCGATCGTGATGAACTCGTTCCCGTTAAACAAGCAGAGTTGTTGTATCGATCGCTAAAAGCAGTGGGCGGAGATGCCAAACTTGTTCGAGTGCAGGATGCGAATCATCAACTCTGGCAAGCGGGTCAACCCTATCCCGGTGATGACTCAGATTTTTTTGTCGAAATCGAACAGTGTATTCTGATGTTCTTCCAAACGCATTTACAAGGTAGCTCTAGATCACTAGACCAAGGCATCATGACGCTCAAGACGAATGAACGCTAGCGATCAACTGATCCGATCGTCATATCCACACTTCCTAAAATCGTCACAATGTCCGCCACTTTCATTCCTTTGATTAACTGAGGTAACACTTGCAAATTGTTAAAATCTGCTGGTCGAATCTTCCACCGCCAAGGAAAAACGTGATCCTCACCAATCAAGTAAACGCCGAGTTCGCCTTTACCACTTTCCACCCGTGTATAAATCTCACCTTTGGGAATCTTGAAGATCGGAGCGAGTTTCTTCGCTAGGGTTTGGTAGTCAAAGCTATTCCACGGTGATTTTGCTCCTGCCTGTAGTCGTTTGGCTTCTAGATTCTCGAAAGAGCCACCGGGTAAATTAGTGATCGCTTGCCGAATAATCTTCACCGATTCCCGTATCTCCCGCATCCGCACGAGATAGCGTGCGAAACTATCGCCTGCCGTTTCCCACTGCACCTCCCAATCAAAGTCGTCGTAGCATTCATAGTGATCCACTTTGCGTAAATCCCAGTTGATCCCAGAAGCTCGTAACATTGGACCGGAAATCCCCCAATTCAGCGCATCTTCTCGACTCAGCACACCAATTCCTTCAGTGCGACGACGAAAGATCGGGTTGTCCGTGATCAACTGTTCGTACTCGTCTAGTCTGAGCAAGAAGTAATGGCAGAAATCGAGGCATTTTTCCGTCCAGCCATAAGGCAAGTCCACAGCCACACCGCCGATGCGGAAGTAGTTGTGATTCACCATCCGGGTTCCGGTTGCGGCTTCCCAAAGATCGAGAATCGGTTCGCGATCTCGCAATGTGTAGAACAATGGAGTCTGCACGCCTACATCACCCATGAACGGACCTAACCACAATAGATGGCTAGAAAGACGAGTTAGCTCCAGCATAATCACGCGAATATAGCTTGCTCGTTTTGGCACCTCAATCCCTGCGAGTCGCTCTGGTGCATTAACAGTGACCGCCTCATTGAACATTCCGGCAAAGTAGTCCCAGCGACTGACATAGGGAATGAACATGATGTTGGTGCGATTTTCGGCGATCTTCTCCATGCCCCGATGCAGATAGCCAATCACGGGTTCACAGTCGATTACGTCTTCCCCATCTAAGGTCACAATCAATCGGAAGCAGCCATGTACTGCTGGATGGTGCGGTCCCAGATTGATGATCATCGGATCAGTTTTGGTTTCGATTCTTGGCATCGTTTTGCCCTCCGAAACTCCTATTTCAATAGTATGCTGCTGCTTTCCTAGAGAGTCCAGGAAAGAAGTAAAAGTTAAGCCAGTAATTACGGTTACGAATCGTTCACTGAAACGAAGAATCTTACGAAAAACAAATTTTCTTGAGCCTTGCCGAATAAAGCTGATGAAGCATTCGTAAGGTGCAGCATGAGTGTTCGTGCAAAAAATTATGGATTCAACTTATCACTCATGATTCCAGGGAAAAAAAGAAAGTTAAGCTGGAACTTAAGGTGAGTTGCAGGAGAAGGCGATGATGTACCAATCTGCATCAAAACGCAAGCGCGGTGTTGTTTTAACATCCCCTGGATTAGCACGCCTGCGATCGAAACTACGCCAAACCGAAATCGATGAAAACGATGGGGTCAAATTTACACTGGAAGAACTGGGCTTTCGGATTGGACTCGATCCTAAAACGATCGCTAAAGTGTTGGAAGGCACGATTGGTTTAGATAAACGCACCTTAGTTCAGTGCTTCTGCGCCTTTGACCTTACGTTGTCTAGCGAGGATTATCGCCGCGCCGCGCAGTCTCTTGCTCAACTAACGCATTCCGACCGGGATAGCGTCAATATCTCGTGTCGAGAAGCACCGGATGTAGCGATCTTCTGTGGACGAACTGCCGAATTAGCTCCCTTGAAAGAATGGGTGCTGACCGATTCCTGCCGTTTGGTGGCGATTCTGGGGATGGGAGGAATCGGGAAGACTGCTCTAGCGGTGCACCTTGCGAAACAGGTTCAGGAGCAGTTTCAATGGGTGGTGTGGCGATCGCTGCGGAACAGCCCTACTCCTGGACAATTGTTTAGTAAATTATTGTTGCTATTCTCTCAAGGCGATATTAATTCACAAGTCTTAACCTCTGTGTCTCAGTGTCTATCCGGGTTGCTGGAGCATTTACGATCGCATCGATGTTTGTTGATTCTCGACAACGCAGAATCGATTCTTTGTAGCCAACAGGTGGGACAGTACCGAGAGGGATTTGAGGACTATAGCCAACTGATTCGACAAGTGGCGGAAACGGCACATCAAAGTACCTTAGTGATCACGAGCCGAGAAACCTTGCCAGAACTGGTGATTTTGAAGGGGACACCTGGCGTACGATCGCTGGCACTTCGGGGATTAGAGGTAGATGCTGCACAACAGTTACTCACGACTCAATCTAACTTGCATGGATCACAGATAGATTGGCAACGGCTGATTCAACAGTATGCGGGCAATCCCCTTGCGTTAAAGATCATTGCGACCACGATTCAAGAACTGTTTAATGGCAACATTGCCTCATTTCTCGCGCAAGGAACAACAGTATTAGGAGATATCCGTAATCTACTAGCGCAACAGTTTGATCGGCTTACAGGGTTAGAAACCGAATTAATCTACTGGCTGGCAATCGATCGAGAACCCGTCACGGTGACAGAACTGCGCTCTGATCTCGCCTTTCCCATCTCTCCTGCCAAAGTCTTAGAAGCACTAGAGTCTCTGCGCCGTCGTCATTTGATCGAAGCGATTCCCTCGGACACCCAAACCGCTTTTACTTTGCAATCAGTCGTGCTGGAATTTGCGATCGATTTGATCATTCAGCAAGCGTGTGAAGCACTCGATCCTAACCATGAAAACCAGATCCTCGGCTCGATCCTGCAACGTCATGCACTGCTAAAGGCACAGGCAAAAGATGACATTCGTAAAACCCAAGCCGCATTGGTTCTGCAACCGATTGTGAATGAGTTATTGGTCTCGCTGGGAACCAGAGCCGCGATCGCGGCTCACCTCAAACAAGTTCTCAAAATGCTACAGTCACAAGGCGGGCATCAACCGGGATATCTCGCGGGAAATCTGCTCAACTTACTGGGTTACTTGCAAGCGGATTTAACGAGTTGCGATTTTTCGCACCTGACGATTTGGCAAGCGGATTTTCAAAACACAGCACTGCGACAGGTGGACTTTACCGAAGCAGATCTGAGTCGATCGATTTTTGCTCATGTCATTCCGCCCACGCCCACGATCGCTTTTAGTCCAGACGGGCGATCGCTGCTAACAGGTCACGCTGACCACTGCTTGAGATTATGGGATGTCAATAGCGGTCAACTTATGAAGCTATATGAGCATCATGAGCAATTTGTTCGATCCGTTGCCTTTAGTCCCAGTGGCGATCGCATCTCTAGCGGGAGTGATGATCAAACCATTAAGCTCTGGAATACCGCGACAGGACACTGTGAACGAACGATCGCTGTACAGCAGAGTGGAGTGTTTGCCGTATGTTTTCTAGACGAGTTTCAACTTCTGAGCGGCAGTACAGACGGGACGATTTGTTTATGGAACCTGAAGACAGGGCAATGTGATCAGATTTTTCAGGGACATACCAGAACCATCTGGTCTATTGCCGTAAGTCCCGATCGTCAAACCTTTGCCAGTGCTGCTGAGGATTGTACAGTCAAACTGTGGAAGTTGAACACTCCACAATGTCTAACCACCTTGATGGGACATACCGACCACTTGCGAGCAATTCGATTTAGCCCAGACGGTAAACTACTCGCCAGTGGTGGACTCGATCATACGATACGGCTATGGGACATCGCAACAGGGCAATGCATTCGTATTTTAACCGGGCATACGCAAATCGTGTTTGCGGTTGAATTTATCTCTGAGAATTTGCTGGCGAGCGGCAGTCTAGATCACACCATTCGCCTGTGGGAGATGCCTTCTGGTCGCTGCATTCGCACCCTACAGGGGCACAACGGGGTTATTAGTGCGATCGCGGTTCATCCATCCAAAACGCTCCTTGCCAGCGCTAGTGAAGATCAAACCCTGAGACTTTGGGAAATTGACAGTGGCACCTGCATTCGGATTCTTCAGGGGCAAATCAATTGGTTTTCCGCCTTAGCCTCCAGTCCTGACGGTTCCTTACTCGCCAGTGGAGGCGCGGCTGGTCAGGTGAGACTTTGGCATTGGCAACGGAGTCAATGTTACATCTTGAGCGGTCATCACGCTGTGATTTATTGCGTTGCGTTTAGTCCGGACGGTCACACCTTGGCTAGCATTAGCAACGACAAAACTATTCGACTGTGGGATGTTGAGAGCAGGCACTGTCGTTATGTTTTAAAGATTGCCCAAGACTACAGTGGAGGCTTTTCCCAAATCGCATTCAGTCCCGATGGTGCCCAACTCGCCAGTAGTCACCTGAATGATACCGTTTGTCTCTGGAATGTTGCGACAGGTCGATGTGTCCAAACTTTCTCACAAACGTTAGCGGGATCCGTTTCCTTTAGTGCTGACGGCAAAACGCTCGCGGTTGGCGGTTTTCATGAAATTGCTAAACTCTGGGACATTGAAACCGGGCAGTGCGTTCAAACGCTGCAAGGGCATCAAGATTGGGTATGGTTTGTGGCATTTAGCCCCACGGAAGCAATTGTTGCCACAGCTTGCAGGGATGGGACGGCTCGATTATGGGACGCAGCGACTGGTAGATGTTTGCATTATCTTGAGGGACACGATGCTTGGATTCGAGTGATCGCTTTCAGTCCGAATGGTCAACTTTTAGCCACTGGCTCTGCGGATGGGGTGATTAAGCTTTGGGATGTGGCAACAGGTCAACTCGTGGCATCTTTCCAGACGCAGGATGGTTGGTGGGTAATGTCGATCGCGTTTCATCCAGAGGGACAAACTCTTGCGACGGCGGGCGGGCATGAAACGATTAATCTTTGGGATGTGGCGACTCAGAACTGTCTCAAAACCTTAAAGCCAGAGCGATTCTATGAAGGGATGCAGATTCAGGGTGTCACAGGTCTGACAGAAGCGCAAAAGGCTGCTCTGCTCGCTTTGGGCGCAACCTCTTCTTAAAGTCATCTTCTTAAGTTCTGGCTTATCTTTCCAATTTTCCCTTCTTACTTTCTCGGTAACGTGATGTACTCATACTGTGCGTTACTGTGGCAACTGTATGAAAATCGCTGAAGGTAGTAAAGATCTTGCTTGTGACCCAACGAAAGTCGCTTGTGACTCAATGAAAGTCACACGACTGCATCTCGACATTGAAGATCGAAGTCAAGACGTTTTTCAGAAGTGGCTCAAGCACATCAACCTTAGGATCAAACTAATCCGAGATAGATCGAGTCATTGATCCTGCTTCAAGCATTGTCTTTAACTGTCTTCATTGTCAAATCAAGTAGCAGCTTGTGTGGCTATTGTCAAAGCTGCTTCGGGTTAAAGCGCATCTCAAGCAAGTCACTATTTCATCTATCTTCGCTCGTACTAGCGTTGTGCATCTCATGCCACTGCAAGCTCGATCGCGCATCCTAATTCAAAAGCTTCAAATCGTCTGGAACACGCCTGTCGAAAGCATCGATCCCAGGAGCAACCCATGCTGCAAGCTCTATTCTCATTTCGCGATCGCTATCGCATTCTGCATCTGAACTGGTTCGCCTTTTTCCTTGCCTGTGTCGTGTGGTTCAGTGTTGCTCCGTTCGCCACCACCATTCAGCAAGAACTGCATCTGACGACTGCACAACTGAAAGTACTTGCCATTTGCAATCTAGCACTCACGATTCCGGCTCGACTGTTGATCGGCATGATCCTCGATCTCTATGGGGCGCGGATCACGTTTGCCGGATTGCTGATCTTTGCGATCGTCCCTTGCTTACTCACTGCAACCGCATCTGACTTTAATCAACTCGTTTGGAGCAGTCTGACCAATAGCATCATGGGAGCGGGATTTGTGGTCGGAGTGCGAATGGTCGCCGAGTGGTTTCCAGCAAAAGAAATCGGTTTGGCACAAGGCATTTATGCGGGCTGGGGAAATTCGGGAGCCGCAATCGCTCAGTTTGGACTACCCGTGGTCGCGGTGACGTTGAGTAGTGGTAGCTTGAACTGGCGTAGTGCGATCGCGGTGATAGGTGTATTGACCGCACTATATGGCGGCATTTATTTTCGCACTACTCAAGACACACCGCCAAGGAAAGTTTATCAACGTCCAAGGCGGTGCGGTGCGCTAGAGGTCACAAGTCAGAACAGTTTTTGGGCAATGATGGTGTTGGATTTAGGCTTGCTCGTTTCATTAGGATTGCTCACCTACCCGCTGGCTCAAGATCAGATTCGATTCTTGAATTCGACTCAGGTGCGTTGGATTTGGATCTTGCTCGGACTGTTGTATCTTATCCAGTTCTATAAAGCATGGCAGGTGAATCGAGAAGTCGTTGGATCGCTCAATCCCTGGAGTTCAGATTTCCTACGACCAAGCTATCACTATGCGTTGAACGATCGCTATCCGATACGGCAAATCGCGCTACTCAACTTCGCGTATTTCACGAATTTTGGGTCGCAAGTGGCAGTGTTATCGACTTTACCGACCTGGTTTGAACAAACCTTTGGACTGAATGCGATCGCGGCAAGCTCAGTCGCAGCACTCTATCCGATCCTGAATCTAATCGCTCGTCCCAGTGGGGGATTGATCAGCGATCACCTTCGGAGTCGTAAATGGACACTCACGGCATTCACGATCAGTATTGGCATCACTTACTTCTGCATCGGTAGTTTGGATTCTTATAGCGATTTCGGGATCGCGATCGCACTCACGATACTGTGTGCTTGTTGTGTGCAAGCGGGATCTGGGGCAACGTTCAGCATCGTGCCACTCATTCGCAAACCCGTGACTGGGCAGATTGCAGGAAGTGTGGGTGCTTACGGCAATGTGGGCGGTGTGATTTACCTGTTGATTTACAGTCTCAGCGACGCTCAGATCTTGTTTTACAGCATGGGAGGTGCCGCTTTCATTTGTGCTAGCTTATGTGCTGTTTTTCTAAAAGAACCGCGTTGTTTGTGTCAGTTAGACACTTCTACACAACAGCCTTAATTGCACTTCCCGCAATTAAGGCTTGTGATTCTCCATACCCTAAAGTTCTAGCTTATCTTTCCGATTTTCCCTAGTCTCTTCTTCGGGGATGTAGTGTACTCAAGATGAATTACCACACTGCTCGACCAAAAAATTTGATTCGGAGCCTGATAGCTCAGTAGCAACTTTCTATAGTTTGAACAATACTTGTGGCTGACACTTCACAAACCAATTGAAACGGAGAGTAAGTTATGCGTTCAACAAACTTGCAGTTTCCCACCATTCTAAAGGGAATGGTTTTGTTAATGGTCCCCGTAGTTTTCTGCTTGCCCGTCGCTGCTGGGGTAGCGCCACCACAAGGAAGCTGTTTGGCAAATCCAGGAAGTCAAGCTTGTCATGCGATCGATCCGATACAAGCAGGGTGTAGTACCGATGCAAAAACCACTGCCCAGAAACTGATTCCCAATGGGCTGATAGAGATTCGCTTTTCGGAAAAATGTCAAGCGAAGTGGGCTAGAACCACAAGCTACATTGGTTCAGCAGCCCTAGTTTATGCACAAATGAATGACCCCATAGCACCGGGCGTGCTCCAATCGACTCAACACAATGCAACCAGTGCGTATACCGACATGGTGATTAAGTCCCGTGCGTCTGCTTGCGGCTATATTGGTTCCGAAAATGGTTTCGCGCTTGAAGCAGAACGCTGCGTCAGTGAGTAGAAAACCAAAATAATCATGTCTCCGAATATCGAACAACTAGAGCAAAGTTTTGCTCAAATCAATCCTCATTCGATCGAAAATCACCAGTCTCATGCTCTTTAATGATTCGTTGCTGTTTTACTAAATCTAGGAGAAAAACAATGAAGTGTTCTTGGTTTAAATCTGCTAGCTTGACCTCGTCTCTCATGATTACTGCCTTCACACTTTTGTTTATTGACTCAAGCAAGGCTGTTGCTGGAACGATTTCAGTATCGAGTCGCTTCTCTGGAGACCCTCCGCTTCAACACTGTATGGCTGTACAAGATGGTCGTATTCGCGAAAATCAAAAACTTGTTTTGTGGGATTGTCAAGGAAAGCCCGACCAAATCAACTGGACTGTTGTAGGCGGGCAAATAATGATGCCCACCGGTGATAAATACTTATGTGCCGCACCTGCATATATGGCAAATGAAGCACCTATTGTTTTAAAGAATTGTGACAATACAACTCCATGGCGGTACACGGGACAATTCAAAATCGGAGACGAGATGTGCATTGACTCCTTAAATGGGCTTCACTCCCACCTGATCCTACAGCAGTGTCAGAATCAGTTGTTTGGACATGAGCAATTTTGGACTTTTACTCCTTAGATGGCTTGATAAGCTATGACTACTGGTTGTATCTTCTGCAAAATTCTATCTAGAGAAGAACTATCTAGCATCGTGTATCAAGATACTGTCTGTACTGCTTTGTTAGATATTCAGCCGATTAACCCAGGTCATGTCTTGATTATCCCAAATCAGCATGTCGCGGATCTAGAAGCTCTGGACGAAGAGACGGGCGCTCATTTATTTCGGGTTGCTCAGCAAGTAGCACAGGTTTTGCGAGACGCTGATGTGCGGTGTGAGGGCATTAATCTCTTTTTAGCAGATGGAACAGCAGCCGGACAAGAAATCTTTCATCTGCATTTGCATGTGTTTCCGCGCTATGCCGAAGATGGTTTTGCCTTGCAATTTGGCGCGCACTACTGGAACAAACCTGCGCGATCGACACTAGATGCGATCGCTCACCAAATTAAACCTGCAATGACACCAAAAATCGCGCGTGATGAGCTGAGAGATTAGCAGCAGCTTCTCTGAACCATTTGTATGCCTATTCCATTGGACACTATTCTAATCACCGATCGCTGCCGATTACGCTGTGTGAACGATAACGACCGCGACAGCTTTTGGTCAGCCACGCGCTACCCTGGATTTTGCGACGGAATGCCGTGGGAGGCACCGCTTACCCCAGATGAACTTAAAAATTGGGCGCAAGAGAGTTGATCGCGCTGGGAAGCTGGACAAGCTTATCGCTGGGCGATTGAGCATCGGGAACACCAGTTGTTTTTGGGGACGATCGCCATTCGGGTGGGAGAAACGGCAGGACTTTGGCATCTCGGCTTTTGGTGTCATCCGAATTACTGGAGGCAAGGATACACCACCGAGGCAGGACTGGCAGTGATTGAGTTTGGCTTTCAACGATTATCGGCTACAGCGATTCGGGCAGCTCATGCCCAACGGAACAAAGCGAGCCAGCGGGTGATCGAAAAACTCGGCATGACCTACCTACAGACCAATCTACAAGGATTCCAGAAGCAAGGACGATGGATTGTGGAAGACGAATACGAAATCACTTGCGATGTTAGGTGCAGAAACCGGAATCCAATCATGGGAGGAGAACACCAATGCGAATCCGAAAAGCCAATGGAAACGATGCGGCAATGATCGCAAAAGTGCATATTGGCGCACAACTTATCGAGGTATTGTGCCAAAGGAATATCTTGCAACCCTCTCATACCAACAACGCGAACAGAACGGGTAGCAAATACTCGAATGTGAGAGCAAGCAAACTCACTTTGTGTTCGTCGTTGAGAATGAGCAAGGGCAGATTATCGCATTTGCAAGGGGCGGCAGAGAGCGTCGTCATCACCCGATTTACAATGGAGAGCTATATGCCATCTACATTCTCGAAGCTTATCAGCTCAGGGACTTGGGCGTTGCTTAGTTCTAACCCTGAGCCACCGACTCTGGGAAACGAGACTTGATTCGATGCGGGCTTGGGTGTTAGCCGACAGTCCCGCCTGCAAATTCTACGAAAAACTCAGAGGGCAGAAAGTGGAGACTCAACTGATCGATCAAGTGAGTAGCGATCTTCAGGAAGTCGTCTATGGCTGGACTGATATCAAAATTCTCAGAGCGCACTCAAATCGCTAGATAAACAGGAACCCTAACGATGATTCAACCCGATCTACTACATTCGCACTCCGTTCAGATTGCTACCAGGCAACCGACTTCTACGTTGATTCGTATGAACAACAGCCGAGAACTCGAAACGCTATTTGCTCAAGATCAGGCTGATCGCCATCCCCTGCCAAACCAATCGATCGATTGGACAATCGTGCAACCCCGCGACCAAGCTCGGCTCACGCGAGTGAAAGAGATTTATACTGCAAATGGCTTACAAACCGGTGCAGATTACTACTATGCTGCGATGATTCTGCAACACGGCAAAACACCAGACGATTACCTATTGGCGCATGAATTTTGCATCGTTGCAGTTAGTAAAGGAGAGCATCGGGCAAAATGGTTAGCCGCAGCGAGTGAAGATCGCTTTTTGCTCAGTATCGGTCGTCCCCAACGGTTTGGCACTCAGTCGATCATGACGCAATCTAACCCCCAGCTTCAGAAATCGCCGATTGCACCTGGAATAACGAATCATCTCCGCCATCAGTTGAATGTTCCTGCGTTAGAGTTGCCGCAGCCATAAGAAGTTTAGTCTGAAGCGGAGACAGCAGCAATTTACGAGTCGACTTTATCAAGCCCTCCGTGGACAGGAGATGGGTGCAGAAGTTTCTAACAAGTAAAAACAATGATGAATCGAGTGGATGTGGGGTCACGTTCTGGTTACGAACGAAACAGCAGAACTTGTCCTTCTTGTGAGGAATCGCGGCGATATGGGAGTTTGCTCGGTGGCAGTCGCGAAAGCGGGGAGACCCTCGCTCAGGCAGCGCGTCGCGAAGCGTGCGAGGAAGCGGGTGTTGCAGCAGAGATTGGGAGGCTGGTGGCTGTTAGTGAAGTGATTGGCTCCAAATCACAAACGCTCTTTCTTGTTTTTAGGACAGCAATGACCGGTTCTAAATCTTGCTCACCAGGTACAGAAATTGAGGAAGTCAGTTGGAAGCCAATCGGACTTGCTTCGCGCCTCATGCCTTGTTATCCTACAGGCGTTTAGAATCTGGTTGCACAGGTTGGTTGGTTGTATTTCTTGTCGCATGATCAATAAACAGATAGATGGATCTGCAAACAGATAGATGGATCTGCCTAGCATTCAGAGCAATGACAGCCATGAAATCATGGGACATGAGAATCAAAGCTTTTCCTTGATGCGTAAAATGTCGCAGCACTTCGAGCATTAACTCTAACGATCACGGTTCAAGAACTGCTGAGTCACGAAGACATGAAAACGACAACGATCTACATTCGCATCTTGAATAGTGGGGGCAGAGGGGTGCGAAGTCTACTTGATCCGTAAAGTGCGATCGCACTTTTGCCCCTCTCAAAAACGGTGATTAAAGATTCTCAAAACTCAACACTGATCAGTACCTGGAAACTTTGCATAATAGAGCTTATAAGCTCCCATTGCACAAATGAAAGATGAATTGTGAGAAAACTCATTCCATCCAGCACTCCGTTTAAGCCGAGGAATATCTAGCAGTATGCCATCCAGAGCTAACACTGCTGTAAGTAGTCGTAAGCGATGCCCCACACCTAAAATTTGAGTACTGCGATCGCTCGTTCAATCTGTTGCTCTGAAACCTCTAGATACCGTTGC
>CAXTDB010000022.1:0-27102 GCA_964242045.1 uncultured Leptolyngbya sp. | reverse complement strand
CCATCTCGACAGGTTTCTCAAATACTCCACTCAACTGTAAGCTGGCTCAAGAAACGGCGTTTCAAATTCAGCGTGACATCGAGTATGGGGAATTTGACCCGACTTATCAGAAGTACAAGCCGCAGTCAGCACTCACCACTGTTGACCAGGCAACGCCCCTGCCAACAGCAATGCCAACGTTACTGGAGCTATGGTCTCAATATGTGGAGGTCAGAAAACCTGGCAAATCCCCCATGACCGTCAGACTGTACGGCTAGATCGCGAATCATTTAGAGCGATGTCCCCATAAATCTCCAAACGATTCACAAGCCGTTTTTGATTGGTTATCCGGTCATGTTCCGGCTGAATCGACAAAACGATTGCTCACGCAGCTTTCAGCTTGCTGCAAGTGGGCGAGAAAATCAGGCTTACTGGACTCAAATCCCTTTGATGGAATGGCAACAGAAGTCAAAACTAAGAAGACGAGTACAGAAGAGGAGGAAATTAATCGATTCACGAAGGAAGAGCGCGTTGCCTTTGGCTTACGCCAAGCGTGTCCGTATCATTGTTGCCTTCAAAGAGAATTGCTACTACAAATACTATGCGTCGATGGTCGAGTTTCTCTTCTACTGTCGTCTGATAGGACGATGCTCATGCTTCTCGGTTCGGATATGGATTCTCAGCAATGACTTCGGAGTCTGTAAATTTCAGCAAATCGTCTAAACTAAGTGCCAGTGCATTCACTGAGTTTGAACGTTATCTATCGAAGAAATACGGGAACACTGTTAAAGCTTTGGTGTACTCTGATCGCTGAGTTCGAGTGTGCCGCTTATTGTGTCTCATCAGTGCTCCATGCCCCGCATTTTCGACAATATTGAACAGCCACTGCTCCAAGAACTCCGCGCTATTTTAGCGTCCGCAAATCGAGCGGATTTTTGCGTGGGTTACTTCAGATTGACGGGATGGCAGCAAATTGATGATTTGATTGACCGCCTATCTGGAGGTGAAGGGGCGTGTTGTCGATTGCTAGTTGGGATGCAGACTCTCCCCAAGGATGAATTTAGTTTTACAAAAGTATTGAGTTCTAAAGACCAGACGATTGGGAATCAGGAGGCAAAGCGCCGCATTCGATCGATTGCCAGCGAGTTCCGAAATCAACTCATCAGTGGAGTCCCCTCAAATCGTGATCAGGAGGCGCTGCGGCGGGTGAGCGAGCAGTTAAAATCAAAGGAAGTCATTCTCAAGCTCTTTCTTCGGCATCCGCTCCATGCCAAGCTCTATCTGGTTCACCGTCCAGTGCATGGTAGTTCGATTATGGGCTATTTGGGGAGCAGCAATCTAACGATATCGGGACTGAGAAATCAAGGGGAATTAAACGTCGATGTGCAAGACCCTGATGCTTGTACGAAATTGCAACAGTGGTTTGACGATCGCTGGTCGGATAACCGCTGTGTCGATATTTCTCAAGAACTGGCGGAGATCATTGACGAAAGCTGGGTGCAAGAAAGGCTGCCTTATCACATTTACCTCAAGATCGCTTACCATTTGTCGCAAGAGGCACGGGCTGGAATTTCACAGTTTACGATCCCACGCGAATTTCAAGGGCGGTTGCTAGAGTTTCAGGAAGCGGCTGTCAAGATTGCAGCACGTCATGTCAACAAGCGGGGGGGAGTCCTGATTGGCGACGTGGTCGGGTTGGGTAAAACGTTGATTGGGGCGGCACTCGCCAGAATTTTTGAAGATGATTATGGCATTAGTACGCTGATCATTTGCCCGAAAAATCTAGTCCAGATGTGGCAACGCTATGTCGATGAGTATGGACTAAGAGCCAAGATTGTTCCGTATAGTCAGGTGATTAAGCGGCTGCCAGAAATTCCGGCTCGGTTTCGACTGGTGATGATTGATGAGAGTCATAACTTACGAAATCAAGATGGAAAGCAATATCGGGCGATTCAGCAGTACGTTCAAGAAAGTGATAGCAAATGTATTCTGCTATCTGCGACTCCGTACAATAAGAGCCGCAATGATCTTGCCGCCCAACTCAAGCTGTTTGTTCCAGAAGATCGGGATTTAGGCATTCGTCCTGAGCAGTTAATTGCTCAATTAGGCGGTGGCGCACTGGGAGAAATGACGTTCAGAACAAAATATCAATGTTCGGTGCGATCGCTTCCTGCTTTTGAGAAAAGTGACGATGCAGATGATTGGCGGGAGTTGATCAAACAGTACATGGTGCGCCGAACCCGGAGTTTTATTCGAGAAAATTACGCGAGGGATGATGGCAGAAAGCATTTAAAGTTTCCCGATGGGTCGCGATCGTACTTCCCCGATCGGACACCAAAAACAATTAAGTTCACGATTGGTCACAGTAAAACGGATCAGTATGCTCGGCTCTATTCCGACGATGTCGTTCAGATTGTAAATGCCTTGAATTTGCCACGATACGGTTTGGTGAACTATCTGTTATCATCGCCTAAAAAAACAATCACAGTCACCGAAGAACAGCAGATTCGAGGATTGTCTCGTGCAGGACGGCGATTGATGGGCTTTTGCCGCACTAACTTATTTAAGCGGCTGGAAAGTAGTGGAGCATCGTTTATTCAATCCATTGATCGACATATCTTACGGAACTATATTTTCTTACACGCGATTCAGAACGGTTTGGAGATTCCGATTGGCACTCAAGATGCTGAGTTATTGGATATCCGGAATCGGGATGAAGACTCGGATTCTACGATCGCAACTCTGCTAGGAACAGAGCTTGAAGATGAGCAGATCGAGGAGTTAGAGACGGATGAATCCCTGTTGCGAGTCGAGGAAATTTACCGCGATTCCTTCGGAGTTGCGTTCTACGCAAAGCGTGCAGCAGAGATTTACCAAACTTACGCAACGACTTATCGCAATCGATTCAAGTGGTTGCGTTCGGATTTGTTTGCAGAACAGTTAGAGCAGGACTTAGCCGCAGATGCTCAGGCATTAACTCAGATTCTGAATCAATGTGGAGACTGGAATGCAAAAAGGGATCAGAAATTACTCGCTCTGATTGATTTACTGACGTGGGCGCATCCGGACGAAAAAGTGCTGATTTTCACCCAGTTTGCGGATACGGCGCGGTACTTGGCAAATCAACTAGCAGCAGAAGGGATTGATCGAGCTGGAGTCGTGACTGGACAATCTAAGAATCCGACTGCGCTCGCAGAGCGATTCAGTCCTCAAAGCAATAAACAACAGATTCCAGAGGCAGATGAACTTCGCATCTTGATCGCAACAGACATTTTGAGCGAAGGACAGAACTTACAAGATTGTGCGATCGTGGTGAACTATGATCTGCCCTGGGCAATCATTCGCTTGATTCAACGAGCCGGACGGGTGGATCGAATTGGGCAACAGTCATCGGAAATCTTATGCTATTCGTTCTTGCCTGCGGATGGAGTTGAACGTATTATTCAATTGCGAAGTCGGCTCAGAAATCGCTTGAAAGAGAATGCAGAGGTAGTTGGAACCGACGAGGAGTTTTTTGAAGGCGAAGAAAGTAGCCGTCTGATGCTGGATCTCTACCATGAAAAAGCCGGAATTTTAGACGAAACAGAAGACTTAGAAGTTGATTTAACTTCGGAAGCTTACCAGATTTGGAACAATGCCATTACGCACGACCCATCGCTGAAAGACACGATCGAGCGGATTCCTAACGTCGCTTATTCCACTCGTGACTATACGCCAACAAAGACACATCCTGAAGGCGTTTTGCTGTATATGCGAACCGCAGAGGGCAATGATGCTCTGGCATGGATTGACCGAGATGGAAATCCGGTCACGCAATCTCAGATCGCGATTCTAAAAGCAGCGCAGTGTGAACCAGATACGCCTGCAATTGCGCGTGATCCGCAGCATCATGAATTGGTGGCAACTGGAGCAGCGTTACTTGCCAAAGAAGAAAAGAGTTCCGGTGGGCAACTAGGTTCGACAAAGGGCGCTCGTGCCAGAACCTATGAGCGACTGAGACGCTATTTGCAAGAGGTGAAAGGAACTCTTTTCGATACTGAGGATTTGAATCGCGCATTTGAGAGTTTGCTGCAATATCCATTGTGTGCTTCGGCGATCGAGAAGCTGAATCGGCAACTCAAAAGCGGGATCGATGATACTAAACTCGCTGAATTGGTAGTGGATTTGCACAAAGATGGTCGTTTGTGTCTAGTCCAAGAAGAAGTGCAAGAGCGCGAACCTCGAATAATTTGTTCAATGGGATTGTTTAGTTTGACTTCTTAGCAGTGAACTCTAGCAATTAACACAGTGTTTGCACCAGCATTCGCGTGGATGCAGTTGTCTCTCACATCTAGCTATGCAAGTTAATCGCGATCGAGTTCGTCAACTGCTGAAAAGCTTCAATTTTGAACAGCTATTCATTGATCAGTTAGGTTGGGATGAGTGTGACCATTCTCTACCGCTTAGACTGACTGATAGCTTGTATGAGTTAAAGGCGATCGCGCAGAAACGTGGACTGATTGTGTATGTTTGCAGTGCTGATAGTAATGGTAAGATTCCAGCCTCTAGCATTCGCGGAAAGATTGATACTGAAGTCACGAAGTTTAGTCGTGAACATCTGATTATTTTTGTCGATCGAGCCAACACGGAGCAAAGATGGCAGTGGGTTCGGCGTGAGGTCGGAGCAACTACGCGAAGACGAGAACTATCATTCCACAAAGGGCAAAACGGAGAGTTGCTCGTTCAGCGCCTTGAGGCGATCTCATTCTCATTAGAAGAGGAGGATGACCTCACTGCTGCCGAAGTTCAACGGCGCAATCGTAAAGCGTTTGACATTGATCAAGTTACTAAAAAGTTCTACACCCGCTTTGCGAAAGAACATTAGGCGTTTTTGGGCTTCATTACGGGGATGCGATCGCAACTTGATCACGAGTGGTATGCGTCGTTGATGCTCAATCGCTTGATGTTTGTGTACTTCATTCAGAAGAAAGGGTTTCTCAATGGAGACGCGAACTATATGCGGCATCGTTTAGAAGAGTGTCAAGCGCAGTATCAAGGCAAAGACCAATTCTATTCGTTCTACCGCTATTTTCTACTCAAGCTGTTTCATGATGGATTGGGTAGCCCAAAGCGGGATGATGAGCTAGAAGCGCTGCTCGGTCGCGTTCCATACCTCAATGGTGGATTGTTTGAGTTGCATGAGCTTGAGAAGGAATATCCGAAGCTTCAGATTCCCGATGAAGCCTTTGAGCGGATTTTTAGTTTCTTCGATGAGTATCAATGGCATCTGGACGATCGACCGTTGAGGAGCGATCGAGAAATCAACCCAGACGTTTTGGGCTATATCTTCGAGAAGTACATTAACCAGAAACAAATGGGGGCGTACTACACAAAAGAGGACATTACTGAGTACATCAGTAAGAATACAATCATTCCTTTCCTATTCAATGCAGCAGAGAAAGCTGAACCCTCTGCATTTCGAGCAGGTGGCGCAATCTGGAATCTATTGAAAGAGAATCCTGATCGATACATCTACGAAGCTGTGCGTAAAGGCGTAATTGATAGTTCAGGAACAATCATTGCACTCCCTGATGAGATTGCTGCCGGAGTTAGCAATGTGGCTCAACGCGGTGGATGGAATCGTCCAGCAGATGAGGAATTTGCTTTACCGACGGAGACTTGGCGAGAATTTGTGGCAAGGCGCGATCGCTGTCTTGAGATTCGCCAAAAATTGAGCAATGGTGAGATTTGTCCGATCGATGATTTTATTACCTATAACTTAGATATTCGCCAGTTTGCTCAAGATGTAATCGAAACTTGTGATGATCCAGATCTGCTAAGAGCCTTCTATGGTGCGATTTCTAATGCGACCTGTCTCGATCCCACTTGCGGATCAGGTGCGTTTCTCTTCGCCGCAGCAAACATTTTAGAACCGCTCTATGATGCTTGCTTAGAGCGAATGCAGGCACTCTTGGATGATTTGCAACGGTCTGATCAGAAACACCGCCCCGAAAAGTTCCAGGATTTTCGGCAAACATTGGAGTATGTTGCCATTCACCCGAACCGAAAGTATTTCATTCTGAAATCAATTATCCTCAACAATCTGTTTGGTGTGGATATCATGCGGGAAGCGACAGAAATTTGTAAGCTCCGGCTGTTTCTCAAGTTGGTTTCAGAAGTAGAGCCAGACTCTGGACTGCCGAACTATGGTTTAGAACCACTACCAGACATTGATTTCAATATTCGAGCAGGAAATACACTGGTTGGATTTGCGAACTATGAAGAAGTGAAGCAAGCGATCGAGGGCGGAGAGCAGAAGAAACTCGATTTGCATGGTGATATGAAGCGAATTGATGAGCGGGCTGAGATTGTCGATCGTGCTTTCCGAATGTTCCGCAAGATGCAAACTGAGCAAAGCATGAAGTCGGGACAGTTTACTGGTGGAAAAGCTGAACTGCGTGAAAGATTAAGAGAACTAAATCAAGAATTAAATCGCTATCTTGCTTCACAATATGGTGTAGATAGTAATAACCCAAAAGCATTTCAGGACTGGATGAACAACCATCAACCGTTTCACTGGTTCGTTGAATTTTACGGCATCATGAGGCGCGGTGGTTTCGATGTGGTGATTGGAAACCCGCCTTACATCGAGTATAAGAAAGTAAAGGAGCAGTACCGTCTTCTAGAAAATTACGCTCATTACTCAACCAATCTCTACTCAGCTTGCTGCTACCGCTCTATTGGGCTGAAAGCACAAAATGGTTTTGCTTCTTTTATTGTGCCTGTCTCTCTTCCCAGTACAGATAGAATGCAGCCTCTACGGACTTTGCTAGCAATTGGGCACAGTGTTCACTATACAAGCTTCAGTACCCGTCCTTCAAAGCTCTTTGGTGACGCAGAACAGAGGCTGACAGTTTATGTTCAATCTCCATCAGTCAAACCTCAACTATTCTCAGGTGGATATCTGAAATGGTACAAGGAAGAACGTAACCACTTGTTTGCTTGTATCGATTACGTTGATGTAACACCGATTGAGGATAGAAACAATATTTGGCTAAAAGTAAGAGAAAAACAAGAAAGAAGCATTCTGTACAAGCTGTTCCAACAAAAATGCTTAAGCGAATCGCAAATGCTCGGTGTTGGCGAGTTTCTATACTATAAAAATACAGGCATACGATATTTCAGTACGGTAACTCTTAGACCGCCAAAATGCTGGATTAATGGAGTTCCTACATCTAGCTCGCGTGAAACAGTGCTAAGTGTTAACTCTCGGTATAAGCACATTGTTCATTCATTTCTTCTCAGCAGTACTTTCTTCTTGCACTATCAATCGACCTCAAATTGTAGGGATCTAAACCCATCAGATATTCTCTGTACTCCAGTGCCTGATTTATCTTTAGTTAGCATTCAACTAGAGAATTTAAGTTCTAAGGCAGAAGATGATTATATTGCCAAGGGGAAAGTACTAAAGATGCAGAATAAGAAGACGGGACTGGTTGAGTTGGAGTCTTTATCACCTGCAAACTCTAAATTTATCATTGACGAGATCGATCGCGTCTTAGCCAAACACTACGGCTTTACTGACGAAGAACTCGACTTTATCATCAACTACGATATCAAATATAGAATGGGGAGAGATGCCGAGGACACAGAATCATGAGCCAAAAACTAACCTTACAACTTCCAGACGATCTCTATCAACCGTTAGCAAAAGCCGCAGCCCAAGCCCAACAAACACAAGAAGAACTTGCCGCTCAATGGTTGTCTCAAGCGATTCAACAGTTTGCCGATGATCCCGTCGAGAAATTCATCAGTGCGATTAGCAGCACAACCCCTGATTGGGTAGACCAGCACGATCGATATCTCGGACAAGCTCAAATCAACTAGCTGGTTTCATTCGCCTTCTCAAATGACTTCTGATTCTGCCCTTTACAAAATCCCGCCAGAAGCAGCAAACTACCCTTCTGCTCTACAGCAATACCGCTACTCTAAAAACTTGCCGAACATCAGCGCGATCGGCAATCTCTCGATTCTGCAAAATAAAACGATCGCCCTCTTTTGCTCAATTCAATGCCCTGGCGATCTGATTCTCAAAACCTACGATCTTGCTGTAGCCCTACGAGAACAGCAGCAAACTGTGATCAGTGGGTTTCATTCCCCAATGGAGCAAGAATGCCTCACATTGCTTCTCCGTGGCTCTCAACCCGTGATCTATTGTCCTGCTCGCAGTCTAGACAATTTGCGGCTAAAGTCCGAGTGGAAAACCGCGATCGCCCAAAATCGCCTACTGCTACTTTCCCCATTCGCCTCTCACCAGCATCGTGCCACTGCCGAACTTGCCCAAAATCGCAATCAATTCGTAGCCGCGATCTCAGATGCCATCTTCATCGCCTACGCCAACCCTAACGGAAGAACGATCGCCTTCGCTCAACAGATACTAGCTTGGGGTAAACCTTTGTTCACCCTCGACAGTGACAACAACCGTGAGCTAATCGGGATGGGCGCAAAACCTCTAGATTCGTCCTCGATTGCAGTATAAGCAGCTGAATTATGAAGATTCGAGATGAGCCAATGGAGTTCATTTGATATGCTCAGGCGATCGCTCTCCCATTGCCACTGCATGAGCTGCATGCAAAATCTCGGTTGAATAGTAACGATCGCCGCAAGTATCACAAATGCTGATTGTGACATCCTCCAGAATCACAAATCCATCTCGATGCTTAAATGCTTCTCGTTTCACAAGACGTGGCTGAACCGTTCCTTCACAGTACTCGCATTGATACCCAAACATCACGGTTAACGCTCAAGACTTTCTAAATCGTAGTGCGGTTTAGAAAAGATGTCTCGAATCGAAATCCGTACATCTAATTACCGCTCAAGCTCAGTAACTTCATATACAGTGATAATCAAGTAACGACCACTACTTGCAAATCGTCCTACGACTCCAACAGGCGTTTCTTGATCAAGTTCCCACCACTACATATCTTGTGCCGCTGGGGTCATCTTTTTCCAATTCGGATAATTTGACCGCTTAAAACCGCTTCTTCAACATCCAAAATTGTTAGAAAGTCTTCAGCCATTTCTTCCACTGCATGGCTGACATATCGTATTGTCGAAAGTGAATCTTTTCTCTGATACGGTCGAGATCATTCCTAGGCACTTTCTAAGTTTCAACGATTTAACTTCATCAGACTACATTTGTACAAGCTTCGATACAATCGAATCCGTTCTACTACTCTGAATCGCTGTGAATTCCATTACGCTTCAAACGATCGACAAAACCCTCCTCCCCCAAGTCCTCGAACTCGATCGCATTTGTTTCGACGGTTTATGGACACTCGAAGGCTATCAGCGAGAAATCGATAGTCCGAATAGTGAACTGATCGCACTCACGATCGACGATCAATTAATAGGATACGGCTGTTTTTGGGCGATCGTCGATGAAGCGCACATCACTATTATTGGAGTTCATCCAGATTATCAGCATCAAGGATTGGGAAAATTGATTCTGCTGGCGTTGCTTCATCTCGCCTGCCAACGTGAGATGAAGCACGCTACACTAGAAGTTAGAATTTCTAATCAATCCGCGATTTCTTTGTACGAGAAATTCCAGTTTAAAGTTGCGGGACAGCGTAAGAAATACTACGCTGATACGGGCGAAGATGCGCTGATTTTGTGGCGCGGTGGGCTTCAAACGGCTGAATTTCAGAATATATTGAAAGAAAAGTGGTTGAAAATCCACGATCGTCTTGTTCAGCAACAACGAACACTTTGCGATCCCGATGCCCTATTGAGCCTTGGAAAGATCAGCTTGACTAATCGATAAGATATCGATAACAATCTGCCTTTGGTAGTAAAACACACAATTTTCGATCGAATTGCGACCGAAAGCGTTCGGTAATCCTCCCATCTACCTGTTGCGATAGCTCGTAACCGGAAAGATCCACTATGCTAGAATCAGACCTACGCAGCAGGTGATGGAAATACGCCATGTTTGAACGCTTCACAGAAAAAGCCATTAAGGTGATTATGTTAGCCCAAGAGGAAGCACGCCGCTTGGGTCATAACTTTGTGGGTACAGAACAGATCCTCCTGGGTCTAATCGGAGAAGGAACGGGTGTCGCTGCCAAAGTCCTCAAATCGATGGGAGTGAACCTCAAGGACGCTCGCATCGAAGTTGAGAAAATCATCGGTCGCGGATCGGGCTTTGTCGCAGTGGAAATTCCGTTTACCCCACGGGCAAAGCGCGTCTTGGAACTATCACTTGAAGAAGCTCGCCAACTCGGTCACAACTATATTGGAACCGAACACCTGCTCTTAGGTCTTATCCGAGAAGGTGAAGGCGTTGCTGCAAGAGTTTTAGAAAACCTCGGCGTTGACCTCTCCAAAGTTCGTACACAGGTCATTCGGATGCTGGGTGAAACCGCTGAGGTGACATCGGGTGGCAGCCAAGGTCGCACCAAAACCCCGACTTTGGACGAATTCGGCTCGAATCTCACTCAAATGGCAGCCGAAGGCAAACTCGACCCCGTGGTCGGTCGCCAAAAAGAAATCGAACGAGTGATTCAAATCCTCGGTCGGCGGACGAAAAACAACCCTGTGTTAATTGGTGAACCGGGTGTTGGTAAAACCGCGATCGCTGAAGGACTCGCTCAACGCATCGCCAACGATGATGTTCCTGACATCTTAGAAGACAAGCGCGTGGTTACGCTCGATATCGGTCTGCTCGTGGCAGGCACAAAATATCGAGGTGAGTTCGAGGAACGCTTGAAAAAAATCATGGATGAAATCCGCTCCGCCGGAAATGTCATCCTCGTGATCGACGAAGTTCACACCCTAATCGGTGCGGGTGCAGCGGAAGGCGCGATCGATGCCGCCAACATTTTGAAGCCTGCCCTTGCCCGTGGTGAACTGCAATGTATTGGTGCAACTACCTTAGACGAGTATCGCAAACACATCGAGCGCGATGCTGCACTCGAACGACGCTTCCAGCCTGTGATGGTGGGCGAACCTTCGGTCGATGAAACGATCGAGATCCTCCGAGGCTTACGCGAACGTTATGAGCAGCACCACAAGCTGAAAATCTCAGACGAAGCGCTTGAAGCTGCGGCAAAACTCTCCGATCGCTATATCTCTGATCGGTTCTTGCCGGATAAAGCGATCGATTTAGTTGACGAAGCTGGATCGCGGGTGCGATTGATCAATTCTCAACTGCCCCCCGCGGCGAAAGAACTCGATCGCGAACTGCGTCAAGTTCTCAAAGACAAAGATGATGCGGTGAGATCCCAAAACTTTGATCGTGCGGGTGAACTGCGCGATCGAGAAATGGAAATCAAAGCGGAAATCAGAGCGATCGCACAAACTCGTAAGTCTGAATCGACCGATGAAAATGCTTCTCCGGTTGTCGGCGAAGAAGACATCGCGCAGATTGTGGCTTCCTGGACGGGCGTTCCGGTGAACAAACTCACCGAATCCGAATCTGAGAAGCTGCTGCACATGGAAGACACGCTGCACACTCGCTTGATCGGTCAAGATGAAGCAGTGAGAGCGGTTTCTCGTGCAATTCGTCGGGCACGAGTGGGATTGAAGAATCCGAATCGCCCGATCGCATCGTTTATCTTCTCCGGTCCAACTGGAGTTGGTAAAACCGAATTGACGAAAGCGCTTGCCGCTTACTTCTTCGGCTCAGAAGAAGCGATGATCCGGTTGGATATGTCGGAATTCATGGAGCGTCATACCGTTTCTAAACTGATCGGTTCACCTCCTGGATATGTGGGCTACAACGAAGGTGGTCAGCTGACCGAAGCCGTTCGTCGCAGACCTTATACGGTTGTGCTATTCGATGAAATCGAGAAAGCGCACCCCGATGTGTTCAACATGCTGCTGCAAATCTTGGAAGATGGTCGCTTGACTGATGCCAAGGGACGCACCGTAGACTTCAAGAACACGCTGCTGATCATGACCTCGAACATTGGTTCTAAGGTCATTGAAAAAGGTGGCGGCGGACTTGGATTCGAGTTCTCTACCGAAAACGAATCGGACTCGCAGTACAACCGGATTCGCTCTTTGGTCAACGAAGAACTGAAGCAGTACTTCCGTCCTGAGTTCTTGAACCGACTCGACGAAATCATCGTGTTCCGTCAGTTGAACAAGAGCGAAGTCAAGGAAATTGCCGATATCATGCTCAACGATGTGTTCAAGCGCCTGAAAGAGCAAGGGATTACGCTGCAAGTCACTGAGCGATTCAAGGATCGTTTGGTCGATGAAGGTTACAACCCAAGCTACGGTGCGCGTCCATTACGTCGGGCGATCATGCGCCTGCTAGAAGACTCGTTGGCAGAAGAGATTCTGTCGGCGCGAGTGAAAGACGGCGATGTTGCAACCGTTGACGTGGACGAAAGCGGACAAGTGAAGGTTCTACACGGTCAAGAACGCGAATTGTTGCCGCAAGCAGCAGAATAGAGTTCGATCGATAAGGTCTAAAGCGGTAGGAAATTCAAGAATTTCCTACCGCTTTGCTGTTTCGATATTCTGAAATCATGATCATTTTTAGAAAGCTCGATCGAGTCTCACTTTATAATATGTGCAAGTAGGAAATGACTCGGTTCAGCGATCGTTTATACGTGAAAATTGAGGAATGAATTGACGTATGGCAAGAAGTGGTTTTTGGGCTGATTTTCAAAAGTTCCTGATGCGAGGGAACGTGATTGACCTTGCGGTTGCGGTGATTATTGGCACGGCTTTTGGCAAGATTGTTACATCGTTCGTAGAAGATATTATTACGCCGCTGATTCTCAATCCCGCTTTGAAAGCGGCGCAGGTTGATAGTTTGCAGAATCTTTCCTACCAAGGAATTAAGTACGGTTTATTCTTGGCAGCGATTATTAATTTTGTCGTGATTGCATTTTCAATCTTCCTGATGATTCGGGCATTTGAGAAAGCAAAGCGACGATTTGTGCGGCAGGAAGCGATCGACGAACCCGTCGCTGCTCCTGATCCGGTTGTTTTGTCTCAAGAGCGTTTGACCGACGCGATCGAACGCCTCACCGCAACGATGAATCGCTAGTTTTGAAACGATCGCTCATTTCTAGAGTGAGCGATCGTCATTTTTATGGCACTCGAATGAAGACTTCTCGAATGAATTCTTCATCGGTAATCTGTCTCGCTTGAAGGCTACCTTTCAACGTGATTAAGTCGCTTTTCAGTTTTCGCAACGTATCTAACTCTGAAGAAGGGGAAGGCGTTGGAGAAGGTCCTGTGCCGCGCGCATCGTCATTCAGTCGTCTACGAACTGTGATTGTAGCGATTCCAGTAATCGGTAAACTACGACCGCGCTGATAAGATTTGACGGCATCATAAGTTTCCCGCCGATAGTTTCCCGACAGAGGAATCGAGATCTTCAAGACCGTTTTCAAATTGTCTTGCAGAATTCTGACAGTTTTCTCGATCGCGCTTCTCAATTGCGCTCCATCGTTTCCGGTGGCTGCCATATTGTTGTCAATTTGATATTGCAGAATGGCGGCGCGGGTGTAATCTTCGATGTTGGCAAGCTGACGCAGAGACGTGACATCGCAATCGATCGCGCCGAGGATATCGCGATCGCAAGAACTCACACTGTTTCCTAATCCATCAAGCCCTCTCGGTCCAAGATAATATCCAAGTCCGTCTAGGTTTTCTCTAAGATCTTGTAGCGAAATGACTGGCATATGATTGACGCTCCTTTTGCTAATCGGCAGATGCGCGTGATCACAAACGATCTAAGCTTATTTTGCGATAAGAAAGAGCGGCAAAATCCGTAAACAACTTGAAGCTAAGAGGGCGCTTGAGAAATGTTGAAAGTCACTTCGCTGCGTTTTTGTCCGGGCGGGTTTGCAATCAACGATCGCGGTTCATTCCTCTTTAGAAGGCTGAAAACCGAGAACTCCCATTCCTCGGTAAACTATTGGAAGTACGTTAAACCCGCCATGACACCCGAATCTAAAGTTGAAACTCCCGCCGTTGCTCCCTCAAGTCCTGCTCCCAAATGGAAAGTTTGGTGGGAGAACTTTCAGATTTTGTTTGTCGCGCTGATTTTGGCGTTGATTGTGCGATCGTACATTGCAGAGCCGCGATTCATTCCTTCAGACTCGATGATTCCAACTTTGGAAATTGGCGATCGCTTAGTGGTTGAAAAAATTTCCTACCGCTTACATCCACCAGAGTTTCGAGACATTATCGTTTTTGATCCACCCGCTCAGCTACAAGAGCTTGGATATGCCAAAGATCAAGCATTTATTAAGCGAATTATTGGTACGCCGGGACAAACGATCGAGGTCAAGTTTGGCAAGGTTTTTGTAGACAATCAACCGCTGCAAGAGCCGTACATCGCCGAGAAACCAAGTTATCAAATGCCGCCTGTCCGAGTTCCTGAAAACAGTTATTTTGTGATGGGCGACAATCGCAATAACAGCAATGATTCTCACGTTTGGGGATTCTTGCCGCAGGAGTTTATCTTGGGGCGAGCTTGGCTACGATTTTACCCGTTCGATCGAGTTGGCAAGCTGTCAGCTAATTTAGCTGACAAAGACTTGAAGCAACTCCAAGCCCAACATCCTGGAGATATTGGCTTATCAGAAAAATGAGCTAGAAACCCATTCTTCTGATAAGCCTACCGAGCTATAGTCCAGCCTGAGCAGTGAGTTGATTGGCGATTTGCTGCGCTCGATTGATCGGAATCGCAAATCCGATTCCTTGCGCGCCTTGAATAATGGCAGTATTAATGCCGATTACCTGTCCGTTTTGGTTTAATAACGGTCCACCAGAGTTTCCAGGATTAATTGCAGCATCGGTTTGAATGAAGGCTTGTGAACTGCGTAAACCGAAGGCTCTTGCCGATCGCTCTGTGCCGCTAATAATTCCAGCAGTCACCGTGTTATCGAGTCCGAGCGGATTGCCGATCGCGATCGCCCATTCTCCCGGTTTCAATTGATCCGAGTCGCCCAAGCTCACTGCTGGAAGATTATTTGCGTTAATTTTCACGACCGCGACATCACTTTGACGATCGGCTCCTAACACTTGTCCGGTATATTCTTTGCCGTTCTTGAGCGTGACTGTGACGCGATTGGCTCCAGAAACGACGTGAGCGTTCGTTACAATGAGACCGTTCGATCGCAGAATAAATCCTGAACCTGTCCCTTGCTGGATTTGTTCACCTCTAGCTGTACTACGCTCACGAGTTGAATCAATCCGCACAACGGAATTACCCGTACGCTCAACGGCATTTGATATAAAGTTGTCGTCGTTGCTGGAAACTTGAGCGAACACTCCGTGGAGCGAAGCTTGTGCAGGTGGTGTTTGCAGTTGAGCGGATGGAATTTGAGTTCCGACCAAAGCACTAACAGCCCCGATCGACACTAAGGACAAAGACGCGAGAGAGGTTTTTAAGAAGCGGTTAGAAGCCATTTGTAGAGTTCCAAGAGAGTGTGAGAAGTCCGTTTCCTTGCTTACATCTATTGTGGAGAAGGATTATGACAAAAGAATGTCACTAGAAAGGCGATCGTAGTTGGTGATGTATCGCTAACTAAAGATCTGCTTAATTAACCCTACGCAATTTACCAGGCTGAAGCGTTATCCTAGAACTGCCGAATTTAGTTTTATATGCCGAAAACAGTTTGGGCGACTTTTCGACAAGGAAAAGTTGAATTATTAGAACAGATAGATGTTCCGGATGGAACAAGAGTTTTAGTCACCATTTTGCCCGATGAAGAGGACACCTTTTGGCTTCAGGCAAGTCAACTCTCATTATCGGCAATTTGGGACAATGTAGAGGATGTCTATGTCCAGCTACTCGAAAAATGACATTGTTCTAGTCCGTTATCCTTTTTCAGATCTGTCAAGTTCTAAAGTCAGACCCGCAGTAGTTGGTAAACTTGCAACACACCTTGAAAAGTCGCTTTGCGATTGGTTAGGAGTGTAAGGCATTTGAATTACAGCGGAAGGATTAATGTCTCAGTATGTTTTTACGGCGGCTCACCAAGTTCAGGAGCTAGAACGACTCCGAACGATCGAACAAATCTTTGATCCAGTCAGTCGCGCCAGAATCGAAAAAACTGGCATTACAGCGAAGTGGCAATGCCTTGAAGTGGGTGCAGGAGCAGGATCAATCACGCAATGGTTAGCGACAGTGGTTGGAGAACAAGGTAAAGTCGTTGCGATCGATTTAGATACTCGTTTTGTATCGCAGCTTCGATCGCCCAATGTTGAGATTTTACAAGCAGATATTCGCCATCCTCCGCTTGAAAGCCATGCTTTTGATTTAATCCATGCTCGTTATGTTTTGATTCACATTCCAGATTTTGAAGTTGCTCTAGCAAAGATGCTGGATCTGCTTAAACCTGGAGGCTGGCTTGTGATCGAGGAACCTGATTTCTCGGCAGCAAGAGCGATTTCTGGTGAAAAATCAGCTTGTGAATCGGTCGATCGCGTGAATCGATCAATCTTGCAAATGTTTGCGAATCGGGACATGGACTATGCTCTCGGTGTTCATTTGCCTGCAAAATTTCAAAAACTTGGATTGCAGCAGCTATCGGTAGAGAATGATGTCCCTTTAGCTCACGGTGGTTCAGGCATTGCGACGGTGATGAAACTGTCTACGATGCAACTGGCACAGAAGTATATTGCAACTGGAGAAGCGAATCAGGAAGACATTGAGCAGTATTGTTTATTTGCGGATGACCCGAATACCTGGTCGATCTACTACGCAACAGTAGGCATCATCGCTCAAAAATCGATCGCTTAGTTTGCCTCTCTCTAATCGAATTGCCCACAAAATGCTTAAATAAGTGAAGCCAATTTTGCTGGATTCATCGTGACTGAAACTAAGCCTAAACGCTCACTCGCAGGCATCGCTGGGATTGTCGCGATCGCAACCCTACTGAGTAAAGTCGTCGGACTGATTCGAGAGTTAGCGATCGCGTTTGCCTTCGGAGTCGGAACGGCAAAAACGGCTTACGATATTTCCGCAATTATTCCGAGCTTCTTTCTGATCTTGCTGGGTGGAATCAATGGACCGTTTCATAGCGCAATGGTGAGCGCTCTAGCAAAACGGAAAAAAGAAGAATCTGCACCTTTAGTTGAAGCAGTTTCGACCCTGATTGGAATTGTTTTTCTGGTTGTCTCGCTGATTGTCTTTTTGTTTGCGCCTTTGTTGATTGATTTGCTCGCAAGCGGATTGCAGCAGACCGAACAGGGACTAGAAACGAGAGCGATCGCCATTCAGCAACTCCGAATCATGGCTCCGATCGCTTGGTTTGCAGGCATGATCGGATTGGGATTTGGAACGCTGAATGCAGCCGATCAGTATTGGCTTCCTTCAATTAGTCCCCTGCTTTCGAGCGTGACGTTGATCATTGGGATTGGAATCTTTTTAGTAACTTCAGGGACACCCGCAACGAATCCGAACTATGCGCTGATTGGGGGAATGGTTTTAGCGATCGGAACGCTTGCTGGAACAGTTTTACAATGGCTGGTGCAGTTTTGGGCGCAGCGACAATCAGGATTAGGACGATTTCGAGTTCGATTTGTTTGGAATGATCCGGGGGTACGAGAAGTGTTTCGGGTGATGGGGCCTGCTCTGTTTTCATCTGGAATGCTTCAAATCAATGTTTTTACAGATTTAACCTTTGCGTCGTTTCTGCCCAATGCGGTTGGAGCGATTCCAAGTTTGGGCTATGCAAATCTTCTGGTTCAAACCCCGCTAGGACTGGTTTCAAATATGATCCTCGTGCCGTTTTTACCGATATTTTCTAGATTGACTGATCCGAGCCAACTCGATCAGTTAAAGGCTCGAATTCGGCAGGGACTCTTGATCACGGCGATCGCAATGCTTCCTTTAAGCGCATTGATCATTTCATTAGCAATGCCGATCGTTCGAGTGGTTTACGAACGCGGTCAATTTAAGCCAGGAGATACGCCATTGGTTGCTTCAGTATTAATGGCGTATGCAGTTGGCATGTTTGTTTATCTAGGTCGGGATGTTTTAGTCCGAGTATTTTACGCGCTTGGAGATGGTGACACTCCATTCAAGATTAGTATTGTGAATATTTTCTTGAATGCGTTTTTTGATTTTCTGTTTTATAAACCATTTGGCATTGTTGGAATCGTTTTAGCAACGGTTAGCGTGAATATTCTATCTGTGTTGGCGTTATTGTATTTTCTTAATCGTAGGCTAAATGGACTTCCATTATTGGAGTGGAGCTATCCGATCTTTGGACTAACGGCGAGCAGCATTCTGGCAGGAACAGCAAGCTGGTTTATCTCGAATACGATCGCGAATCTCTCTGGTCTAAACGGCTTCTTTCTCGCTTTGGCACAAATGGCGATCGCAGGTTCGATCGGGCTTGGACTCTTCGCACTCCTCGCAAGTCAGCTAAGATTACCAGAAGTAGACCTATTTGCCGATCGTATTCGTCAACGCTTCCGCCGATGAAACCTTACACTGTGATTTATGACGGGCACTGTAATCTTTGCTCGAATCTCGTTCAAGTTCTCGAACAAATTGACAAAGGAGAACGCTTTCAATATCTGCCGATGCAAGACGAATCGGGACTTGCTCAGTTCAACGTTACGGCTCAAGATTGCGAAATGGGCATGATTTTGATTGATAACGCAACGCCCGATCGCAGATGGCAAGGCAGTGATGCCGCTGAAGAAATCGGGCGATTGTTGCCGACTGGAAATGTATTCGTCACGGCTTACCGCAATTTGCCGGGAATGAAATGGGTGGGCGATCGCGTTTATGAGCAGGTTCGCGACAATCGATATGCGTTGTTTGGTCGTCGATCGAGTACTTATCAAACCGCTTATCCTGCCTGTGATACTTCTTGCGATCAGTATTTCTCGAAATGATTGGGCAACTTCAACACGCTCGACGGTTAATCACAAGCTTTCAGTATTGGACAGGAAAGCCTTTGATCGAAACGCCTGAAGCTTTGTTTGAGGCTCCTTTTGTCGTAGTTTCGCATAACACTGAACCTGATCCAATCTTTAACTATGGCAATCAGCAAGCCTTAACGCTGTGGGAAATGGATTGGGAAACATTTACGCGAACGCCTTCGAGACAATCAGCGGAACCTGTGAGTCAAGCAGAGCGATCGCGCCTGCTTGCACAAGCAAAGTCTCAAGGCTATATCAGTGACTATCGCGGAATTCGCATCTCTAGCACTGGCAAACGGTTCTGGATTGAGGATGTGATTTTGTGGACAGTGCTAGATGAAATGAATCAACCTTGTGGACAAGCGGCAACGTTTTCGAGTTGGACATTTTTGGAATGAGTCTAGAACTTAGACGGGATGCCCAAATGGTATTAGAAAATCTGCGCTCTACAGAGTTTGGGAGTTGCTATCCACTTAGTCGCTATTTCAGAGATGTGCCAGTCAATCCTGGTTTCTATGCTTTTCGTCACCACGATGAGATTCTCTACATCGGCATTACGAACAATCTGAGATATCGATTTAGTCAAGGGCACAAAGCATTAGGGTGGGCATTTCTAGAACGGCTCGATCCGGATGATGTCAGAATCGCGATCGTAAAATTAGGCAGACGAACGCCAGAGCAAGGATCATATATCGAGACACGGATGATTCAAACCGCTCAACCACGCTATAACGTAAGGAAGAAGTAGGAGAAGCTTATGCAAGCCACCTCAGAAGCTTTAAGTCCCGAAGCGGCTCAACTCATCATGAATGCTCTACCTGAGAAGATCCAGCTTGGGTTAAAAACCTACGCTGCCCAAGTCGAGCAGCCGATCGAAGGTGTTCTCGAAATGATGATCGCAGGCTTTCTAGATGAGGATGCGATTAGTTTTGCCAGTTGCCAACCGCTTCGAGGAATGCACTTTATCTAAAGCAGTTATTGATCAAACATATACCGATCGCGGTCACGTTTCTAAGTTCAATCTCGATTTAGGAGCCTTTTTGATTCTGCGATCGAAATCGTCCTTCAAGAAAATCACGCTGCTTCAAATGCTTCGTTTTGCGTCCGCTGACTCGTTCGCGCCACATTTTGAAGCTCGATTCTTTCATTTCGCGCCGCATCAATGCGATTGTTTGTTTTTCATCGAGTCCGAATTGCAGTTCGATCGCTTCAAACGGCGTGCGATCTTCCCATGCCATTTCGAGAATTCTATCGATCGTTTCACTGTTTAATTCTGGAAGTTCCATCGCTTCTACTGTTGAATTGCTTGCTGGAAAGTTCGGATTGCATCAACATGGTTCACCATATTGACACAGCGCAAGAGCAATTCGAGATCAAGTCCGGGGACTGCTTCACTAGCTGTGATTTTCTCGTATTGCAACTGTTCGCCTTCTGAGCGTAGGTGATAGATTTCTAATACACCATCTTCCCAAAACCATACTTCTGAGATTTTTAGGCGTTTGTATGCTTCTAGTTTATTGATGCCGCCACTGGTGAAGATAACTTCGATCGCTAAATCAGGACGCGATCGACCTGGTGCAAGTTTGTAAGATTTATCAGCTTCTCGCTTTACAGAGCCAGATTCGCTTTCTAAAGTCATAGAACCCGTCGGCGTAAAGTCAAAACCTGGCATCAATAAGTAAAGCTCCAAGAGAGCGCCAATTCTCTCTTTCACTGTTTCATGGGGTTCACCCGGCATCTGTCGAATCTCCAAAGTTCCGTCTAAAAAAGAAAGGCGATAGCCCGGTCGATCGAGCAATTGCTCAACGGCTTTGAACTCCCGCCAAGTGAGCGCTTCAAACAGAAGCGGAGTTTGTTTCTGAGTGAGAGCTAAGGTTGTCATGTTGTTATGCCTGATTTAATCTTTGTCTCAAGGCTCGAATCGCTGCACTGGTTGAGCGTTCAGACGTAATCTGAACACACTCGGCAACAATCTCTAGAATCGGAATCTCTGGAAAAAAGCGGCTTCGTTCTTGAAGCACATAAGCGTCATTCTCTAAGCCATAAATCCGAAGCTGCTTATCTCTGAACATCCACACTTCTGGAACTTTGAAAGGCAGGTAATCATCAATCTTACTGTAGCTAGTCACATCCATCTCGATCACCAAGTCAAATGGTGGATCAACTTGCCAATCGATTCGCTCTTTGCCTGATGAAAACTGCCAGTTATCAATGTAGAAGCAGATATCTGGTTCGATTCCATACATTTCCGGCAATGTCATTGTGACAGGCGTGTAGGCATTGTATTCCTGCTCTAGATGAGCCAGAATTACTTTTGCAATGTCGCCTAGTAGATTTGCCCCTTGTCCATGAATCGGCAACGGTGACATAAATAGAATTTCTCCATCTCGATACTTCATTCGAGGGATCGATTTGTGTCCTCGTTGTTCACTCAAAGTGATGTAATCTTGCCATGTTCCCAGTAGCCGCATAACTGTTCCAGGTGGAAGTTCGATTCGATCGCGTGAAACCAGTGCAAACATTGCCAATGCTCCTTATCGTTCCATTGCTTCAATTGATTTCGGAACTGCTGCGGTGAGGATTTCATTTCCGGTTTCGGTGACTAATACATCATCTTCGATGCGAATACCAATACCGCGCCAGCGATCGGGAACTTCGGGCTGTCCTTCGATCGATTGAAAGTCCGATCGAATATAAATGCCTGGCTCAACCGTCACGACTTGTCCAGGTTGAAAATTCAGCCAGGTTTCGCCGATCTTGCGCGCGCCCGCATCATGCACATCTAAACCGAGCCAGTGTCCCGTTCCGTGCATAAAGAAGGCTTTGTATTTCTCTTCTTTGATTACTTCTTCGATGTCGCCTTGCAGTAAGCCTAATTCCATCAAACCTTCGACGATCGTTCTTACGGCTGCATCGTGAAATTGATTCCAAGGATTTCCAGGCTTGACTTGCTCGATCGCGGCAAGTTGCGCTTTCAACACCAATTCGTACAGAATCTGTTGTTCTTCAGTGAACTTGTTACCGACTGGATAAGTCCGAGTGATATCCGAGTTGTAATAGTGATAAGAACATCCCGCATCAATAAGAAGCAGTTCACCGTCTTGCATTTGGCGATCGTTCTCGGTGTAGTGCAGAATGCAGGAATTCTTGCCCGAAGCAACGATCGAGGGATAAGCAATTCCTTGTCCGCCACGCAATCGGAATAGATGTTCCATCTGCGCTTGAATCTCATATTCATACAGTCCGGGCTTGCGGATTTGTAGTGCGAGATTGTGAGCTTCAGCAGCAATTTCTACCGCTCGTCGCATTTCAGCGAGTTCGTGTTCGCTTTTGACGACGCGCATCGGATGGAGCGTGAAACTCGGATCTTCGATCGCAGCGGGACCGACTCCGTTCCGCTCGTACAATGCAATACAGCGCTGCCACAATGTGAGAACTCGATCGTTAAAAGCGCGATCGCGTCCGAAGTGATAGTAGAGTCGTTCTGCTTTGGTAACATACTGCGCGAGTTTCTCATTCAATTCTGCGATCGGATACGCTTCATCTGCTCCATACTTTTCTTTCGCCGCATCGACTCCAATCCGATAGCCTGTCCAGGTTTCCTTATCGCGATCCTTGGGTTGCACAAACAGAATGAATTTATGTTCTTCATGCCAAGGTGCAAACACTGCCACCGCATCCGCTTCATTAAATCCAGTGAGATAGAAAAAATCGCTATCTTGGCGATAATTGTATTCGACATCATTGTGCATCACGGACTGCGGCGCGCTGCGGAAGATTGCGGTTCCGTTGCCGATTTTGGACATAAAGCGATCGCGGCGCTGCTTGAATTCGGAGTGGAGCATGAATCTAGAGGATAAAGGAGGTTCTTCAGCCTCTATTCTATGTCCATACAAGCTGGCGCTATGAATGAATCACAGTGAAGCAGTTCTATTAAGCTACACTTCTGGCGGGGGTTCTGTAGGTGGAAGTTCCTCTTCACCGAAGGTTTGGGGCCAAGGGCGCGTTGTCGTTACATCATCTTCAAGGTCGATCGACGCTGCAACAAAAAATTCGGGCGGTAAGGTCAATGTTGATAAGTTGGTTAACTGTCCCAAATCTTGAAGCACTGCTGTCGCCGATTGATAGCGCTGTCGGAAATCGCGATGCACTAATTTCGTCAAAATCGCCGCTAATGCTCCACTAACGATCGCTCGATCGCGCCAGATCACTTCACCCGTCTCTGGATCTTCTCGCAGTTGACTCGGTGGTAATCCCGTCAGCGCTTGCACTCCAATCATCCCCACTGCATATAAATCACTGTTCAATCGTGGATTTCCAGCACATTGTTCGGGTGGCATATAGCCTTGGGTTCCAATGCCGATCGTGGCTGTGGCGACATCGGTTTCTGCAAGTTGGTGATGCAGTTCTTTTACCGCACCAAAATCGATTAAAACGAGTTTTTGATCGTGCGATCGCACAATAATATTGCTCGGCTTGATGTCTCGGTGAATCACATTGCGCTGATGAACAAATTCTAGAATCTGTAAGAGATCTTGTAGCAGCGTTACGAGTCGAACTTCTGCGAGATGTCGCCCGATCGTTAGTTCTTCACTCAGCATTGATCCTGAAATGAATTCCTGAATCAGATAGAATTCTCCGTCTTCCTCGAAATACGCCAACAATCGAGGAATCTGCTCGTGTTCGCCTAACCGCTGTAGGCTTTGAGCTTCAGATCTAAACAAACGTCGCGCCAGTTGCAAATGCTTCGGATTGTTGCTGGTGGGTCGGAGATGTTTGACAACACAATCGGGATAGCCGGGACGCTGCGTATCTTCTGCAACGTAGGTTTCACCAAATCCACCTGAACCGAGAACTTTCGTAATTTTGTAGCGTCCACCAAGTTTTTTACCAATAATTTCTTGCTCATGTTCTTGAAGCAAGTCTTTGAAGTCTTCTTGGTCGCGAATCAGTTCTTGAACCATCGGCGCTCTGGCAAACTGCTTTAGCGTTTTGCGGAATTGGCGCTTGTTGCGATAGTCGTGCGCGAGTCCAGTGCCCAGATAGGAAACGCCCGTGAGTAAGATGGCTCCGATCGGCACTGCGATCGGCAAAATCACCAATCCCTGTGTAAACGCCGCATATCCAATTCCGCCCCAGGAGAGCGCGATCGCACTTGCCCATCCGAGTCTTGCAGTGGGTTGCTTTGCTTGAACTTGAATTAATCCAGCAATTAGAACGAATGCGGCGATCGCTAAACCTGCGATCGCAGAATTTGGAAAAGCATTGCGAATTGATTTGTTTTCGAGCAGAGTCGCGATCGCATTGGCGTTTAACTCGACTCCGGACATTGCACCCACCGGAGTATTAGGCTGAGTCTCTACATTAGAAGCTGTTGCGCCGATCAAAACAATTTTGTCTTTGAATACTTGACCCCGTTTCAGAAAATCACTGTTCCAATTCTCTTCAGACAAAACATTCCAAAACGGAATCGTCGTTCTGCTAAACGTCCCGTCGTTGCCGTAGAAGAAGATGTTTTCACCTTTTGGCGGCGGAGGTTGAAGATTTGCCGATCGCAAAGTCGCTTCTGCAAACGACGAAATCTTTTCCTCATCAAATAACGCTGCCATTTCAGGCGACGATCGTACTTTCTTGATCGCTTCACTGCCTAAACGATGCACTTTCCCGTTGACTTCGGTTGGATATTGAATGAATCCATAAGACGTTTTCGGCGTTCTAAACGGACAAAATGGCAGCGCCAGCCGCATTTGTTCACCTTGACGATTATCGAGTCGATCGCTGTTGACCGATAGCGTGATTCGTCCGTCGTAGCGCTGTAACACTTGTTGTAATTGGCGATCGTCGTCCGCAATCTTCAGCTTCGGATCGCTGCAATCAGTCGAGGTTTCTTGCTGACTAAAACTGGGTAAATCGAGAATGATATTGACCCCGACTGTTTTCGCACCCGCTTGCATCACGCGATCGATCGCCCGCGCATACGCACTCCGCCGTAACAATCGACTCGATCCAGAAAGTTGCAGCAGCGTATCATCATCGATCGCTAAAATCACAATATTATCTGGGGGTGCAACCGTTCCCCGCGTCTGAAACATCGCGCTTTGTGCCTCGCGCTCCCAGTATTGAGCGAATTTTGGCTGCGTGGCGGTGGTGAGTCCAGCCGTGATCGCACATCCCAACATCAACCCGTGTCCCAATCGTACGAATCGTCGATCGGTTTGCTTTGAAGCAGGCTCCGTGATCGCAATGGCGCGATCGACTTTGCGATCATCTGCGATCGGCATCGTCTCAGTACTATGATTTTCGGGCTGTCTGATGGTCGTTTGTCGAAACAAGCCCGATCTCAGGGTTAGAGTCAACGCTTGAATCAGAGCCGACGGAGATACTTTTTTTGACATAGCAGAGAAATCGGGCACGTTTGATCAATCAAGCGCGTCATCTCGATTCAGGACGATTTTTGATTGATGTTCGTTCCAAACATGCCATGAAACCGCTAAATTCTATGAAAAATCCGTCTAATAGCTGAGGAACTGTTTTATCTGCTCCAATTAACTAATGTAAAGCGCTATTTCTTGCTGTGATATAAAGCTACTTCAAAATGTTAGGAAAACCTCCACAGTTTAGCGACGATCGCGATCTTCCTTCAGACTCAGCACTCTGGTTTTATCTCATGCTAAAGCAGAGTGGATTTGTCTGGGGGCAGTTGGCGATGGGGGCAGACTAAAAGCGATTTGATGCAGGGCGAACCGAGATTCCGCGATTTTTCAGATCGCTCTCAGTTTTCCGTTGCTAGAATTAATTATTCACATTTTTGCTTCTACAAATTTTAGGTCTTTAGCTTCTATGCATTACTCGATGAACCGTCTTTCTATTTTTGTAGACGGAAACAATATGTTCTATGCACAGCAGAAAAATGGTTGGTTTTTTGATCCCAAGCGCGTTTTAGAACATTTTACTGGCGAAAAAAACGTTGAACTAATCAACGCTTACTGGTATACCGGACTGAAAGATCCTCAAGACCAGCGAGGGTTTCGAGATGCGTTAATCAGTTTGGGCTATACGGTGAGAACCAAGATTCTCAAGGAATATTACGACGATACTTCGGGTCGGTATTCTCAAAAAGCGAATCTCGATATTGAAATTGTGGTTGATATGTTTAACACAGTCGAGCAATACGATCGTGTGATTCTCTTTAGCGGCGACGGTGATTTTGAACGCGCGATCGAACAATTGCGATCGAAAAACACCCACATTACCGTAGTTTCAACCGAAGGCATGATCGCACGCGAACTGCGGAATGTTACCGATCGATATATCGATTTGAATGATATTCGCTCTTACATCGAGAAAGCCGACTATTGAAAGGTCATTCGGAAGCAGAGCAATCCTGCTTAATTTGCTTAATGAGTTGACACTCTTATACCTGGTCAGAGAGTATCAACTCATTAAGCCAGTTGCTTCAAAACACAACTCAAGTGTTCCACCATCTGATCGATATGATATTTCTCTAGAATTAACGGTGGCGATAACGTAATAATATCTCCAGTCGTTCTAATCAGTAATCCTTGCTCAAAGCAGTTTACCATTGCATTGTAAGCTCGAACTCCTACCTGTCCTGGAATCGATGCAAGCTCAATGCCTGCGACTAAACCTAAATTCCGCACATCTATCACATGCGGCAATCCTTTGATTGAGTGCATTGCTTCTTCCCAGTAAGGCGCTAAATCACGGGCACGATCGAACAATTTCTCTTCTTCATAAATGTCTAATGTCGCCATCGCTGCTGCACAAGCGAGGGGATGCCCCGAATAGGTATAGCCATGAAAAAGCTCGATCGCGTTTTCCTGTCCGTGCATAAACGCATCGTAAATTCCCGATCGCGCAAATACCGCACCCATTGGAACCGCTGCATTGGTAATCCCTTTCGCCACGCAGATCAAATCGGGCATCACCCCGAAATATTCTGCTGCAAATCCGCTTCCCAAACGCCCAAACCCTGTGATCACTTCATCGAAGATCAAGAGAATGCCGTGTTTATCGCAGATCGATCGTAATTTCTCTAAATATCCCACAGGCGGAATCAAAACCCCAGTCGATCCAGCAACAGGTTCGACAATCACCGCAGCAATGGTAGACGCATCATGTAAGGTAACGATTCGCTCTAACTCATCTGCCAAATGTGCGCCCCACTTTGGTTGTCCGCGACTAAAAGCGTTCTGCTCTAAATTGTGCGTG
>CAXTDB010000021.1:0-27163 GCA_964242045.1 uncultured Leptolyngbya sp. | reverse complement strand
GACTACGAAACGTTCTTGAGAATGTACGAAGCGACCAAGAAATACGAACATCCGATGGAGCGAGTCAATCGTGAACCGGGAGATCTCATGATGATTTTCGAGGACAATGTACCAAATTGGTTCATGACCCTTCACGAAGCTCGTCTTCAGTTCATTGATCATTCAGATAGCGAAGAAACCAGCAGACCAAAGTAGCTGTTTCATATATCAGGCAACCCCATTAAGCAGTTTTACTTAGTGGGGTTATTGTATTTTTTGCGTGAGATGTGTGCCATCAATGGAAAACGACCTCTATAGACCTCTGATTTGGAAGAAAGAGTTTTACTACGGACAAACGGGCGAAGTGTGTTCGAGTTGGGTGAAGTGCTGCTAGAAGTCTTGCAACATCACAGGTTGAGCGTGACGAGGATCACCGATTTCATCAAGCTTTGACAAAGTAAGCCGGGAACTCTGGAGGCATTGTTCCTGAGAGCTTGTCAAACTTATGGCTTCTGGAAGCAGTTTTGCACCGACTTCCTGGAATGCGCTTGCTCAGCCTTCTGATCTGATTGCCTCTAATCAAAGTGAACTCTCTTGGTTCGCGATCGCTGGAAATCAAATTGTCAGTCGCGCTCCTAATTCTGTTGCTGATCCGAATGTTCAAGTCGTTGATATTTACGATTACGATCGCGATGGCAAAGCGGATTTATTTTATTGCGATCGACGTGATAATTCGCTGTATTTTTCAACTAACGGAAATCGAGTTAATTTAATCACGCTCGGCGATCTAAATTGGCAGATTCAGCGCGTGGGAGACTTCGATCGAGACGGCGACCGCGATGTTTTGTGGCGCAATCAAAGCACCGGACAGATCGCGCTCTGGCAATTGAACGGCATGACGATCGAGGCGGGTCAAATTTTGGCAACCGTGAGCGATCTTGCCTGGAAAATTGCGGACGTGCAGGACTATGACAAAGATGGCGATTTAGACCTGCTGTGGCGCAACGATCGCACCGGAGAAAACGCTTTTTGGCAGATGAACGGAACGACGATCGAGCGCGGATTGTATATCGCTCCTGTTGCCGATCTGAACTGGAAAATTTTGGGCAGCGGTGATTTTAACGGAGATCAAAACTCCGATTTACTATGGCGCAATAATCAAACCGGACAGATTGCGATTTGGCAAATGAATGGAATGAACATCAAACAAGGTGTTTATTTGCCGATTCCGGTTGATTCAAGTTGGCAAGTAAAAGGCATCAACGACTACAACCAAGATGGTACAGCAGATATTCTATGGCAGCAGGCTCAAACCGGAATTACAGGATATTGGGAGATTAATCAGCTTAAATTCCAAAAAACGACGCTGCTCGAAAATTTCAATCATTGGGAAATTCAATCGTTTAAGCAATCAGAATTTACAACAAAACAGCCTACCTACAATTCAAGTTCTGGTTATGGAATTGTGAATGCAGCGATCGCAGTTGCAGCATCGATTAAACAAGCGCCTTTTGCTCAGGTTGCAGATACAACTTGGGCAGCAGATTTACTCAACGTGCCGGAAGTCTGGGCGCGTGGCTATACCGGGCAAGGGATAACGATCGCGGTAATTGACTCCGGTGTAGACACGACTCATTCGGATCTGAGTTCAAGCATTTGGACAAATTCGAGAGAAATCCCAGGAAACGGTATCGATGACGATCATAATGGCTTTGTCGATGACGTTCACGGCTGGAATTTCAGCTTAAACAACAATGATATTTCCCCTTCGAGCGCGCATGGAACTGCGGTAAGCGGCATTCTCACTGCGGCTCAAAACAATGTTGGAATCACAGGCGTTGCCTACAATGCGAAGCTGATGCCGATTCGCGTCACCGATGCTCAAGATAACTGGAATGGAAATTTAGCAAACGCGATTCGTTACGCAGTGGATAACGGTGCGCGAGTGATTAATTTATCGCTTTGGTGGACAGATTCGCCACAGCTACGAGATGCTCTCGCGTATGCTGCAAGCCACAATGTGATTACAGTAACCGCTGCATTAAATGAAGGCGCATCGCAGCCGAATAATCCCGCGCGCTATGCCACTCAGTTTGGCATTGCCGTAGGAGCAGTGGATCGCGATCGCCATCTCAGTTCTTTCTCGAATCGATCTGGATCTGATCCACAAATGCGATACGTCCTCGCTCCGGGTCGCAACATTGAAACGACGATTCCCGGTAACACTTATCAATCTGGCTGGTGGGGCACATCAATGGCGGCTCCGTACATCTCTGGAATTGTGGCGTTAATGCTAAGTGCGAATCCGAATCTCACGCATGATCAAGTGCGGCAGATTTTGATCGAATCCACTACCGACGCGATCGCATAACCCTCCTGATTTGCGCTATCGATCTAAAATAAAAGAAGTCGCGTTTGGCAAAGTGAGTTATCGAAACCGTCTACGGAAACCTCAACGGCTTGAAGACAAGCCAAATTAAGCAGCTACAGCGGTTGTATCATCAACGCTTACCCGGCGATCGCATCACTACCGCCGAGTTTGCTCAACGCATCGCCGCGATTAGCTCGGAGATTAGTCAACCTGTTTGTACCTACGTGAATCGTCGCGGTCAAGTGATTCGCGTCGGAGTGGGAACGCTAAGACAAACTCAGATTCCGATGCTCGAACTTCCGCGCTATGGAGCAGAACGGCTTTGTGGGATTCGCTGTATCGCGACCCAACTCAAGCAAGATCCACCCGGAGAATCAACGCTCACAGTGATGGCGCTTCAACGGCTCGATGCGCTTGTCGCGTTGACCTTAACCGGAGGTGGATTTGAGCGGCGAGGCGGGGGGGCAACCGGATACGTCAAAGGCGCTTACTTAGCGCATTTAGTGCCACATCCAGAAGCAAACTGGACAACTTCGCCGATGTTGAGCTTGGATATCGTAGCAGAACAAGACTTTCTCTCGCTGGTAGAAGGACTCGAAGAAGAATTCCGACGGGAGTACGTCGCGCAACAAGTCGATCGCGATCATGATCAAGTCTTGATTGTCGGACTGCAAACAGACAATCGAGCGCCGCAAACCTTTCAAACAGGGTTAGAAGAACTGGCGCGATTAGTTGAAACCGCAGGCGGCGAAGTCCTCGAAACAATGACGCAAAAACGCCCTCGTCCGCATCCGCAAACGGTTGTGGGAGAAGGAAAAGTTCAGGAAATTACCCTAGCGGCTCAAACGATCGGGGCAAATTTGATTGTGTTCGATCGCGATCTTTCCCCGGCTCAAATCCGCAATTTAGAAACTCAGATCGGCGTGCGAATTGTCGATCGTACTGAAGTCATTCTCGATATTTTTGCTCAACGCGCTCAATCCGGAGCCGGAAAGCTTCAAGTCGAACTGGCGCAACTCGAATACATGCTGCCTAGGCTCACAGGACGTGGACAAGCGATGTCTCGACTCGGTGGCGGGATTGGAACACGCGGACCTGGAGAAACGAAACTTGAAACGGAACGTCGATCGATTCAGCGCAGAATTACTCGACTCCAGCAAGAAGTCAATCAGCTTCAGGCACATCGCGCCCGACTCAGACAGCGAAGACAACACGAAGAAGTTCCCTCGATCGCGGTTGTCGGATATACCAACGCAGGTAAATCCACATTGCTGAATGCGCTAACGAACGCGGAAGTTTATACTGCCGATCAGCTTTTTGCAACGCTTGATCCAACAACTCGAAGATTAACCGTTACCGATCTAGAAACGCAAAAGAACATACAACTGCTATTAACAGATACCGTAGGATTTATCCATGAGTTACCTCCTTCGCTGATGGATGCGTTCCGCGCCACGCTAGAAGAAGTCACCGAAGCCGATGCGATGCTGCACGTTGTCGATTTGTCGCACCCCGCTTGGCAAAGCCAAATTCGATCAGTGATGCAAATCTTGTCCGAAATGCCGATTACCCCCGGTCCTGCACTATTGGCATTTAACAAGATCGATCAAGTCGATGCAGAACGATTAGCGATCGCGCGCGAAGAATTTCCCCAAGCAGCGTTTATCTCAGCACACGAACGCTTAGGACTGGAAACGCTTCGACAGCGATTATGTCAACTGGTGCGTTATGCCATGTCGAGTTAGATAAGAAAAGCCCTCGATCGAGGGCTTTTCTTTGAGCTTATTTGATCTTAAATGTGTCTTACTAAAGTCCCGATCGCAGACTGAATCGGCAGGACATCCAAAGTATCTAAAGCTGAACAGTATTTCAAATCTTCTAGGCAGTTTAATCGCAGCAACCGCTTTCCGTGGCTCGCATGATGCAGCAATCCGAGTAGATCATCCTGCCAGCGTTGATACAGTGCCACCGCGCCGACCATCTCATCATTACCCACTAAATCTTCGAGCGGACAACTCAAACGATCGACGACACTTTGCACGATCGCACCCGCGCAGACTGTATCTTCTAGCGCAAACGACCCTTCCCAACCCGCACCCACGATCCAAACCGCTTCCGGCTGATGCTCTACTAAGTACTCAACCACCGCACGACGATTAATCAGCGCCGCTGCCAACACGCTCGGAGAAGCCTGAATTTTTTGCAGCGCCCGCGTTCCATTCGTGGTGCTGATAAATAGTTGTCTGCCGCTCATCAGTTCTGGAGTGCAATCGAGCGGTGAATTACCGAGATCGCAGCCTGCTACTTTGCTGCCGCCGCGTTCTCCTGCGCGCAAGCGCTTTTCGGGTGGAAGCGTCTCGCTTTCGTGAACCAGCTTTTCCATATCACTAAACACATGAACGGCATCTGCGCCTGCTGATAGCGCTGTGGCGATCGTGCTTGTCGCCCGAAGTACATCAATCGCGATCGCACAATCAGCAGCGTTCTGTACGGGCGTGAGTTCGGGCGTGTGAAAAACAGAGAATTTCATAAGGTGTAGAGTATATGGGACTGCTTTGGACTCGGCAAAGTTGAAGGGAGGTCGCAGCCTTCAGAATACTAAATGAGCGCCGAAGTTGTGAAATATATCTTAACGGCTAATCATAGAGCCTAGTCAATGATAGTCCAAAACTGCTATCGGGTATACGGTATGGCGTAAAGTCTGAAATTGATCGATTTGCCACCGGAACAGATCGTAATGATTCTTGAACAAAACCGGATTGATTCAGCGCTTACGATCTTTCTAGAATTGAACCACTCTCAAGAGTTGCAGGAGCAATCATGTCACAACGCCCGATCATTCTTGGCATCGTTGGAGATAGCGCGGCTGGCAAAACGACCCTGACACGCGGAATTGCTCAGGTGTTGGGTGAGGAGAATGTGACGATTATCTGCACCGATGACTATCACAAGTACGATCGCACCGAACGCGCAAAAATGGGAATCACAGCCCTGCATCCCGACTGCAACCATTTAGATATTATGCAGCAGCATTTATCGCTGTTGCGATCGGGACAGCCAATTCTAAAGCCGAATTACAGCCACAAAACCGGAACGTTTGAAGCGCCTACTTATGTCAAGCCGAATCGCTTTTTGATTATTGAAGGGTTGCTTGGCTATGCGACTCGTGCAGCGCGGGATTCTTATGATGTGAAAGTGTATCTCGCGCCGCCTGAGCCGTTGCGATCGCAGTGGAAAGTAAAACGCGATACGCAGAAGCGCGGCTACACCGAGGAGCAAGTTTTAGAAGAAATGCGGAAGCGCGAACCGGATTCTGCAGAATTTATTCGCCCTCAGCGATCGTGGGCGGATATGGTCGTGAGCTTTTGCCCGCCAGAAATTGAGCCAAATGGGCATCTAGATGTGAAATTAGTGCTGCGTCCAACAATTCCGCACCCAGAGTTAACGCGCGTTGTCGGCGATCAAGCACCAACGCGATCGGCGATTCGATTGGGACTCGATCGCGATATGGGAAAACCTGTTGATGTGCTGGAAATTGATGGACACGCGACCAAAGATCAGGTGATTCATTTAGAGCGTTTTATCTGTGATGAGCTTCCAGCCTTGTCGAATGTGTGTAATCCGACAGGCGAAACGGAGTTAGGTAAGGTGTCGGGAACAACGGGCGAGATGATTCAAAGTCACCCGCTGGCAATGACCCAGTTGTTGATTGTGTATCACATGATCAAGGCGACGAGAGCGCTTTAGATCGAGAACAGCTTGAGAACAGAGCCATCATTTCCGAAAAGGGCGATTAGCGAGACTTCTTACCGAAAAGCTAAAGTTCGATCGCTCTTCTAAAATGATCAATAGTTCTTCGGACATTCATTATGCTTTCGACGTTTGTGATTACGCTGCGGGAAGGGGTAGAAGCTGCGCTAGTGGTAGGAATTGTGCTGGCGTATTTAAGCAAAGCGGGACGAGCAAATCTCAATTCTTGGGTTTACGCGGGCGTTGCTGCGGGGATTGTTGCCAGTGTTGCCGTTGGAATTGTGTTTATTTGGGCGCTGGGCAGTTTAGATGCTTCTAATCAAGTGTATGCACCTGTGTTTAAACCGCTGCTCGAAGCTGTGTTTGGGCTGATTGCGATCGTGCTTCTGAGTTGGATGCTAATTTGGATGACGAAACAGGCGAAATCACTCAAAGGTGAAGTCGAACGCGAAATCGATCAGGCGATGCAAACAAATGCAGCTTGGGGAGTGTTTGGATTGATTTTCTTTGCGGTACTGCGCGAGGGATTTGAGACAGTTGTATTTATTGCCGCACAGTTTCAGCAAGGTGGGTCGCCTGTGATTGGAGTAGTCGGAGGATTATCAGGCGCGATCGTCATTGGCGTTCTGTTGTTCAAACTCGGTGTGAAAATTGATCTAAAACAGTTCTTTCAAGTGATGGGAATTTTCCTATTACTCATTGTTTCAGGTTTAGTAATCGGTGTTTTGGCACACTTCGATAAGAGTTTGATGATCCTATCTCAGCTAAATCCTGAGTTTGCAACTGCGTGTGTTTCTGAGCCGAATTCTTGTTTTCTCGGTGGCTTGATTTGGGATGCTTCAAAAGTGCTACCGCAGAAACAATTTCCGGGTGTGATTCTGCATACGCTGTTCGGCTATGTCGATCGATTGTATTGGGTTGAAGCGATCGCTTATTTGATCTTTCTAACAACCGTTGGCAGTCTCTATTTACAGAGCTTAAATCCGATCAAGGAATCAAAACCGTCAGTGCTTTCGGAACGACCTTGAAATGCGCGGGCGTTGTGGTGGTGATTTCACCGTCGGTGTTAATCGATCGCGGTTTTGATACATAAACGAAAATTTCTTTACCGTGCCAATTCTGAATCCAGCGAGAGTTCGTGTGAGTTCCACGACGTAAATCTGGCAGTGCTAACGCCATTTGCCACCAGTGGTCGATTTCGAGACTGTAGAGGTCGAGTCGTTCATCATCGATCGCGGCATCTTCCGCCACTGTCATCCCGCCGCCGTAATAGCGACCGTTGCCCACCGCGATTTGAACCGTTTTCACTTTCTCGGAGCGCCCATCACACACAATTTCAGCTTTGAATCGTCGCGATTTTGATAAAACCTGAACTGCGGTTGCCGCATATGCCAGTACACCCCAACGGCGTTTCGCAGTTTTGGTTAAGCCGCGTGTAATCTGAACGCTCAATCCTAAGCTGGCAACATTGAAGAAATATTTACCGTTCACCCAGCCCAGATCGATCGCTTGCGTCTTGCCGTTTGCAATCACTTGACAAGCTTCGGGCAACGTTGGCGGGAGTCCGAGCGTTCTTGCTAAATCATTTGCGGTTCCAAGCGGCAAAATTCCAAGTGGAAGTTGAGTTTCGACCAATCCTTCAACCGCTGCATTCAACGTGCCATCACCGCCACCAACAATCACGAGATCAACTCGATCGCGGTTTTCTCGAATCGTTTGCGATAAGAGCGTCGGGCGATCGATCGAGGCTTCTAACACTTCAAATCCTAATGTTCCTAACTGATGAATAGCAGATTCAAGCTGCTCATGACCTCTGCGGGCATTGCGGTTGACAAGAAGTAGCGCGCGATGAGCCATGGATAGATGTTTAAATATACGAATTGATCCAGTTATATTAGCGGATGTTGAACGCTTCCGCATATCTCTATGGCAATGGCTATTCTCAATCCTTCGTGATTTGTGACACTGAATTTTTTGGAGAGTTTATTGTTAAATTCATTTGCAGCCGGAACTTTTCATAAAATACTAAGATTTCTTTACCCAAAGCGATCGCGGCATCAGATTATGAATCGTTTTCGCATCCGGTTCAATTCGCCCAATTCGCGCATCCATCGCTAAACTCGCAAGCGCATAGCTATTCAACATTGAAAGCTTTTTCAGGGCTGCAATCCGCTCGATCATTTGCATAGTAGAAAGATTCATTGCAGTCATCACATCTGCATCAGTTGCAGTCGTCACATAACTATCGTGAGTGTCTTCGATCGGATTAGCAGCTTGTTTCGGTGATGCTTGCTTTGGCAACATACAGTAAACACCTTTTACTTGATTAACGACCTCAGCGACGCGGCAATCTCCGTAATCATTCACATACTGCTGCGCTTCTTTGCTTGATAAACCTTTCCACTCAGAGACGAACTTGATAGTTTCTTCGTTGAGCAGGTCGATCGCTTTGTTCAAATCGCGATCGTATCCCAAGGTAATCCAATGCGTCGGCGTTTCAATTCGAGGAAACGAAAGCGACATTTTTTTAATCACCTCGATCGTCAGATTTAGCTCACTGAATGCAGTTTCGATCGCAGTTAAGTTAACCTCTCCATTTCCTTGTGCCGCATGAGAATCACCCGACCACAACAATGCACCTTCGACCAACACAGGTAAATAAATCGTTGTTCCTTGCACCAATTCACGACAGTCCAAATTGCCGCCAAACTTCCCAGGCTGAACGGTACTATACTGACCGCTTTCTGCTCTTGCTACTCCAATAATTCCAGGAAACGGACGCAGTGGAATTTCGATTCCGGGTAAGAATTCCGTCACACCCCGACCCAAATCAAGATAGAAATATTTCACCTGAGCTTCGGGAAACTTGTCTGGGAACTGTCCTAATTTCAGATAGCCGGGAAGGTTCCAGTTTGCGCCATAGCTGCGGGGCACAATTCGATTGATCCGAATTTTCAGCACATCACCGGGCATTGCACCTTCGACAAAAATCGGTCCTGTAATCGAGTGCGATCCGCGTGCTGGATCAGCGAGTCGGAGGTTGGTAATTTGCTCGATCGACACTCCTGGCAGGATTTGATCCAGCGATGCCATCATCGTTTCCATCACAACGGTATCGCCCGACTGAATTCGAGCGCGAGGCGGTTCGGCATTGTTAAACCAACCCCACTGTACTGTTTCAGAATTTGCAGGCAGTAGATAGACTCCGCCTTGATATTGACCAATGTATCCCTGTTGGAGGGCGCTGATTTCAGGACGGTTAGAAGGTTGGGCGTTCACGTTAAATAAAAGGAATCGCGATGGTTAAACATCAACAATACCTTTATTGCTTGTGAGGTTGGCAAGTGGGACAAAAGTGCGCCGATCGACCCGCCAGTTTCATCCGTTCGATCGTACTTTCACAAGTCCGACAGCGATCGCCGTCCCGCCCATATACCCAAGCAATCCCGCCATAGTTGCCATTCACTCCCGACACATCCCGGAAGTCACTAAAGCTTGTACCTCTTGCTGCGATGCTATCTTTTAAGACTCGGATTACGTTTTGACGGAGTCGGCTGGTTTGTTCGATCGACAATTCCGTACATAGCGTCTCAGGGTGAATCCCGCTTAGAAATAAAGCTTCATCCGCATAGATATTGCCAACACCCGCAACCAAAGCTTGATCGAGCAAAGCATTTTTAATCGGGCGTTTGCGGTTTTTTAGCTGTTCGTAAAAATAGAGATCCGAGAAGTCATCGGAAAATGGTTCATGTCCCAATCGTTGAAGTCCGGTGATGATCGTTTTCGGATCAACATCACCGATCACATGCCACATCTGTCCGAATGTCCGCTGATCGACAAATCGAAGTTCTCGATCGTTCTCAAAAAACAATCTCACTCTTGTATGTTTCTGCAACGCTTCGGATTGTTTCATCCACAAAAGCTGTCCGGTCATTCGCAAATGAACACCGAGCCAACCGATCGGAGACAGTTCTGCTAGAAGGTACTTACCGTAGCGATGCCACTTGGAGATCGATAAACCTTGCAATCCTGAGATAAATTCATCTGCGATCGGGTGAGCGACCGTGCGATCGAGCAAAACTTTTCCACCGACGATCGGCTGATTCAGCGTCACTTGATTAAGACCCAATCGAACCGTTTCAACTTCAGGCAGTTCTGGCACAGGAAACTTACTGGTAAAACTCCATCTTAAAGAATCGCGATGGCAATTAGCTACGCGGCTGGAAGCCATCTTTCGTCAAAACGATTTGTCGTAGGTCTGCACCGTTCTGTTGTCGAAACACTGCCCTCACTCCATCACTGTACTGGCTCAGTTGTCCTTCACGTCGTGCAGATTGCCAACCTGCGTGCAGCGTGACAAACAGCAGCTTGATTTCCTCACCGACCTGCTGACGAGTTTGGGGATTGCGTAGCGATGAAAGCTTGCTCAGAGTTACAGCAGTGCGATCGCGTTCCGCCATTACTGCCTGACGACTAGGATCAGTAGCAGATTGATTCGCAATCACCCAATTGAGCACCCAGTAGGCGGTTGAGATATCAGCGACATTGTTGCTCGATAAGCCGTAGGACTGGACAAGATTTGCGTAAATTTCTTGATAGTTGTACCGCCGAAGTTGAGCCGCGATTTGATCTGCTGCTGCTGGATTGTTGCGGCGAATGCGATCGAGATAATTGCGCTCGACTTGTTGCTTCACAGCGGCTGAGGGCTGGTAGGATAAATCGATCGCGCCCTGAGTTGCCCCGTTTGCGGGCAATCGATTGCTAGGTCTAGACGAACCGGATGAAGTCGTCGGCGATCGACGGGATTTTTTTTCCACCAAGCCTTGAATCACTAAGCCTTGAATACGGGCGCTTTCTGCTGCATTGTACGGCGCGGCAATGTCCATCGGTGACATACCAGGCATAAAGAAATCGTCTGCTGCTGCTGGTAATGCAATGGCGCTAGTCAGCAACAGTACAATCAGTCGTGCAGTGGATTTAAGCATATACTTCTTTCAATCAACGGGCTGTTGTGTGCAAAACCGACATCCGAAATAGCACCTTCAACTTAGAAGCCGAAACTAAATTTTCAGATAGTCTCCCCTCATATCAAAGCTACTGAGCGCTTTTCCGGACGATTCGCGATTCTTCAAACGGTCTGAGTTATTAATTTTTAGAAAACCTGAGAAAATGCGATCGCTAAAAAATCGAGCAAGCACCCACAGAAGAAAGGCGCTTGCTCGATCTACATTATGACTCAGGCGACAATCATCCGCCCTTCTTGCCAGATTCGGGTTTTGCAGAGGTTTTGGTGCTGGGCGCTGGAGTCGATGCCGCAGCTTTCTTGGTGGGCGGTTCAACTTCTTCGAGTTCGCTCATCGCGAAATTGTTCGTATTCACCCCGCCAGCGTTGCCGCTGTATCCGGTGTAGTTCACTCGGTCAAATCGCACAATCACCGGATATTTGATGCCGCTTTGGTCGATCGAAGCAACCGTACCGACATCGCGATACCAGTAGGACTCTCTCCGCAGAATGCGGACTTTAGAACCACGTTGAACCATGACTGTTCTCTTCCTTTTATTTTGAAAATTAACGATCGAGACAATACAGATGATGCCGCGTCAATTTTCCTCAATTTACTACGGGAGTTGAACGGTTCAGCGATTGGCTTCACAGGTTGAAACATTCTGAAACAAATAGAGCGAAATTCTACCCGCCATAAGTCCGACCCCGCCAGCTTTTCGGCTTGCGAGTCGAAGATAGGAAAATCCGGAAGACTGCCGCCGAATCAGCCAAAGGTGAAAACCAAAATAACCAAGCCCCTTTTGCGAAGGAGCGATCGTAGGACTGCAACACCGCTGCATTTAATCCAATCCGCATCGCGACTAGTGATCCATTCAATCCTAATGCGATCAGTGCGGGTAACGTGGTATTTCCAGATCCAACAATCCAAGCGCTAAAAATCAGCAACGGTAACGGTAACGCTTGAACCAAAATCAAAAACGCTAAATCGCCCCAAACTTGAGCCGGACTTGCCGCATCTTTGAGATCCAACGATCGACCCCATTCGTTCCAAGTTTCCGCCATGCCTTCATACATTCGGACTTTGAGAATGTTCGCGCCGTCAAGAAATCCGACTTTTGCGCCCGTTGCGGCAATATTGCGAACCAGCGTCACATCGTCACAGAATGAGCCTTTCGCACTCGTGTAGCCGCCGACTTTTTCGAGCAGCGATCGACGACAAAAGAAACACTGTCCGTTCGCCATCACGCGCTCTGCTGAACTGCCCACTTCTCCCGCTGCCCCAAATCGATACACCAACGTCATTAATAAAGCAGGCTGAAGCCAAAATTCACCCGGATATTTGAGAATAAATCTCGGTGATAGCGTGATTAAGTCGTAGCCTTCAGTAGTCGCCGTTTCAAGTAAGCTACACACCAAACTCGGATGCGGAATCGTGTCGGCATCAATTCCCAAAATCCACTCGCTGTCTGAAGAACTCGCTAAAAATCCGTTGTGCAATGCCCACGGACGACCCACCCAATCCGAGGGAAGCGGATCATCATTGATTAATCGAAATCGCGGATCGGTGGCTTGCGCGGCTTTGACTAAATCCGGTGTTTTATCTGTCGATCGACTATCGACGATCGTGATTTCCCTCACTTCATAAGTTTGGCGCGTCAGACCTTCAAGACAGGGAGAAATGCGATCGGCCTCGTTCAATGTCGGCACAACCACGCTCACCGCGCCTAAAAAAGACGGCTTCGGCAACTGAGGCTGAAGAGGAGGACGACGCACCGCGCCTTTAAGCAACCGTGAGAGCAGAATCGCCGCTGCTGGAATCTGAATAAGCAACAATCCGAAGAAAAACCCATCCTGAAACGCAAAAGCCTGGGAATCTACCAGTCCCAGGCAAAACATTCCGGCTTGTCCGATGAAATTCGTCAATCCTCTAACCCTTCATTTGTGTAAAAAACGCACCGTAAGCAGAGAAAATTGCTCTTCTCTGCCTACTCAATCTATTTCTGAGAAATGCCGACCGAAACGGTTGGAACATCGCGCGAGATTGTACCCGATAACGAAGATTCGAGTCCTTGAGCGGGCTTACTCATCCACCAAAGCGCGATCGCAGGCACAACTCCTAGCACAATGCTCATCGAAGTCGGAATTAGATAGCGCGCATCCAGTTCCGCTACGGTGATGATTGCCCCAAACGCAAAATTAATCAGATACACCACTAAAGGCACAGTCAACTGAGCGCGCGTTAAATTCAGCGGTGCTTTTCCCCAAAACAAAGAGGCAACAAACATAAAGATTGCGCCTGTTCCGAGCCAGCCCGTGACGTTTCGGTACGGCATTCCAAAGAACTCTCCCACCTCGCCAAACTCCCAAAACGGATAAGAAGCCTGACTCATCGCCGGATCAAGCACGAAATCCCATGCGGTCAACAGCACCGAACCGAGCGCGATCGCTCCCGTTAGCTTCGCCCACATCGGCAATTTCAAGCTTTCTAAACCCGATCGTGCCAGCACATAGCAGCACAATCCGACATAAAACCACGACAGCGGAATCGTAAACGGCACAAGACCCGCAATCTTATAGCCCAATCCGCTTAGATACCCATACGCGCCAAACGGAAATCCTGTACTCGTTCCGAGCAGTTCGCTGCCGAGCGAGAGAATCACCGAAGGCAACATAAACGTGAGCCAGTGCCGAATTCCGAGCGTCCGGTAAGCGTAAAGTGCCACCGTAATCGCGCCCAACAGGATATACCCCACACCACCATTCGCCATGCTCCAGCCGAAGGCAGATTGCCCGATCGTTGGCAGGGCAGCGATAAATTCTGGATTGGGCAGCACCAGCAATAATCCTGCTAATCCAAAAGCCAGCGCCAACGAATGTCCCATTAAACACAGGCGCTCCACAGTAACCAGATGCTTCATACCGTTTCCTCAGAAAATATGGCACTTCTTTGCCTGACTATACAGTTTACAAATCTTGAGGCTCATTCTGGCGTTTCTCAGGATGCTTTTTTAAGATTTGGGCGAAAATAGTCGGTCTTTTACAATGACCTACAACACTTTAATATCTAGTGAGCCGCTAAAAATTAATACAATTACGTTGATCGACTTCCCTGATGAATTTTCAGAAGCGTCTTCGGAGCTTTGCAAGAAGCAAAACAGGAGAAAAGACTTCCACTTTCCCAAATGTGGAAGGAGATAGAGCGAGAATAGAAAGCCCTTGCGCTAAGTTTGCTAAGTAGAGCAGTTCAAATACGATCGCACTAAAATTTCAAAATTGCCTGAAATGCTATCTTCGATTGCGAAAGAAGATGCGATCGCAGTTTTTCTCTCTATACCTTTTCTTCAGTGCTTCCAGTTCCCTGCTATGATCCCCTCAATCTCATCACGTTCGGACTGAATGGCTCAAATTAATAGTGCGTTCACCCTCTTTTTGAGTTTGATGGTCGAGGCAATGCCCTTTTTGCTGCTTGGGGTGTTGTTCTCTGGACTGCTGCAATTTTTTGTGAATGAACAGAAACTTGTGGCGATTTTGCCAAAAAACCCGTTTTTAGGTGCGTTCGTGGGGAGTTGTATCGGGTTTCTGTTTCCGGTGTGTGAGTGCGGAAATGTGCCCGTCGCGCGGCGATTAATGCTGCAAGGTGCGCCAATTTCGGTTGCGATCGGCTTTTTGCTCGCGGCTCCGACGATTAACCCGATCGTATTTTGGGCAACCTGGACAGCCTTTCGCGATCAGCCCGAAATTGTGTTTTTCCGAATCGGCTTTTCGCTGGTGATTGCCACGATGATTGGATGGGTGTTCAGCGCTCAGAAAGATGTGCGTCCTTTGCTTCAATCCGGAGTTGCGGCGTACTTGTCTCGCAAATTAGACACGCCAACCGGATCGGCTTCGCCTTTACTTCAATCTGGAACTTACTTTCTCGGACAGTCGGCAAAACCGCTGATTACTGATCCGATCGAGCTTCAAGCTGCAATGGGAGGCGCAATTGCAAAACCCGCTGATTATCGCTTGAGATTGCTGCTTGATAATACGATTCAGGAAATGCGGGAATTGGGCGGAGTTTTGGTTTTGGGAAGCGCGATCGCGGCGATTCTGCAAGTGTTCGTTCCGCGAGAAGTGATTCTCAGCTTGGGACAGGACAACGTGACCTCGATTCTAGCGATGTTGTTACTCGCAGGCTTAGTGTCGATTTGCTCCACGGTCGATTCGTTTTTTGCTCTATCGTTTGCGTCCACATTTACAAGCGGTTCCCTAGTCGCATTCCTCGTGTTTGGTCCCATGATCGATTTCAAAGGTGTGGGATTAATGCTGTCAGTGTTTAAAGCACGAGCGCTTTTATACATCTTCGGATTAGCTGGACTGTTGACGTTTCTGTTTTGTTTGATTGTGAATTTGTATATCAGTTAAGCATGTCTAGAATTCCTTGGCGTATTTTAACTCCGTGGTTGGATGTGGTAGCGATCGCGGCTTGGGGCTTGGTGATTCTCAAGTTTTGGTTAACGAATGAGCTATTTTTGCTGATTCACCCGAACTATACGGTTTTGACGATCGCAGCCGGAATTTCGCTGCTGCTTGTGAGCGGGTTGAAAGGATTTTTTATCTGGAAAGCGAGCCGGAATGCCCGACCGATCGTGAGTGATCTGCCGCATCTCACTTTATTTCCGCCGGGTTTAAGTAGTGCATTGTTGTTGTTTGTTGCGATCGTTGGATTGATCATTACACCGCGTCCGTTTGCCAGTCAGACGGCAATCGATCGCGGCGTAAACGACTCGATTACGCTGACACGGGTGAAGCCGCAAACGTTTCGCGCTTCTGCTCGTACCGAAGATAAAAGCTTAATCGATTGGATTCGGACGCTCCAAGTGTATCCAGAACCCGATGCTTACACCGGACAAAAAGCGAAACTGCAAGGATTTGTGGTCGCCACACCAGAAATCCCAGAGCAGTATTTCTTGCTGACTCGATTCGTGATTACCTGCTGTGCAGCGGATGTGTATCCGGTAAGACTGCCTGTGAAATTAACGACAGGAACGCGATCGGATTACAAAGTAGATTCTTGGCTCGAAGTCGAAGGGCAAATGATCACGGAAACGCTGGCTGGAAAGCGACAGTTAGTGGTTCAAGCGAATTCGTTAAAACCGATTGCAGAGCCGAAAAATCCTTACGACTACTAAAAATTTGCCGATTTTCACTGGAGAATTCGGTGATCTGTCGAGTATCTCAAACAGAATTAGTTGGGATTTGCCTACTAGTTAGAATCCCAACCGTCAAGATTTTGGGGAAATTCTGCTGAATGATCGGATCGCGATCGACCAAAGCAGGGGTGATCAACGGCTTCCCGTTCAAACTATGCAGGCTCAGAAGTAAAACGGGGCGGGGAGATGATGAGTTTCCTCGCCTGTGTTCAACTATTCGATTTCACCAGGTTCTAGAATGCGCTGGAACAGATAGCCCGTTCCGCGCGCTGTGAGAATCAGTTCAGGATTGCTCGGATCATCTTCGAGTTTGGCGCGCAGTCGAGAAATATGGACATCTACGACACGAGTATCGACATGGCGCTCCGGCGTGTAGCCCCAAACTTCTTGGAGAATTTCCGATCGCGAAAACGGTTCGCCCGATCGACTCACCAAAAGTTCGAGCAAACTGAATTCCATCCCAGTCAGGCGAATCCGTTCATCACCTTTGTAAACTTGGCGCTTATTCGTATCGATCCGAATGCTGTTGATGTGAATCACACCAGAACTGGGAATTCCGGTAACACCCGTTTTATCGACGCGACGTAGAACCGATCGAATCCGGGCTTCGAGTTCTTTCGGCGAGAACGGTTTGACGACATAATCATCGGCTCCGAGTTCGAGTCCGGTGATGCGATCGGCGACATCCCCCAGCGCAGTCAGCATAATGATCGGCACGTCGGACTCTTTACGAAGTTCTTGGCAAACTCCGTAGCCATCCAATTTCGGCATCATCACATCAAGAACCACGAGATCCGGATCGGCGTTGCGGAAAGTGTCGAGGGCTTCTTCACCGTCTGCTGCTGTCACCACATCGTACCCGATCATCGACAGACGAGTTTCGAGAATGCGGCGGATGCTGGCTTCATCGTCTACAACCAGAATCTTTTCTTTATGACTTTCCACGATTTGTAATGCTCCTTGAAGTCAAATCTGTAGTCGTTAATTTTTTCAACTTTTATTATGGAGATAGTAGCTCACTTTTTAATTCTCAGGGCATCAAATCCTGATTATGGCTGAGCTTCAGGCTTTCTTAAGCTTTACGAAAGTTCACAAGCCAACTATTCATTAATTTTTGCGAATGCCTAAAGTACGATCGACGTTTGTTTGTAACGACTGCGGGGCGGAATTTTCTCAACATTTCGGTCGCTGTCCGTCTTGTTCAACCTGGAATTCGCTCGAAGAACAAGTGGCACGTCCAGCAGCGACTCCCGCAGCAATCGCCCAAGTGACCCGGTTACGCGGAACGAATGGAAAAGGTAAACCCTCAAATACTCCAGCACGAGCGATCGCGTCTCTGAAGTTAAATGAAATTTCGGAACAGTCCCAGGATCGATTGGCTTCGGGATATGTAGAACTCGATCGCGTTTTGGGCGGCGGGATTGTACCCGGATCGCTGGTGCTAATCGGTGGTGATCCAGGAATCGGGAAATCAACGCTGTTGCTTCAAACCGCGAATCGATTGGCAACTCGATATCGAACGCTGTATGTCTGTGCGGAAGAATCGGGACAGCAGGTAAAATTGCGGGCGCATCGATTGGGTGTGGGAAAACAGGCGACCGCTGAAGAAACAGAGTTGTTAGAACAATCCGAGGAGCAGGGCAGCCTTCATCTGTTGCCGGAGATTGACTTGGATACGATTTTGACTGAGTTGGAGTCGTTAAAGCCACGAGTCGCGATTATCGATAGTATTCAGGCGTTGTACTACAGCGCGCTGACTTCAGCTCCGGGATCGGTGTCACAGGTGCGTGAATGTACGTCAGTGTTGATGCAGGTTGCGAAACGGCAAAATATCACGCTGTTTATCGTAGGGCACGTGACCAAAGAAGGCGCGATCGCAGGTCCGAAAGTCCTCGAACACTTGGTCGATACGGTGCTGTATTTTGAGGGCGATCGATTTGCCAGCCATCGACTCTTGCGATCGGTGAAAAATCGATTCGGCGCAACCCATGAGATCGGCGTATTTGAAATGGTCGATCAAGGGTTGCAAGAAGTTCTCAATCCATCGGAGTTGTTCTTGGGCAGTCGAGAAGAGGCAGCTTCGGGAACCGCAACGATCGTCGCGTGTGAGGGAACTCGCCCGATCGTGGTTGAACTGCAAGCGTTAGTAAGTGCGACGAGCTATAGTTCGCCGCGTCGATCGACCACTGGAATTGAGTACAATCGCTTGCTGCAAATTTTGGCAGTGCTAGAGAAACGGGTAGGAATTCCGTTATCAAAGCTCGATGCGTATGTCGCGTCGTCGGGTGGATTGAATGTTGGTGAACCTGCGGCAGATTTAGGGGTTGCAGTTGCGGTTGCAGCGAGTTTTCGCGATCGAATTGTTGATCCGTATACTGTTCTGATTGGGGAAGTCGGTTTGGGCGGACAAGTTCGCCCGGTTTCTCAGACGGAGTTGCGACTGAAGGAAGCGGCGAAACTGGGATTTAAGAAAGCGATCGTACCCAAGGGGGCAAACTATGGCGATGTAGGAATGGAGGTGGTTCCGGTAGCGCGGGTGTTGGATGCGATTAGTGTGGCGCTGGCGGGAAGTCGGGCGCGACAGCCGGAAGAACACGAGAACGAGGAATAATTCGATCGATAGGGATGGGCAGGTTCGGAACAAATCATTCCGAACCTGCTTTTATATCGAGCATGAACGATCGACTTATCAGTGAAGACTTTAATGGTTTTCTAGGATCATCTACAAAAGTTCTCTACGAGAACGAACAATATAGAGGACATAGTTATTCTGCATTGACCGCACCTGTTTATCTTTGTACAGTAGTTATTTTGATCGTTGCTGAATTCTTCCCTGCCCTTCTCCCTTTTTTTGGCAAGATTTTTAGCCCGCTGCTCTGTTCTGGTATGACATAGATGTTCTTATCGTTCCTGATTCAGCCGCTATTTGGGTTGCTGATTCCATCTCCAAATAGCCAGGAGTGACATGCAACCCCCATTTTGTCTACACATCGGGGTGGGGTAAACTAGAGAAACAAACTCTTGAGAAGGGAGAAGGGAGTATGACGTTAGCTGAGGTACTTCCTGCGGCAAGACAACTCTCCGCAACGGAAAAGCTCAAATTGATCCGAATTTTGGCTGAAGATTTGGAGACGGCTGAAGACATTGCTCCCTTAGAACCTTTCAAAACCTATGACTTACCAACTCCGTATGATTGTTTTGGAGCAGGTGCAATTTTGATGGAAGCCTTCAAGGAGCCAGATGCTAATCAGTAATCATCGTTATGCGGTTCCGATATTCAATCACTAGCTCAGCCCAAAATGAATTTGACAGTCTGCCAAGGCTTCCGCTATTGCTGCACCGAGAAGAACAGAGGATTGATGCGGTTGGGCTAGTGGATAGCGGAGCGACAGTCAACGTTTTACCTTATGAACTCGGTCTACAATTAGGTGGAATTTGGGATGATCGCAGAGCCATCATTCAATTAGCAGGTAATCTCAGCAATCAGCTAGCGATGCCTTTTTCTGCGATCGCTCAAGTTGGAGAATTTCCACCCTCCGAATTGCTCTTTGCATGGGTGAATCGACCAAATACACCGTTAATTTTGGGTCAGACAAACTTCTTTCTTGAATTTGATGTTTGCTTCTACCGTTCCAAGATGAAGCTTGAAGTCAAGCCGAAGTCCCCGTAGCCAACCCGCTAATCGGGTAGCCAGGGGATTCTCTTCCCCCAGTCCCCACGACAACCCTACATGCGGCTCCGTATAGGGCGTTTCCCCAAAACCGTTTAGAGTTCAACTTGATCGCTACAAAAGCAACCTTTTGGATTTGACATTGGACTGGAACTCTGAGCTAATCTCTAATCGGTAGTTCGATCTGAAAGGTTGAACCTGCTCCGAGTTGACTGGTAACGGTAAGCTGTCCTTGATGTGCCTGAACAATTTGCTGAGCGATCGCAAGTCCTAAACCAAATCCGCCCGTCTGTCTCGATCGAGCCGTATCCACCCGATAAAACCGTTCAAAAATATGCGGTAAATCTTCCCTAGGAATTCCAATTCCAGTATCAATCACGCGCACAATCGCCGTTTGCTTTGCGGTAAGTTCGAGTCGAACTGTGCCCTCAATTGGAGTGTACTTAAACGCATTGCTGAGTAAGTTCGCGATCGCGCGTCGCATCAATTCCGGATCGGCTTCGATTTGAACCGGATAATCAGGAAGCGATCGCGTAAAGTTGCGATCGTCCGGATAGTCGAGCGATCGGATCAATTCAACTAAATCGATTCTTTGAAACTGAGTGCGATCGAGGTTTTCATGTCGTGCTAACCACAGTAAGTTATTCACCAATGCACTCATCGATTTTGCAATTTCAACAATCCGCTCTAAGCGATCGTGCTGTTCTTCAGCATCTTGAGGCGGCATCAATCCGACTTGAGCATTGCTTAATACAGCAGCGATCGGGGCACGAAGTTCATGAGACGCATCGGCGGTAAAGCGTTGGAGTTGAGTGTAAGCCCGTTGTGAAGGTTGCATTGCAATTCCACCGAGAATCCAGCCTGTGATGCCAATTAAAGCGATCGTCAGCGGAACCCCGATGACGAGAAAAAATCGCACTTGATCCAAACTCTGCTGCAATGGCGTTAAGGGTGCAGCGACTTGCAAATATCCGATCGTTTGATTCTGTCTTTGAATTGGTAGAGTTAACTGTCTTAGGGTTCCAATCGTTTCAAATCCGAGGATTCCGACTAAATAATTTGATCCGGGTGAGCCAATGTATTTGATGCGTTGTCGATCGACGCGATACCAGCGGGCATACGCTAGATCGATCGGAAAAGGCTGCACTATGCCGGGAATTGAAGGTTGAATATCACTGACAATTTGACTGCGCTTGTAGAGCAAATCATCAAAGTTTCGCAGTTGTGCCTGCACAATCAAGCTATAACCAACTCCAGCAAACACGAGCAAAATCCCGCCCATTGATGCCGCGAATCCATAAGCTAAATTTCGCCGACTACGATCGAACACGCTCACGGCTCCACTGCATTCAAGCGATAACCAATTCCGTAAACCGTCTCAAGCCAATCTTTTGCATTCACACTGTCTAATCGCTGCCGCAATCTTCGCACTAAAGTTGTGACTGCATTACTTTCGGGTTCACTTCCCCAACCCCACAAGGCTTGTTCAATCTGATCATGAGAGAGAACTTGACGCGGATGACGCATCAGAAATTCCATCAGTTGAAATTCTCGTCCTGAAAGTTGAACCGTGACCTGATTGCGCTCGATCGTTAAATTCGTCAAATGAAGCTGCAAACTGCCTAAATTCAGTGTTTCGCCTTGCCATAAGGGAGAACGTCGTCCCAATGCCCGCACTCGTGCCAATAGCTCCACAATGTCGATCGGCTTCACTAGATAGTCGTCTGCACCCGCATCGAGTCCGGTGACTTTATCGGTCGTCGTATCTTTCGCCGTCAGAATCAGCACCGGAGCCGTTTTTCCCGCTTGGCGATAGTGCTGACAGACAGCCAAGCCACTCAGTTTTGGCAACATCCAATCGAGAATCAGCAAGTCATACGCTTTCGTAGTTGTGAGCCATTGAGCGGTTTCACCATCTTCGACCACATCGACCACATGACCCGCTTTCGTTAATGCGGTTTGAAGTGGTTCAGATTGTGCCGGATCGTCTTCTGCAAGTAGGATCAACATCGGGAATGTGCTGTTTTTTCAATGGTATGCAACTGAAATTTATTCGATCGCTCGGTTTGAGATTTTGGCTGTTATTGCCGCTCTTAGGAGGATTAGCTTGGATTATTAGCGGTTGGGCAACCGATTGGATTTTGACGCGATCGAGCGCTTCTGACCAAGCGTTTACGATCGAATCGTCAGATCCTGCCATTGTTGTGCAATCGATCAACGTGGCGATTCAGCCAGAACAATTCTCGATCGTCACCGTATTCACATTGAACCAACCGTTGAGAAAGCTAGAGTTTCGCTTTCCTTATGCAGAGCCGGAAAAGATCGAGAAAGCGATCGCTCAAGTTCTTGGTTTGTCGCAATCTCAAGTGAAGCAAGTGATTCGCTACAACGCGATTCGGTAGAATAGAGAACTGTTCGCATTGTGATAACTGTCATGACTCAAACGGTTGAAACCCTTTTTGAAGAGGGACTAGAGCGCTACAAGGCTGGAGAATCACCAGAAACTTTGATTCCGGTGTTTAAAGAAATCTGCGATCGTTCTCGCAAAACGGGTGCGGCTTGGACATGCTTAGCGTGGCTCTATTTGCTGGCAGATAAGCCTGCTCTAGCATTTCCAGCCGCCCAAAAAGCGGTGAAACTGGTTCCCCAAGACGCGCAAGCTCGAATTAATTTAGTTCTCGCAATGTTAGATTTGTCGAAGCCCGGAGTTAGACAGCACGTAGAAATCGCGCAGCAATTGACGTTTGCCGTAGAAGAATTGCGCGATGAAGTGCAGCAAAACATTGAAGACGGACTGGCAAGAAAACCGGATTGGCAAAGCTTGCAGCGAGTCAAAGCATGGCTATTTGAGTCCTAAGAACTGCTTCATTTTTGTTTATATTTTTAGAGAGTCAGACGCATGTTCTGGCTCTTATTTATTCATATATTGCAATACACAAATAAATAATTTAATCATAATCTTAGAAAGACGATGATAGTATTTGATAACTAGGATACATTCCTATTTCTAACAGTCTTTTCGTCACTTTTCAGAAGCAAAACATTAGCTTGCGTGAAATCTGTTGTTGCGCGCGCTATTTAGTTTGTTGTGATTCAACAAGCTAAATTCTAGTATTTCATCGCAGTCTTCGCTTGCTTTGAATCGGTGTCGATCGACCATTTTTGTAGCTTAAGGAGCGGATTACTATGTCTATCGATCGCGTTGGGGTCAAACCTGGAACACGGAATCACAAAGGCTATTTTGTGCAACACGCATCAGGTTATGAGTTAGTTGAAATGCACCAATCGGGCTGGGCGGTAATTTGTTTGAATGATGCAGTTTGTCACTATGTTGATCCTGAGAATCTGCAAGGTTCTCGTGAGAAGGACTTTCCATCGGTTCACGAACTTTAGAACCATTTACTCTTGAATCTCAATCATTCATGATTCGGGCTGTACTGATTTCAGTTGCAGCCCACTTTTTGCTAAGTTAATCAAGTGAGTGACTCAATAGACTCAATAAATGTATGAAAGAAACGTTTTTTAAGTGGCTAAATACCGCGCTGATGTGGAACCTATTTTTTGTGCTGCTGTGTTTTGGCTGGTTTGCGATCGCGCTTGTCGGTCGTGCTGCAAAAGTACCGCTCGGATTAGATTTGTGGCTCACACTCTGGACACCTGTAATGCAGCCTGCCTTGGGCATTTTGATGGCGGGCGCGCTGATTAGCGGGGCAAGTAGCTGGGTGATGAAGCGCCTAAATCCAAGCGAGTGAGCTTAGGATGCCAGATGAATTGTCCGGCTATTAGGGGCTTGGAATGACGACTTCAGTGATTCAGACAGATGAACGGGTGAAAGAGGTTCATTTCACAGACGACGCGATCGCAGTTGACTTGATGGATGGACGCACGATCACGGTTCCTTTAGCTTGGTATCCCAAACTGTTAAAGGCGACTTCTGAGCAAAGCGCAAACTGGCGCGTCTCTGGCGGCGGTTATGGAATTCATTGGGAAGAGATTGATGAAGATCTCAGCACTGAGGGAATGTTGCGAGGTGCGCCTGCTCCGAAATTACGATGAGGAGTGCTAAATGCTGACTTATAGACAAAGGATTCATCGGTGGTACTGCGGAGGAAAACAAAGTCTTCTTGCTTTTTTCGATCGCTTAACCTAAATCCTTTACGCACAGGTTTTCCATTCAAACAACACGGTATGTAACTCAAGCTCGATTGCAGTTTAAACTAACTTCATACGACAGATAGATCCCCATTGCTCAGAACATTGAGTTAAATAAAGCTATTCCCCCATATACGGAAACGGCAACGTCCCATGAAGCGCAATCAAAGCGGACAGTTTATCCACAGTTGGGACGAAGAAGCGAAACAAAAAGTCAGCCTTTCACTCACTGCAACGGCTTGGGACATCTTAGATAAACATGCCCGCGAACAGGGACTGTCAAAGTCGGAACTAATTGAGCGCTACGCCCGCAGCCTTGAAGATGAAAGCCGACAATCAATCGATCAAGAACACCAACAGCTTTTGCAGCAGATCGAGGTGAATTTCAATCAGCTTAAAGCGGTTGTAGATACGATGAGCGAAGGATTGATCATTGCCGATGCTCAGGGCAACCTGTTGGAATTTAATCCGATCGCACTCACAATTCACGGATTTGAGAGCCTAGAGCAAGTGCGGTATCACTTTGCTGAATTCTTCGATCGCTTTGAAGTGCGAGATACAGAGGGAAATTTCGTTCCGCTCGAACAATGGGCAATGTCGCGAGCATTGCGCGGTGAGAGCTACTCTGGATACGAACTGCAAGTTCATCGACGCGACACGGGAAAAACCTTTATCGGCAGCTATTGTGGCGCTCCAGTGTACGACTCGCAGGGAAACTTAGCGCTTGCGATCGTCACAATGCGCGACATTACCGCCGAGAAGCAAGCCCAAGCTGATCTTGCCTACAGTTGGCAACGATTAGAATCCACCTTAAACGCCATTCCTCACGCAGTTTGGGTGATCGGAGCCGAACAAGACTTTCATTTCAGCAATCAGCAATGGCTTGATTATTACGGCGTTTCTTATTCCGAAGCAATGGCAACCGGATGGAACCAAGTTCATCCGGAGGATGCGGGAACGGTACGACAACGATGGGAAATCGCCAAGGAAGCTCGATCGACCTACGAAACAGAATTTCGCTGGCGCTTTCCCGATGGCATGGAGCGCTGGTATCTTTGTCGAGCGATGCCGATTTTGAATGAAGCCGGGGAAATTGTGGAATGGGTTGGCTCGAACACAGATATCACTCGCCTGAGACAAGTCGATGCCGAACTGCAACGCAGCCAGCAGTTTATTCAACAAGTGGCAGAAATGCTGCCCGGATTGCTTTATGTTTACGATCTCACCGAAGCTCGCAATGTCTACGTCAATCATGAATCGGCTGAATTACTCGGCTATACCCCAGAGCAGATTCAGGCAATGGGTACGAACGTCATGGCAACCTTAATTCATCCAGACGACTTCCCTCGCCTGATCGCTACCCAAGAAAGAATGCACACGACGCAGGCAGGAGAAGTTACAGAACTCGAATATCGCATCCGTCATGCAAGCGGCGAGTGGCTCTGGGTACTCGATCGCGGCATTGTATTCAATCGCACCGCCGATGGAAGCGTGCGGCAAATTCTCGGATTTGCGATCGACATTAGCGATCGTAAACGAGTCGAAGAAGAACGCAAAACGGCTGAAATTGCCCTTCGCAATACCGAAGAACGACTGAAACGCGCTTTGAATGCGGCACGAATGGTAGCTTGGGAATGGAGCGCGGACACCAATCAAGTTGTTTATTCTGATACCGCGATCGAGGTGTTTGGCGTAAGGGATGAAACCGCAATCCGCACGAGCGGAGCAGCTTTAGCATTGATTCATCCAGAGGATGTTTCTCGCTATCGACATGCGGTGATGTCAGCAATGGCAAGCGGTCAAAGTTATGTTTCGACGTTTCGATGGATGCGACCGGATAATCACGAAACGGTTTGGATGGAAGATCGCGGCAATGTGTACATGGGTGCAGCAGGAACTGCAACCAAAGTCGCGGGCATGGCGACCGACATTACTCATCGGGTGCGACTCGAACAAGAGCGAGATCGAATTTTGCAACAAGAGCAAGCCGCACGTGAAGCGGCGGAAACCGCGAATCGTGTGAAAGACGAGTTTCTGATGGTGCTATCGCACGAACTCAGAACGCCGCTGAATCCGATTTTGGGCTGGCTGAGACTGCTGCGTGCGGGTCGGCTCAGTCCTGAGAAAACCAGCGAAGTACTCGCAACGATCGAGCGCAATGCTCAACTCCAAGCGCAACTGATCGAAGACTTGCTCGATGTGTCGAAAATTCTGCGCGGTAAGTTAACGCTGAATCTGATGGTGATTAATCTTGCTTTGCCTGCTGCGGCAGCGATCGAGACGGTGCATCTATCAGCCGAAGCGAAGGACATTACGATCGACGCAAACCTTGATGATGCGATCGTGCTAGGTGATGCGAGTCGGTTACAGCAGATCGTCTGGAATTTGCTTTCAAATGCGGTGAAATTCACGCCAGAAGGCGGACGGATTGAACTATCTTTAATTCAAGTCGATGACATGGCGCAGATTCAAGTAAGCGATACCGGGAAAGGCATTTCACCAGATTTTCTGCCGCATGTGTTCGAGCATTTTCGCCAGCAAGATAGTTCAACAACGCGCCGATTTGGCGGATTGGGACTCGGACTTGCGATCGTGCGTCAAATTGCAGAATTGCACGGGGGGAGTGTTGCTGCCGAGAGCAACGGAGAAGGACAAGGTGCAACGTTCATCGTTCGACTTCCGCTACATCAAGCAGCGGAGAATCGAACGACTTGAGCGAGTGCTGTTCACGAAAATGAAAAAGCTCGATCGCCGAAACGATCGAGCCTTGGAGCTACTCTCTCTTAAACCTGATAAAACTTTTTATCTCGCATTCTTGGAAGCTTATAGATCGCCACCTCGAAGCGCCAACAAGAAAATCACGATTGGACCTGCCAGCATAATCATGGCGATCAACGTCAATTGAACGATCGCTTCAAAATTCACGTCGTTCAGAAAGCTCAAAAACTCCATCTGTCCCCCCAACAAGCCCTATATAGAAATTCGTGAAGCTGCGATACAAATAATCTTATCGGGCGATCGCTGCGTTCTTAAGGAAGTTCACA
>CAXTDB010000020.1:26722-29214 GCA_964242045.1 uncultured Leptolyngbya sp. | reverse complement strand
CAGCAGGTTTAGTCACGATTCAAGATCTAGTGACTCAAATTATCGGTGATCCGCCAGAATCCGAAAGCGATGAAGATCTGCCGATTCAAACAGTCGATGAAAATACATTTCTGATACAAGCTCAAGTCGATGTGGAAGAAATCAACGATCGGCTCCAACTCGATCTCCCCTTAACCGATGAGTATCAAACACTCGGAGGTTTTTTATTTTACCAATGGCAAAAGATCCCACAAAAAGGTGAAACGCTGCAATACGCTAATTATGAACTAACGGTCGTATCCGCCGAAGGACCTCGCTTAAACGAAATTCGCGTCCATCGAATCGAAACGCCTGCAATGCTTGATGAATTATCTAAACGGGATTAACTCGCATCAAAGGCTGTCCATATTCCACGGGTTGCCCATTCTGCGCCAGCAGTTCCACAATTTCGCCAGACACTTCCGCCTCGATCTCGTTCATCACCTTCATGGCTTCAATAATGCAGACGACTTGCCCTTTCTCGATGCGACTGCCGACATCCACAAAGGGCGGTTCATCGGGTGAAGGCGATCGATAAAACGTTCCCACGATCGGAGAAACGACATCTGCGAGTTTGCGATCGCTAATCGGAGCCGCGATCAAAGTTTCAGGTTTAGCAGGTTCAAATGGAGGCGCGATCGCAGGTGGAGGAATCGGCGCTGCAACTGGCGCGATCGGCGACATTTCAACCCGCGATCCGCGCCGCACCGTCAATTCAAAATCGTCCGCTTTTAACGTTAATTCCGAAATATCAGTTTGATTTAACGCCGTTAGTAATTCACGCAGTTCAGTGAGATCCAGTGGCACAGTTTTTATACTCCTCAAAAATCGGGGGTGAGATCAGAAAAAGCGAAGAGATTTTCTGATCTCTCGCTCATTATTCTTTCTCTCTTCCCAAATACGTATCGTTGCGGGTATCGACTTTGATCTTTTCCCCGACTGTAATGAACAACGGAACCATCACTTGTGCGCCTGTTTCAACGATCGCAGGTTTTGTGCCACCTGTTGCGGTATCGCCTTTCACACCCGGATCAGTTTGTGTGACTTCGAGAACCACGGAGTTTGGCAGTTCTACTTCTAAAACTTGCTCGTTCCAGCGAACCACGTTTACTTCCATGCCGTCTTTGAGATATTTCACGCGATCGCCAATTTGCGCCGCGCTCAATCGACCTTCTTCGTAAGTTTCCATATCCATAAACACATACTCATCACCTTCTTTGTAGGTGTGCTGCATTGTGCTTTTTTCGAGCGTGGCTTGAGGAACGGTTTCCCCTGCCCGGAAAGTTCGTTCAACGACGTTGCCGTTCTGAGCATTTTTTAGCTTGGTGCGAACAAACGCAGACCCTTTACCGGGCTTGACGTGCAAAAACTCCACCACGCGCCACACTGAGCCATCAAGCTCAATACTGACACCGGGGCGAAAATCGTTACTGGAAATCATGACTTTAACTACTAAGTTGGGAAGAACATTCGGCACTTCATTTTACCGCTCACCGACCGCTTTTTATCGCTCCGCAACATGGGACAATCAAAGCGGGCTGACTGATCTCTAGGTTTTAAGCTGTATGTCTTTTTGTAATGTTTCCTTCAAACGTTCTGTCGTCGCGCTGATTGGCGTGATTGTTCTGCTGATTGGGTTTGCTAAGCCTGTCTACGCGCTACCTCAAGGGAATGCGATCAAAGATCCGAAAGCACTGTTGCGCTATGCTTTGCCGATCGATAATCCTGAAGTGCGCCAACTGCAATCGAGTCTCGAAGATATCGCTGTTCAACTGCGAGCAAATCGCCGCTGGGGGGCAGTTAACTCTGATATCAATCGCGCCGATCGCGTTTTGATGCTCAAGAGCGACAAAATTTTGGCGAGTGTGGTGGACGATCGCAAATCCGAAGCCGAACAGTTAATCGAGCAGTTAAAAACTGGAGTTGCGGAACTGACTAAAATTGCTGAAACAAAAGATAAAAACACAACGTTAGAAAAGCGGGCGGAACTGCTCGACAAAGTAAGCGATCTCGAAGCGGCAATGGTGTCAGGATTTCCGTATGAAGTGCCGCAAGAGTATGGCAATCTGCCGCAACTGAAAGGACGAGCGACGATCGTGGCAAAAACCTCGAAAGGGGATTTAACGATCGTACTGGATGGTTTCAGCGCTCCGGTGACGGCAGGAAACTTTGTCGATCTTGTGCAGCGCGGTTTTTATAATGGTTTACCGTTCACGCGCGCCGAAGATTCTTACGTGCTGCAAATCGGCGATCCGCCTGGAAAAGAAGTCGGATTTATCGACCCGAAAACCAATCAATATCGATCGATTCCGCTCGAAGTCCTGGTAAAAGGCGACAAAGTTCCAACTTATGGCATTACCTTGGAAGATGCTGGACGCTATCTTGATCCGCCCGTGTTGCCGTTTTCGGCGTATGGCGCGTTGGCGTTGGCGCGTCCTGATTCTGATCCCAACGGCGGGTCTTCGCAGTTTTTC
>CAXTDB010000020.1:13135-26712 GCA_964242045.1 uncultured Leptolyngbya sp. | reverse complement strand
TTGACTCCTGCGGGTGCGAATCTTTTAGATGGACGGTATTCTATCTTCGGGTTTGTGACCGAAGGAGCGGATGTTTTAGAACAACTGAAAGCGGGAGATACGATCGAGTCGATGAAAGTCGTAGACGGATTAGAAAATCTCGTCGAACCGAAAGACGCTTAATTAAGTCAGCGCTGCTATCTTCAAAACTTGGCAGCGCTGCTAAAGCGATGCTGCGATTTGTTTGAGAATCCCTAGTACCTGATAAAGATCATTACCGCTGTTCAAGAGCGAGAACGTTTTAGAGAAACCATAGGTCGGCGTTGTTTGATTGAGCAATTTCGCAAATAAGAATTCACCCCCGTTCGTCATCAGTGCGTGTCCAGGTTTCTCCGGTTGAGGTTTTGCCAGCAAATAAGATAGGGCTTGTGGAATTGCTGCTTGGACAGAAAACCGAGTTCGTTTAGATTCGACTGCTAAAATCCAAAGTTGATGCTGCACAAATAAAGTATCTATCCGCCCGCTTAATGCGACACCTTCATCCGTATCTTGAATGTCAACGCTGACTTCAGAATCGATCGCAAACGGAGCGCGATAAAATCCAGCGTGATCAAGCAGCGGCGACACGACGACCATTTTAACGGTTTCTTCGTTCAGTCCCTGCACTTCTAGCTGGCTGAGATAATTTTGCTGAACGCGATCGAGAATTTTTTGTTCTGCTTCTGTGATTTCTGATTCGGATGCAAACGCTGCACTGAAGAAATTTGGATCAGTCGATCGCACAACGCCAAATCGATCGCGCAGTTGTGCGAAAGTGATTTCATTGGCAAGCAGAGTAGCCATACATCCTAAGTGCCCAGAATATGCTGATCCTATCACCGGACACTCTAGAGGAGGATTTCGCAGCCCGAACTTTTTTTGTCGATCGCCATTTTAATTTGACAGTGATTTCCGGACGCTGAAGAATTTGTGTAGTATACTTGTAGTATAAACGATGTCACCGCTAGCATCGTTTATACTACTCATGCTCTAACAGGAGCCAATTCTTATGATTCCCCGAAAACACATCCGCAACATTGGAATTTCTGCTCATATCGACTCCGGTAAAACTACACTCTCGGAGCGCATTTTGTACTACACGGGCAAGATTCACAAAATCGAGGAAATTCGGGGAGGTGGCAACGGTCCTACACTGGACTTCATGCCGTTGGAGCAGCAAAAAGGCATTACGATTACGGCTGCTGCAACGACTTGTGATTGGAAAGAGACGCAGATTAATTTGATTGATACACCCGGTCACGTCGATTTCACGATCGAAGTCGAACGCGCTTTGCGAGTGCTTGATGGTGCTGTCATGGTACTGTGCGCGGTGGCAGGTGTACAGTCGCAATCGGTCACAGTTGATCGACAAATGAAGCGCTATCGTGTGCCTCGAATTGCATTCATCAACAAACTGGATCGCGCTGGTGCAAATCCATTTCGAGTTGTGCAGGCAATGCGTGATCGCTTACATCTCAATGCCGTATTGCTGCAATATCCGATCGGTGCAGAAGCTGACTTTGAAGGTGTGATTGACTTGATCGAAATGATTGCTCACACCTTTATAGGCAAGCAAGGCGAAATCGAAACGATTAACGCAATTCCGGATCAACTCCGAGATCAAGCTCAACAGATGCGCGAGAAGCTGCTTGATGCCCTGTCGATGTTTTCGGAGCCAATGACCGAATTGTTGCTCAGCGATCGCCCTGTGCCCTCAGACTTGATTTGGGACACTATCCGACAAGCGACGTTGAGTTTAGAACTCACGCCTGTTCTGCTCGGTTCTGCGTTCAAAAACAAAGGGGTACAGCCGTTGCTCGATGCGATCGTGCGATATCTACCTTCTCCCGTCGATCGCGAACGAGTTCAAGCAACGGATATTCGCACTGAGGAAACGGTTGGGATTGATGCTGACCCAACGGCTCCAGTGATTGCATTAGCGTTTAAGCTTACGGTGGAATCGTTCGGACAACTCACCTACACGCGCTTGTATTCGGGCAGCTTGAAGCCGGGTGATCTGGTGTACAACACTCGAACAGGGGCGCGAGTTCAGATCGGGCGAATGGTGCGAATGCACGCGGACAAACGGGAAGAAGTGAAACTTGCAGTTGCAGGTGACATCATCGCTTTCTTAGGAGTCGATTGTGCTTCGGGGGATACCTTCTGTTCAGCCGGAACTGAACTTGCTTTAGAGCGAATGTATGTGCCCGATCCGGTGATTACTTTGGCAATCGTGCCGAAACAAGCGGATAGCGACCGTATCTCCAAAGCACTCAATCGCTTCTGTCGAGAAGATCCCACTTTTCGAGTCAGCCTCGATCCCGAATCGAATCAAACTTTGATTTCGGGAATGGGAGAACTGCACCTCGAAATCTACGTAGAGCGGATAAAGCAAGAGTATGGAGCAGAAGTTTATGTGGGTCAGCCTGCGGTCGCGTATCGGGAAACCATTACTCAAGCGGCAACCTTTGACTATCGATTGAAGAAACAAACGGGCGGAACCGGACAGTTTGCCCATGTGACAGGACGAATCGAACCGAGTGATCAACCGTTTGTGTTTGAAAATCAAGTCGTTGGGGGAGCAATTCCAAAAGAGTTCATTCCAGCTTGTGAGAAAGGATTCCGAGAAGCGATCGAGAGCGGTTTACTTCAGGGCTATCCGGTCGTGGGTGTGAAAGTCATGCTGACGGGTGGTTCTTATCACTCGGTTGATTCGTCTGACTTTGCGTTTCGATCGGCTGCTAAAGAAGCGTTTGAGCAAGCGTTTCTAAAAGCGGCTCCGCAAATTCTCGAACCTGTGATGCGCGTCGAAGTTGAAACCCCGATCGACTATCTTGGTCGAGTGCAAGGTGATCTTTCATCACGTCGAGGCTTGCTCTTGGGTTCGCAAACGCAACTCGATCAAGTGGTGATTCAAGCAGAAGTGCCGTTAGCACAGATGTTTGGCTATTCAACAGAACTGCGATCGCTCACCGCAGGCATGGCGACATTCTCAATGGAATTTGCCTGCTACCGTCCAGCCTTAAACGTTTAAGCCCCAACCCTGAGTTAATTTAACTCAGGGTTCTTTTTGGTTTCAGAGCGTTCTTGAGTTGCAGAACTGGGTAAGAGAAAGTCTATGTCCAATGCTGAGCTAGACTTACAAATTTAGAAACAGAAGTTGCTTACCTCAAAACACAGATTCAGAAGCCTGGTCAAACTTCCTGGTGGGAATCGATTCTTGGCAGCTTTGAGAACGATTTTGATTATAATGATCGACCCCTTCAATGATTATGTCTTTCACCGTTCAAGATATTGGCGAACAAGGTTTATTAAAGCGAGTTCAGGCATTTTGTCCGATCGCAATTGTGGGTGATGATGCTGCGGTTTTGCCCACAGACCCCGGAAAGTCGATTGTTATCACCTCAGATGTCCTAGTCGATGCGGTGCATTTTAGCGAACGAACCACACCTCCAGAATCCGCAGGCTGGAGAGCGATCGCAGCAAATCTCTCAGACTTGGCTGCAATGGGAGCCTCACCACTTGGTATTACGGTTGGATTAGGCTTACCAAAAACAACGCCTGTCGAATGGGTAGAACGGCTTTATCAAGGAATGTCAGATTGTTTGAGTCGATTTGGTGGAGCGATCGTCGGCGGGGACTTATGTCGATCGCCTGTGATTACATTAGCGATTACTGCCCTTGGACAAGTTGATCCGAATCATGTAGTTGCACGATCGACCGCTCAACCTGGTGATGCCGTTTTTGTCACTGGATTCCACGGCTCATCTCGTGCAGGTTTAGAAATGCTGTTGAACGGTGACGACGCGCCAGAACGAGCTTCTCTGATTCGCGCTCATCAATATCCAATTCCGCGATTCGATCTGCCTCAAATTTCGACTCGTGTTTCTGGCATGGATAGTAGTGATGGGCTTGCGGATGCGGTGCTACAAATTTGCCGAATGAGCGGGGTGGGAGCGAAACTCGATCGCGCTTTAATTCCGATCGATCCTGCTCTCAAACGATGGGTTTCGACCGAACAGGCGATCGACTGGGCGCTGTACGGCGGCGAAGATTTCGAGCTTGTTCTATGTTTGCCGTTCGAGCAGGCGCAACAGTGGGTGAATCTTGTGCAAGGATCAGCGATCGTCGGTGAAATCACTTCTGATCCAACTGTTCAATTGATTGATTCTTCGGGTGAATTTGTCGATCGACCTTTAAGCCTAGACCAAGGATTTCAGCATTTCTCAGACGAGTAATCGTATTTATAATGTAATTATCCGAGATAGAGAAGATGTCCATGATTCAAGCCAAATTTGATCTAGATGAACCGCAGTTTGAATTTCTGAATCAGTTTGAGCAATATGGCTTTCGAGACGAAAGTGAGCTAGTTCGGATGGCACTGACTCGGCTTCAGCAAGCGTTACAGCACGATCGCCTGCAAGAGTCCGCAGCATTATATGCAGAGATTTATGCAGAGGACGCGGAAGTGCGATCGCTGACTGAAACTGGATTAGCAGAGTGGGCAGAATGACTCAGTTGCGTTGATGTGTAGTGATCGACCTGGATTTGAATCCTACAATAGGGTCAGAAACAGGCAAAATGCGTCCCTGTATTGTAGTTACAAATGACACTTACAACGCTAAAGTCCCAGTAATACAGGTTGTGCCTGCGACAGGCTGGAGCGAAAAGAAAGCAAGAATCATAACGAACGTTGAGATTACGCCTTCGGAATTGAACGGGTTAACAAAAAGATCGATCGCGGATTGTCTTCAGACTCGCCCTGTCGATTATCGATTGAGACTCGTAACGATTCGCGGCACGATAGAGATGGAGCAGCTAAACGAGATCGACCAAGCCTTGAAAACAGTCTTTGGACTGTCATAGTCAGCGCTTTAGATGCCAGAACAAATTCGCAACCGTAAGATCTGAAACTTCCTGCCAGTTTGTTCGAGCGATCGCGGGGTATCCAACTTCAATGGAGCGGTGTTCGATCGCAGTTTCATATTCAGTTCGCAGTTCTGGCTTAATCATGAAGCGAAGTTGATCGCGAAGCGCATAGAAATTAGATTTAGATTGAAGTTCTATGTAGCGTGCTTCTTCTGGAATCTCTATCGTTTCAAGTTCTGGCGCTTTAACTAATTCGAGGTCGGGCAGATTCTCTAATTCGCTGGGCGGCAGCGACTGAACGATCTCGATTTGGGTTCGCCATAGCTTCAGAGCAGCTAGATCTTGCCTCTGAATTCTTATTAATTCTGGAAAGATGAAATCAAGTTCGGTTTGCGAGTCGCAAGCACTTGCAATCTCCAGCAAATCTCGTTGAATTTTATCTTGCAATGTTGCAAGACTGGTATAGGTTGCACCGAGTTCATTTTGTAAAGAGATAACATACGCGATCGCAGATCCGATCGTCCAAGCACACTCCAATCGTCGTAGTTTTCCAGCCGCATTCATTTCTGGCATCAATCGCGGATCGTTGTAGATTGCCAATGATTCGCACATAATCTGAACTGCATTCGATAGATGCTGATCTCGTGCGATCGTATTTTGCATTTCGATCGCTAGCCCAACCAGTTTCAGCGCCTCTGCAAATTTGGCATAGGCAATCTCAAATTCTCGCCGCCGCTCCTCAAAAGCCTTCTGGTCTATTTGATCTAAAATTTCTGTGTGTTGACCTGATAAACAGGCTTGCAGAGAGAATTTCAACCCCGATGAGTTCTCCAGCTTCATTTAACTCTGCTGCCATATTTGGAGAAAGTTCAACACTGCTAGACTCAGGTTCATCTGGAATCAGAAGATGCAGAATGTCTTCTTTCTCGAAGTAGTTCAGCTTTGTTCTGCTACTGATCAAGGATAAACCTCCCGGTTGTGAGGCGAAATCTTATCTGTTGTCGCGTAAATGGTAATCGGCGCGATTGAATTGCCACTCTGCTCATATGGAATTATGACGACACAATTTTTATGTTTTCCAACCGCGATCGTTCACCATATCGTAATAGCGCTCAAGAATCAAATCCTCGAACTTCAGCTCTATATAGAAAATAATTCGACCAAATGATTTCAAGCATTTTCGGCTTTCAGCACGCACAAAAATCCTCGATCGCGCAAACGATCGAGGACTTCAACGAGAACGAACGCTCTATTTTTCCCACTTCTGCGCGACGACTTCAGCGAGATCAACCACCCGCTGAGAATAGCCCCACTCGTTGTCATACCAAGCCACGACCTTCACCATGTCGCCACCCATCACCATCGTCAAAGCTGCATCAATAATGGAGGACTCATCAGTTCCAGCGTGATCACTCGATACCAACGGCAAATCGCAATACTTCAAAACGCCTTTCATCGAAGTTTCCGCTGCTTCCTTCAACACCGCATTCACCTGTTCGGTGATCGTGCTTTTCTCGACGTTCACGACTAGATCCACAACCGAAACGTTTGGAGTCGGAACCCGCAGCGCAATCCCGTTCAGCTTTCCAGCCAATTCAGGTAACACGAGCGCCACCGCTTTCGCCGCACCCGTCGAAGTCGGCACAATATTCACCGCTGCTGCACGTGCCCGACGCAAATCCCGGTGGCTGGCATCGAGAATCCGCTGATCCCCGGTATAGCTGTGGGTGGTCGTCATCGTGCCTTTGATGATGCCGAAGTTCTCGTGAATCACTTTTGCGATCGGAGCCAAGCAGTTCGTCGTACAGCTTGCATTACTGATGATGTGGTGCTTGTGATGGTCATAATCTTGGTGGTTGACACCGACGACAAATGTACCATCTTCGTTCTTGCCCGGAGCAGTGATCAGAACCTTTTTCGCACCTGCGTTGAGATGCTTAGTTGCGCCTTCTTTTGAGATAAACACGCCCGTTGATTCAATGATCAAATCGATATCCCAAGCGCCCCAGGGTAGGTTTTCGGGATTGCGATCGGACGTACATTTAATGGTCTTACCGTTCACCGTGATCGTGTTTTCGTCCGCGCTCACTTCGCCAGCAAACTTACCCAGCATCGAGTCGTACTGGATCAAGTGAGCGTTCGTTCTAGGATCAGACGTATCGTTGATTGCAACCAAATCTAGTCCCGTCGTTTGCCGCCCTGCCCAGCACCGCAAAAAGTTGCGTCCAATACGTCCAAAGCCGTTGATCGCTACTCTAACCACTGCGTCTTGCCCTCTGAATATAAATACCTATTGATGAGTCACATCATACCGTAAAAGGCTCCCCACTTCTCAAGACAAATCAATTGGGATCACTAAGGCATGACAAATTGAGCGATCGCAAAATCTCTTTCTACGGATAGAGGTTGCTGAGATCAGCCCAACTCACTTTATAAATGCCCTCGATCGATTTCTTGATCTCTCGGAATTCATTGGGCAGTTTTAGAAATAGATGCCATTTCAAAATAGTTGTGGCAAAATCTGTAGCACTCTTAAAAATAAGTTTTGAATTTAGAGGTGATTTTAGCCGCAGTTTGAGAACGCGAATGTAATGAATTTTCCAATCTTGCGATCGACTTGAAAGGAGATGAAATTCCAAACATGCGTGATCGAATTGTAAAAAATGTGGAAAAGCAAAATGCAGGAGCAAGCGTAGTTCAGCGATCGCAACGCAGATCGAAGATTTAAATTCGTCTGGAATCCGTGCGAATTGAAGTGAAGCTAATTGATTGAAGCCGTTTGGATGGCAACTTTGCAATCAACTTAATTTCTGATTAAGATAAATTACTTTGAGTGGTTCTAAAGTCGCATTCTAGAAAGGTAAATTGGCTATCAAAATGTTTCCAATTACCGTATCGGTAAAAAGAGATCCTTGATATGATAGCGCGTGACATTGGTGTGGTGTGTAAGGAGCAAAAATGCTGAGTTCAGTTGACTTCAGCGGCAGACCGTTTCATTTTATCGGCATCGGTGGAATTGGAATGTCAGCCCTAGCTTATGTCTTGTTAGACCGTGAGTTACCCGTATCTGGTTCAGATCTACGATCGAGCCACATTACCGAACGATTACAAAAATTAGGCGCACAGATTTTTGTTGGGCAAGATGCCTCGAATCTCGATCAAGTGCGATCGCGTTCTTCAGTCCCTCAACCCGTTGCCGTTGGCGCTCCGGTTGCGACCTTGCTTCCACCGAAGATCGAACTGCCGCAGGTCGTTTGCTCGACTGCCATCAACCCCGCCAATCCTGAATATCGAGCCGCTTTAGAACTCGGCTGTCCGATCTTTCATCGATCGGACATTCTCGCCGCGCTGATTCAGGAATATCGCAGCATCGCCGTTGCGGGAACTCACGGCAAGACGACGACCAGCAGCCTAATTAGCTACATGCTGTACGGCGCGAATCTTGATCCGACAGTGATTGTCGGCGGAGAAGTGCAGGCTTGGCAAGGAAATGCGCGAATCGGACACGGAGAATACTTGGTCGCAGAAGCCGACGAATCAGACGGATCGTTGGTGAAATTTGCGCCTTACATCGGCATTATTACCAACGCAGAATTAGACCATCCCGATCATTACAGCACCCTCGATCAGGTGGTTGAAACCTTCCAAACGTTTGCAAGTCAGTGCAAAGTGACGATCGGATCGATCGATTGCGAAACAGTACGCGATCGCATCACGCCAACGATTAGTTACAGTCTTGATCCGGCAACGAAAGCCGATTACACAGTGGATCAAGTCCAGTACGGCTGTGATGGCACGATCGCACGAGTTTGGGAACGAGGACAAGTCCTTGGACAGATTAAACTGCGGATTCTCGGACAGCATAATTTAAGTAATGCGCTTGCTGCGATCGCGGTCGGTCGGTTATTGGGGTTGGAGTTTAATACGATTGCAGCCGCGATCGCACCGTTTGAAGGAGCGCGGCGGCGGTTTGAGCATCGGGGTGACTATAACGACGTTTTATTTATCGATGATTACGCGCATCATCCGAGTGAACTGCGGGTAACGTTGGCAGCCGCACGACTGCAAGCGGGGAAAACGCAGCCTCGTCGTCGCGTCGTTGCAATCTTCCAGCCGCATCGCTACAGTCGGACTCAAACGTTTTTAGCGGAATTTGCGGAATCATTTGGGGATGCCGATGTCGTGATTCTCAGTGATATCTACAGCGCTGGAGAAGCAAATACAGGGAAAATTAGCGGTCAGACCCTTGCCAACCTGGTCGCGAAACAGCATTCAAGTGTGCACTACCAACCGTCGCTTTCTGCGATCGGCGATTTCTTAGCCAAAGTTCTGACTCCCGGAGATCTAGTGATTTTCCTGGGGGCTGGAAATTTGAATCAAATCATTCCCGACGTGATGGCTTATCAGCAGAGCGTTGAGAAAGCGGCTTCTTAGGACTGTTTTCTAGTTTGTCGTGTTTTGTGCATTTGTCGTGTTTTGTGCAATAGAGATCTGAACCCGTGATTTCTGATACACATTGCGGTTGAGATCTCAGGTTGAAGCTATACCTGTAGAAATGTTATGACACTCTCTATTGATTCCCGGACTGTTCATTCACCTGTTTCCGATTTTGCTCGATCGATTAAATCCGCTTCGCTCAATGCCCCGAATCGGTCTAAGATACTGACGATTCCGCTCGCTGGTACTGACGCTGTGCTAAAAGCTAATGTTCCGCTCGCTTCTCTCACTTCGTTTCGCGTAGGTGGCCCGGCAGAATGGTACGCCGCACCTCGAACGATCGAAGAGTTGCAAGCGAGTTTGGAGTGGGCACAGTCGCAAGGCGTTCCAGTCACGATGTTAGGAGCAGGGTCAAATCTACTTGTGAGCGATGCGGGATTGCCTGGACTGGTGATTTCGACGCGACATTTAAGATGCGCTGAGTTTGATGATGCTACGGGGCAAGTAACGGTCGGAGCAGGTGAACCATTACCGAGACTGGCTTGGAAACTTGCCGATCGGGGTTGGCAAGGCTTTGAGTGGGCGGTCGGAATTCCTGGTACTGTGGGCGGTGCAGTCGTAATGAATGCGGGCGCGCACAGTAGCAGCGTCGAAGATATTTTGGTGAGTGCGACTGTGGTATTGCCGGACGGGACAACGCAGATTCTCACGCTTGAAGACTTGCAGTATGAATATCGGACATCGGTATTACAAGGTGATACGCGCTATGTGACTCATGCAACTTTTCAATTGCGTCCGGGGGCTGATCCAAAGGCTGTGAATGCAGTGACCGCAAATCACAAACAGCAGCGGCAAAACACGCAGCCGTATCATTTACCCAGTTGTGGCAGTGTGTTCCGCAATCCAGAAGCGTATAAAGCGGGCTGGTTGATCGAGCAAGTGGGATTGAAAGGGCATCAGATCGGGGGCGCTCAAGTTGCTCAACGTCATGCCAATTTTATTCTCAACTGCGGTGGTGCAACGGCATCTGATATTTTCCAACTGATTCATCATGTCCAGCATCAGGTTCAGCAAGAATGGTCGCTGCTCTTGGAACCTGAAGTGAAGATGTTGGGCGAGTTTCAAGCGGGTTAAAGCATAGAGTAGGGAAATCCCTATACGGATTGCGGGTTTCTCAATGCGTCGGATTTGCGTCCCGGTGTCATAATAAAGCTGTTTGATTGTTGTCTTGGGCGGTGAAAATCGCGCTTTGGCAATGATATCCACTCGTACTTCATTAAAACGTTATGTCACAAGGACAGGGATTTGGCTTCGGTCTGGGCAAAATGCGCGAATTGACCGACGCAATTAAGAAAGCGCAGCAGGTTCAAGAAGGCGCGAAACGGCTTCAAGAAGAACTCGAACAAATGGAGATCGTAGGCGAATCCGGCGGCGGTCTGGTGAAGGTAACGATGAGTGGAAATCAAGAGCCGCTAAAGGTTGTGATTTCGCCAGATGCGCTAAAAGAAGATGCAGAAACGCTCTCTGATTTGGTATTAGCAGCAACTCGCACCGCTTACGAAACTTCAACTGCAACGATGCGCGAGAAAATGGAAGATTTGACGGGCGGTTTGAATCTACCGGGATTGGGTTAAGGGCAATTCAAAATGATCGAGCCGAGCTACAGATTTGTGGCTCGGTTTTTCAATCAGCACGAACGATCGTTGCTGTACCTTTTGCGACTGTAGGAAGAATCTCCAAGATCTGTGGAACTAACGGCTGCAAATCTGCCAATCGATTAGACGGCACGTATAAAACAACGACCGCAATCTCGAACTGAGGTAAATTCTGCTGAAAAGGCAAGTTGCGATCGACCGTGATAAACACATCAAATTCTGTTGCAGCCAGTGCCAAAAGCTGACCATTTTTGATTCCTGCCCATCCTACCTGTGGGACGGTGCTGACTTCATGATCCATAAACGCTCTGGCAAGTTTTCGATCGATACACTCATCAATCAAAAGTTTCATGCAGCTTGACCCGCAATGCTGCTTCCAATCGCTTCTAGAAGTTCGATCACTTGCTGTCGAGTTACGGTCGGAAATCCATCAAGAAAATCATTGATCGATTCTCCTGCCTTTAAGTAGTCAAATAAGGTCTGAACCGGAACTCTTGTACCCGTAAAAACCGGAGCGCCGCTCATAATCTCAGGAGATGCGCTAATTGTTGATGGGGCTTCGAGCATTGTATTCCGCTCCACAATTGCATCTTTCCATCTTACTCGCTACTCTATACGTGCATGAATCTGGAGTAGAAACAAATGGCGTATCGATTACTGTTTGTGTGTTTGGGAAATATTTGTCGATCGCCCTCTGCCGAAAATATTATGAATCACTTGATTCACCAGGCAGGATTAGAGCGTGAGATTGTTTGTGATTCGGCTGGGACATCGAGCTATCACATTGGCAGTCCCCCCGATCGCAGAATGACCGCAGCGGCAAAACTGCGAGGAATCGAATTGATCGGACGAGCGCGGCAGTTTGAACGCGCCGATTTTGAAGAATTCGATTTAATCTTGGCAATGGATCACGACAATTACGAAGCGATTTGTTCGATCGATCCGGCTGGAACTTACCAAGATAAAGTTCATTTAATGTGCGACTTCTGCACCGAACACAAGTTAAGAGAAGTTCCTGATCCTTACTACGGCGGCACAGAAGGATTTAACTTTGTAATCGATTTACTGCTCGATGCGTGTCAAGGATTGCTCGATTTTGTCATCAAAGAACAGAACTTAACACCGTCTTCCGCTTCGTCGATTGAGCGATCGTGATAGACTAAATAGATTCAACACAATTCCGAGCGGCTTACCGGGAATAATGCTTACGGCGACTTGATATTACTCAAGTGCCGCATTGTTGTCTTTACGCACTATTGTCTTTACACGATCGCAGTCAACCCCAAGAGCAATGGTTATTTCTTCTACACCCATCGTCCGCAAACCCTCCAAAGTTGAAGGCATCAAAGAGCGCAGTAACTTTTTGCGTGAACCTGTTGCTTCAGAATTGCGGCTCGACACGAACGCATTCACCGAAGACGGGATTCAACTGATCAAATTTCACGGATCTTATCAGCAAGACAATCGCGATAATCGCGTCAAAGGTCAGGAAAAAGATTACTCGATGATGCTCAGAACCCGCTCACCAGGGGGATTCGTACCGCCAGAACTGTATCTAACGATCGATCGCTTATCCGACGAATACGGCAATCACACGATTCGCGTTACGACTCGTCAGGCGTTTCAGCTTCACGGCGTTTTGAAGAAGAATCTAAAAGCAACCATTAGCGCGATCGTCAAAAGTATGGGGTCAACCCTTAGCGCTTGCGGCGATGTGAATCGAAACGTGATGTCTCCGCCTGCGCCTTTTAAGAACCGCCCCGAATACGAATACGCTCGGAAGTATGCCAACAACATTGCGGACTTATTAACGCCGCAATCCGGTGCATATTACGAAGTTTGGCTCGACGGTGAAAAAGCGGTTACGGGCGAAGAAGATCCCGAAGTTGTGGCAGCCCGGAAGCGCAATATCAACGGCTCGAATATTGAAGATTCACCAGAGCCGATTTATGGAACGTACTATTTGCCGCGTAAGTTCAAAATCGGTGTCACGGTTCCAGGAGATAACTCGATCGATTTATTCTCGCAAGACGTTTCCTTAGTTGTGTTGACCAACGACCAAGGCGAACTTGAAGGATTCAACGTCTATGCAGGGGGCGGACTCGGACGGACACACGGGAAAGAGGAAACCTTTCCGAGAATTGCAGATCCGATCGGGTACGTAGACAAAGCCGATGTGTATGACTTGGTAAAAGCGATCGTCGCAACGCAGCGTGATTATGGCGATCGCACTGACCGTAGACATTCGCGGATGAAATATCTGGTCGAAGAATGGGGAGTCGAGAAATTCCGCGCCAAAGTTGAAGAATATTTTGGCAAAGCGATCGAGCCATTCAAACCGTTACCCGAATTCAAGTTTCTCAATTTTCTGGGATGGAACGAACAAGGAGACGGCAAACTGTTCTATGGTATTTCGATTCAAAACGGTCGCATCAAAGACGACAGCGGTTTCAGATTGAAGACAGCATTGCGGAAGATTGTCAGTAAATTCAATTTACCGATGCTGCTGACACCAAGCCAAAATGTTTTGCTGTACGATATCAAGCCAGAAGACAGACAGCGGATTAATCGGATACTGCGTGAGCATGGAATTGAGCG
>CAXTDB010000020.1:0-13125 GCA_964242045.1 uncultured Leptolyngbya sp. | reverse complement strand
AATCTGAGCGCGTCAGTTTACCCGTTCTGACTCGAATTCGATTATTGCTCGACCAAGTGGGCTTACCGAATGAGTCATTTATTGTGCGGATGACGGGCTGCCCGAACGGATGCGCGCGTCCGTACTTAGCAGAATTGGCGTTTGTCGGAAACGGCCCGAATACTTATCAAGTCTGGATGGGTGCGGCTCCGAATCAGACGCGATTGGCGAAAGTGTTTCTCGAAAAGATGAACATGGATGATTTGGAAACGGTATTCGAGCCAGTGTTTACCTTGTTCAAGAAAGAGCGCAAACCAAGTGAGAGTTTTGGCGATTTCTGCGATCGACTTGGTTTAGACACCATTCATCAATTCACCGGAGTCTAAAATGAAGGGGCGTGAACAGCGCCCTTTTTTATTGCGCCTATGTTATCTACTTCAATTCGATTGCAGCTAGAACCAGGGGAACGGGTGACACTTCAGCCTGTTTCCTGGCAGCGATTTGAGGAAGTTTTAGCAGAATTAGGCGATCGACGTTCGCCGAGAATTGCCTACGCGAATGAAACGCTAGAGATTATGGCTCCATTGCCAGAACATGAGCGATCGAAAGTCTTGATAGCAGATTTAGTTAAACTGCTGTTAAAGGCTCAGAAACGACGCTGGGAACCGCTCGGATCAACGACATTCAAACGAGAAGAAATGTTAGCAGGCATCGAACCTGATGATTGTTTTTACATTCAGAACTATCAAGCGGTGATTGGGAAAGACCGAATTGACTTAGCTGTTGATCCGCCGCTAGATTTAGCGATCGAAACTGATGTCACTTCTAAGACCGAGCTATCTGCTTATCAAGCATTAGGCGTTCCTGAGCTTTGGATCTATACAAAAGGCAAGTTAAAGATCAATGTTTTAGAGAACGGAGAGTACCGGGAAGTTTTGATTAGTCCAACGTTTTCAGGGTTTGCCGTGATTGATTTGATTCCACAGTTTATACAGCGTGCGAAAATTGTGGGAGTGAGTCAAGCGCTTGAGGAATTTGAAGCATTTATTCAGCGTTCAATCTAGAATTAAGCTAATTTCAGTCTCAATATTATGTCAGTTGCTAGTGTTAGAGATGCCGTGAACTCCGCCGTCCAATATTTTCAGGACATTCAGGATTTATTTGGTAATAAGGTCGAAAACTTGAGGCTTGAGGAAGCTGAGTTGTCTGACGATCGACAAACTTGGTTAATTACTCTAGGATTTGATATTCCGGTTTCGTACAACTCTTTATCAAATCTGCTACAACCTCAAACTATCAGATACGAACGAGAATACAAACTGTTTCGAGTAGATGCTGAGACAGGCGAAGTAGAAGCGATGAAAATTAGAGAAGTATGAATGAGATAGCTGAGCTATTCTCGCGCTATCGAAATCGTGGAATTCTGATTGATACGAACATTCTGCTTCTACTGTTTGTTGGGCTTGTAAATCGCGATCGTATTTCTCAATTCAATCGAACTGAAAAGTTTCTTCCCGAAGATTTCGATCTACTTGTGAGTATCGTTGAATACTTCCAGAAAATTATCACAACACCAAACGTTTTGACAGAACTCAATAGCTTGATTAACCAGCTTCGAGAGCCAGAGCGATCGCAGTGTTACAGAGTTCTCGCGCAGCAGATGAACAGCCTCGATGAGTTTTACTTGGAAAGCCAAAGAATTTCGCAATTAGAGAGATTTGCTGTGTTTGGTTTAACTGATCTTAGTATCATGCAGACTGCTAAAGGAAACTATCTCGTACTGACTGATGACTTAAAGTTTGCAAGCTACTTACAATCAATGGAAGTGGATGTAGTGAACTTCAATAATATTCGTACATTTGGATGGAAGTAGTGTGTCGCAGCTACAACGATTGGTGATTGCTGAATCGCAGGTACAGAACTCGATCGTATCTTTATCTTTAGAACAGCAGCATTATCTTCAGCGGGTTTTGAGGTTGAAAGATGGCGATCGCTTTATCGCGCTCGACGGCAAAGGACAAACCTGGATCGCAAGACTCGGATCAGATCAAGCAACACTGATCGAATCACTGCAAATATCATCAGAGTTATCAATCTCAATCACGTTAATGTTAGCGCTACCGAAAACGGGATTTGATGATGTTGTGCGGCAAGTGACAGAATTGGGAGTGGCTTGTATCGCGCCTGTGATCAGCGATCGTACTTTGCTGAATCCGAGTGGAAATAAGCTCGATCGCTGGCGGCGAATTGCCCAAGAAGCCGCAGAACAATCGGAACGTCAGATCGTTCCAACAATTTTAGAGCCAATGCCATTCAAATTAGCACTAGAACAACTACAAGCCGATTCGCGTTATATCTGTGCAGAGCGGAGTTCATCACAGCATTTACTCAACTGTGACTTAGGCAATTCTGTGATTGTTGCGATCGGGTGTGAAGGCGGCTGGACAACTGAGGAAATGGAGTGCGCGATCGAACAAAACTATCAGCCTGTCACGTTAGGAAAACGGATTCTAAGAGCGGTAACGGCTCCGATCGCCGCAGTCTCCTTAATCGCCGGAATGGTAGAAAGCCGAAGCGAAAGTGAAACCTAAAAAGGCAGATTTTCGCGCGTTCATCATGTCACTGGATCAGATTGCGGCGGCTTTCGATCGCCAAGATTACAATGTTGCAGCTCGGTTATTGAAAGAGTTTCTTCAGCAGTCACCCCACAATCCTTGGGGACAGGTGTACAAAGCCAGACTGTATGAAGTCTCAGATCATTTCGAGGGTGCAACCGCTATTTATCAGCATCTTCTGAAAAATGTGACGCATCCGAAGATTGTGTCTCATGCGCGACAAGGACTTCAACGAATTGCAGCAAAATCTCAGGCACAGCGGCAACAAGCGATCGAGCAAGCCAAATCTGCACCCGCAAACACAGAACCCGGTTTACTCATTCTCGAAGCGATCGCGCCAGAAACCCGCACCCAAGCCGCAAAAGATTTCGCTCGAATTCTGAATCTCGATCTGTACACTGCACGATTGCAGCTACCCAATCGAGGTTGGAAAATTTACCGATTGGGCGCGATCGGAGAACTGAATTTCTACAATCAGCAACTCAAAGCCGCAAACATTCCCGCTTTTTGTGCAACTGAATCGGCTTTGAAACAGATTCCGGTGTTTGAAGTGCTGTATTTTCTCGATTATGCGCCGAATGCGATCGTCGTCTGTCACAACCAACAAGGACAACTCGGATCAATGACGTTTGACTGGTCAGAAGTGAGTCAGCGCGTGGAAGGACAGCTACCGATTTTTGAGCGCGTGATTGAGTCATCGATGCGAAAAGGAGTGGAACGGCAGCGCAAAGAGAAAACTCAGGATTATGTGCAAGTGTGTGATCTACATTTGCCGAAAAGACGCTGCATTTTAAGACTGTGTGATTGGCGCTATCACTTTGATCAAGGCATTGAATTTGGCGCAATGGGTGATGCCACGATCGAGCTTGATCAATCAATCAATCGATTGCACTGGAATAGTTTGCTGAACTTCCTCACTGAGCAACTTTATCAAAAGCCGATTTGGTCGGACTTCAGCGGATTTGGAGAAACCGCGATCGAGTTCCCCCTGCTCCTCAGTCGTCTACCCGCACAAATTCATTCATACGGGCAAGATGACACCTTGTGGAGTGCAGCATTTCAACTCTATAGCAATCTTGCTTTTATCCGCGATTCTGCATAATTTCAATGCGTTGTTCTGAAGGCGTTTCTTTTACCCATGCACTCGATTGAATGACACTGGCATCAACATCAGCACCCCACTCTTTCTGCAATGCTTGAAGCAGTAAATCTTGTTGATGTCGTAGTTCAAGGATGTCTGTTCCACGATTGATCACAGCAAACCAGACTAAGCCCCGATCGCGAGTCGGTAACACTCCAGCCAAAGCACTCACTTGATTTAAGGTTCCAGTTTTAATTACCGATCGTTCTGGAATCGATCGCTCTTCGAGTGTCCCGTTGCGATCAACTCCAGAGATCGGGAAGAAATCAGCGATCGTCAGATTCAACGGGTGCATTATTCGCTCGATCGCGCTAAACATAGCGCATACCGCATGAGGTGAAATTTGATTTGCTGTGCCAAGTCCAGAACCATTGACTAACCGCAACTCATCAGGTGAAATATTTGCTGCAGTTGATGCTTTCTCGACCACAGTTTTCACACCGCCGAGGTTATCAGCAAATAGTTGCGCCATTTCGTTTTGGCTATGAACATTGAGATACTTGAGCAATTGGACTAAAGGAAGCGATCGATACCGTACTAGTAAAATCTGTTTGGGAAATGCTGATCCAGTCTGCACTTTTCCTTTGATGTCGATCGTAGAATGGGTCACTTCTTTTGCATCGCCAAACTCTTCTCGAATGTCGTCATCCCAAGTTTTAGAGTTCAACGCTTTTTTCAAGAGTTCACCAGATTTGATCGCATCATCTCGAAAGCTCATCATAAAGCTTCCAGTGATCACCAAATTTCCTGAAACGCGAGTAATCCCCATTTGATGTAGAGCATTACCAAGCGCGATCGCGTCTTCCCACAAAAACAGCGGATCACCGCCGCCTTGAATGACTAAATCACCTTGCAACGTGCCATTCTCGATCGCGCCTGTCGAACTAATTAACGTCTCAAATTGATGATTCGCGCCCCAAGTTTGCAGTGCAGCTAATGAAGTTGCAACTTTGGTTAGAGAAGCCGCTGGAATTGGAGTTGTACCGCGATGATTCAACAGTAAATTCGACCCCGATTGTAGCCAGATTCCTTGTTCCGCAGATTTCAAACCTTGACGGTTCAGAACCTTAAGATAGGAATTAATCACCTTTTCTGCGGTTGGATCGGTAGATTGCCAAAATGGAGTTTGAACCGTAGTATGAGCAATCATTTCACTCGGATCGAACGAAGTCGGCAACCCTGCAAGCTTTAACCACCCTGAGACTAATCCCGCACTCAACAGATCCAGCAAACCGCATCCTCCCGTACTGTAGGCTAAAAGAATACTGCGAAATCTTGACTATGGCAAAGTCTGATCCGAATCGAATTTTACGACTTTTACCGATCGCGGTTGGCATTCTCGGCGGAAGTTTATTATTCACGAATCGAATTCTCACGCCTGCACTTACCGATTCTCAAGCGCGATCGGATGCGTTAGGCGTAATTTTGAGCGCGGTTCTGATTCTGACGGGCTTACTCTGGCAGCAAATCCAACCCCGCACACCAGATAGTGTAGAACTAATCGGCGAAGAAGGCTTTGAACTCGATCCAGACCTACCGGATTCAGTTAAGACTGAGTTAGCTTGGGCATCCCACATTTTGCTGACGAATACTGTTACGCGATCGCTGATCGTTTTCTATCGCGGTAAAGTTCTTCTACGTCGAGGCATCCTCAGCCCCAATAAAGAAGTGAAACCCGGTGTAATCTTACAGCGCGTTCTCGATAAGCAGAAATCGGTCTATCTCGTTGCGCTCAGGGTCTACCCTGGAAAGATCGAATTTGATTATCTGCCCGAAAATACGCAGGGTGTAATTTGTCAGCCGATCGGCAAAGAAGGCGTTTTGATTTTAGGAGCGAATGCGCCTCGCAGTTATACGCGACAGGATGAGAATTGGATTAGCGCGATCGCGCAAAAGCTAGATAATGCACTCAGTCAGTTGTGATCTGCTGTTGAAGTTGTTGAACTTCTGCGATCGATAGCCCTGTTCCCTGTGCGACAGCTTCGACTGACAAACCAGAGCGTAAAAAATTAAGCGCGATTTCTCTTCTTGCCTTGGCTTCTCCCTCAGCCTGAATTGAACGATAAACAGTAGATTCTTGCATGATGTCCCTCCGTAGTACTCGGTAAATAATCTCATCTTCCAATCTTAGCCCAGCCAGAATGGAGGCAGCGGCAGTTAGGTTTGCTTGAACGGTCGAGTCTGAGATTTGATTAACTGCTTTAGCAACTTGGCGTAAAGTCGCTTCTGGGTCTGTCGTTTGGCTCAACGCAGCAAAAGGAATCAGTCCAGGATATTGCAAGAAAAGCTCATTCGGTTGCTCCCACAGACGAATGACATTAAACTCATGCCAAGTCTGCTCGAAAGCAAAACTGGTTTGCTGGATTAAATCCGAGCCAGTCTGCTTCAAGTAAATGACCACTTGTCGCATGGATTTGCCTGGATATTTGCGATACACGCGGACGCGATAATCTAACATCCGAAATGGCATATGTGGGTCAGGGCGAGTTTGAAATTCCAAGTGCAAAACGGTTTCGTCGGACTCCAGTAGGATCAGGGCATCGGTGCGAATGGGTTCAAGTGAAAGTTCAGAAGGTTTGAGTTCTGTCAGGGTGACTGATTTGCCAAGGAGCCAACTGGCAAAATGGCAGAAAAATGTTCAGCAAGAAAGCGGCAGGTATCGTCATACATAAAGCGATCGTATGACGTTTGATCAACAGTTGTGCAGAAAACTCAACGAGTGCGATCGCAGAAAAATGAGATAACACGCTTAGCCAGTTGTGATTTGCTACAAACACCATCCTCCGATCGCAGCATCAACACTGGTAACACTGTCATTTTTATAATAGATGAAAGGTTTGTAAGTTGTAGCACAGACAAGCCCAGATTTCTCCAAGAAACAGAACAGATAGTCTCCATCTTTGCTTGTTCGATTCGTTTCGATCACAGTCACATCCTCAGACGTTTTGTGATAGCTACATTGAAATCCATTGAACTGCAAAAGATCTTTAGCTTCTCCGATCGAGCTTCCCACAGCTACGTGACGGCGAACTTCTTGTGTCAGACGATCTTTGTTATCGTTGAGCCATATCTTCTTGCCAGCCAACAAGGGCAGTGGATTCCCAATAGTACACTGAGCAAAAAGTAAGACTAGAGGGGTAATAGTCAGAGAGAGAGTAATGACTTTAAGATTTTGCTTGAAGGACATAACCTCTATTCTCGTACAGTGTCCTGATATTAATCACAGTGACTTGTCTTAGGACGATGTCGTAGCCAGTCATTGAAGTGGTTGGATAGAGATTCGATCGCTGCAAAATAAAACTGCAAGTTGTAGCATAGTGGGATTACTTGGATCTCGTGACTATGACATCTGCCAAGGTTCATCCGCTACAGCGATTGTTTAACTACGATCGCATTTATCGTACTTCAGCGCTTCAAGCCAGCTTCTACTCGATTCTCAACAAAGTCTTTGATCTCGCACCACCGTATCTGATTGGGATTGCGGTCGATATTGTGGTGAGTCGCGATCGCTCTTGGATTGCCGGGCTTGGAATCACGAGTCTAATTGGACAGCTTACGTTCGTTTCAGTCCTGACGCTGTTGATTTGGGGATTGGAATCGCTGTTTGAATATTGGTACGATCGACAATGGCGAAATCTCGCTCAGACGATGCAGCATGATTTGCGCTTGGCTGCCTACCAGCATTTACAAGAATTAGAGCTTGGCTTTTTTGAAACTGAAACCACAGGTAATCTGCTTGCGATTCTCAACGATGATATTAATCAGCTTGAGAGATTTCTCGATAGTGGTGCAAATCAGATTTTGCAGTTTTTCACGACTGTATTGTTAGTGGGTGGAACGTTTATTGCGTTCGCGCCTTCGGTGTCGTGGTTTGCATTGCTGCCGATTCCATTCATTCTCTGGGGATCGATCGTGTTTCAGAAACGATTAGCGCCTCGATATGCAGATGTAAGACAGAAATCCGGCTTGATTAGTGCAAGGTTGGCGAACAACTTATCGGGAATTGCCACGATTAAGAGCTTTACAGCTGAGGATTACGAACTCGATCGCGTTGGAATTGAAAGCGAAGCGTATCGAAGTAGCAATCGAAAAGCGATCGATCTTTCTGCTGCATTCGTTCCGTTGATTCGATTTGTGATTCTGATTGGATTTACCGCAACCTTGTTTCTCGGTGGACTTGAAGCCGCGAATGGTCGCTTATCGGTTGGAACTTACGGCTTTATGGTATTTATCATTCAGCGATTGTTGTGGCCCTTTACGACCTTGGGACAGACCTTGGATCAGTATCAGCGAGCAATGGCATCGATTAATCGCGTGATGAATTTGTTGGATACACCGATCGAGATTCCAACCGGAGATCGACCCTTCCCCACGCATCAAGTCAAAGGCGAAGTTGACATTCAAAGCATTACCTTTGCATATCGCGATCGTACTCCTGCACTCAAAGAACTATCGCTGCATATTCCTGCGGGACAAACGATCGGGATCGTCGGCGCAACAGGTTCAGGAAAAAGTACGCTAGTGAAATTGCTGCTGAGATTCTATGAAATTCAGCAAGGTCAGATTTTGATCGATGGTGTGGATATTCGAGAATTGCAGCTACGCGATTTGCGGCGCTGTATTGGATGGGTAAGTCAAGAAGTATTTCTGTTTCATGGAACAGTAGCGGAAAACATTGCTTACGGAAGTTTTGATGCAAGTCGAGCAGAAATTACCCAGGCTGCTAAACTTGCCGAAGCACACGAATTTATTGCACAGTTGCCCCAAGGCTATGACACGATCGTTGGAGAACGCGGTCAGAAACTATCCGGTGGACAACGACAACGACTGGCGATCGCACGTGCCATTCTCAAAGATCCACCTATTTTGATTCTCGATGAAGCCACTTCTGCGGTCGATAACGAAACTGAAGCAGCAATTCAGCGATCGCTTGAAACGATTACACAGCACCGTACTACAATTGCGATCGCTCATCGTCTTTCAACGATTCGACAAGCTCACTGTATCTACGTGATGGAATACGGGTGCATTGTTGAGCAAGGAACCCATGAAGAACTGCTTGAACTGAACGGACTGTATTCAAGTCTGTGGCGGGTTCAATCGGGCATTCGCACCCGTTAACTAGAACGAAGCTTCTCAATCTCGGATCTCAGCTTGGATAAATCAGTAAAGCGATCGCACACATTGATCAAACTATCACTCGTCATCGTCGGCGAGATCACCTGTGCCGCTGAGTAGAATGATTCGATCGCAGTGTTGAGAAAGGGTCAGCATATCCACCGCCATTTCAATGTTCAGATCTGCTTTTTTAGAGCCGTCTGGATGTTGAATTAAGTCTTTAGCCACAACGCGATATCCGTTGTGTCGCATCCAGAGAAGAAAGCGCTGTTGTTTTTCGTTGGTGCGATCGACTCCGGTGTAGAAGTAAGCGCGAACGAGCGATCGATTTTTGGTTAAACACTGCAACAATCGCGTATAGTCAATTTCCAATTCAAGCTGCATTGCTGCGTAAAATAAGTTTGCGCCATCGATTAAGATAACAACTCGTTCAGTGTGAGCGGTTGAAAACGGTGCAACAGTTGTGAACGGCGAACTGGATTGTGGAGATTGGGTCGATCGTGAGACTAATTGCATCGGAACCACTCCTTAAAAGGATAGAGATTAGATCGGCATCAAGAACATAAAACCGCGCCTCAGTATTCCGAAGCTTAACGACCGTCTGCAAGCCAGAAACGATAGAGCAATCTTGTAGACACTAATAGTTTTTATATTCCTTAACACTTTCTTTAGATTTAACCTGATTTTTCTTCAATCTGCTAAGCAAATTCGCAGACAATACACAATTCTTAGTAATCTTAACTTCTCTTAATCTGTCTAAGGGCGATCAAGCAAACGTTCGATCGCCCTTGTTCTTAGTTGCCCTTCGAGATGAAATGCACCCAAAACTGATTGCTTCCACAGCAAGTCTGATACATCAAATTGTACGAATACGTTAATCCTGCACCCGTTGTGTAAATATCATAGTAGCTCTCACCCGAATTCGGGCTATACATCAACTCACCATACGGATCATTTACTATAAATCCCTTGTCGTTATAGCCAATAATGCAGATGATGTGACCGCTCGGTGTAAAGTAACCATGCACGATCGCTGGATTGCCCTGCGCCAACCATTCTTTCACTTGCTCAAAGCTAGCAGTTTGACTGAAGTTATCAATACAACCATAAGCTGCGGCAACTTTCGCGATTCCGTCGGGCTGATGTCGATCGATCTGGTTGTCATCACAATAACGATCGAGTTCATCGGGAAAGCGAATACTCGGATTGCGGGGCGGTACTCGAAAGTAGGATAAAACCATTGCTAGACTGGTGACGTTGCAGCTTCCATAAGGATTATCCGAGTTATCTAACTGATCAAAATAAGGCACAGCCAGCCGAGCCGCACTAGGAAAGGAAATTTCCCCGTCGCTGAGAATTGCCGCATGCCGTTGAAAGATTAACCATGTACTTTTACTCTGAAAGGTTTTGTCGCTGAACTCTACTTTGAGGTGATCCGCAACGGGAGTAAAAGAGTTGATCGTTAAAACGGTTCCCGCTTTAATCGATTGTTTCTGATCGTCGGGTAGTTTTGCAGATTCGATCGGTTGTTGTTTCAAGACCGTATCGACCAAAACTTTAAGCTGCAACATAAAACACTCCTGATATTTGTTTAGAGCCATTGCAGCATATGACAACAGAATTGAACAATCGATTTCCGGGTTAATTTTTAACCTGCCTGTTTCTTCAGAGAGACGAGAACAATTTTAGATAACGGTAGGATTTGCACTACTGTTGCTGAGGATAGGATGTTGCGCCAGGATTTTGAACCTTTAAGAACAACAGAGATTGTGTTAGAGAATGCGGAGGTTGCGATCGTCATTCGCCCCGATTTGGGCGGGCGCATCGATCGCTTATTCGACAAACGCACTGAACACGATTGGATCTGGCATCCCCCGCAGTATGATTCGACTCAAACCAGAGCGATCGAGCTTGGCGAATCGTTTGATCAACATTGGACAGGCGGCTGGGACGAAATCTTTCCGAATGATGCCGCAGGAGAGTTTCAAGGGCGGCAACTGGTCGATCATGGAGAATTCTGGTCGCAATCTTGGCAGGTATTAGAGCAAGAGCAATCTAGCCTAAAACTCGGCTTAACTTGTGAAACAGTTCCCGTGAAAGTCGAGAAAACAATCCGAATCGACGATGCTCAAATTGAATTAGGCTATGCGTTTCAAAATCTCTCAGATCAGCCCGTTTCGTTTTTGTTCAAACAACACGCTGCGATCGCGATCGAATCTGGCGATGAAATCATTCTTCCAGAATGCGACATCGAACCTGCTTTTCTCGAATTTAGCCGCATCATCGGACAGCCCGGAAAAACGAAGTTTCCAACCGCGATCGACAAAAACGGCGAAACGGTTCGGCTCGATCGAACTCCCGCGCGATCGTCGCAGCTACAAGAGTTCTACTACAGTTCTGGACTCGCGATCGGGCAATGCGGCGTAAGAAATCCGCGATCGCGTTCCACTTTAATGATGAATTTTAATTTAAACGAATTTCCCTACGTTTGGATGTTCCAGAGTTACGGCGGTTGGAACGATTATTATGTACTCGTGATGGAACCTTGTACAACGATGCCGTATGACTTAGAGATTGCAGAACGCAACGGCACGATCGCAACTTTAGATCCGTATCAGATTCAATATCGGCAATTGAAAGTGCAACTCGAACGGGATTGAATAGAACACAGCAAGAAAATCGGGAATGTCAAGTCTAAATTACATTCCCGACTCCCCATTTTTTAATGCGTGTCGTCGTGTGCAAAGCGGTTGTAGAGGAAATCCAACGCTTCGTTCCGCAAGTCGTAGTACAGCGGATCTTCCATCACTTGAGCGCGATCGCGCGGACGGGCAAACGGAATCGTGAGAATTTCACCGATCGTGGCTTCGGGTCCGTTCGTCATCATCACTAAGCGATCGGCAAGAAACAACGCTTCATCGATGTCGTGCGTCACCATCAACACGGTACAACCGTGATCTAAGCAAATCTTCGCCAGTTCTTCCTGCAATTCCTCTTTGGTGATCGCATCGAGCGCACCAAACGGCTCATCGAGGACTAGCACTTCAGGACGAAGCGACAACGCGCGCGCGATCGCGACCCGTTGTCGCATCCCACCCGACAACTGAGGCGGCTTTTTCTGTGCGGCTTCTGAAAGTCCGACCATCGCTAAGTGTTCGTTGACGATCGCGGATTTTTCCGAGTTCGATTTTTGTGGGAAAACCGAATCGATCGCTAAGTAAACATTCTCGAATGCGGTTAACCAGGGCAGCAGCGCATAATTTTGAAACACCATCATCCGTTCTGGACCCGGTTTCTCGATCAGTTTCCCTTTCAGCCTCACTTCTCCTTCAGTCGGAGTAACAAAGCCGGAAACTGTGTTCAGCATCGTAGATTTACCACAGCCGGAGTGCCCAATTACGCAGATAAATTCACCTTGCCTTACGTCTAAGTGAATATCTTTGATAATAGTTTGAGGCCCGCTACGGGTGTTATACACCTTAACGACGTTCTCCAGCGTCAGAAACGGCTGAGACAACGATGACGGAACAGAAGTGACGGTAGCTGTTTCTCTTGTGTTCATTGCAATGGGGAGATTCATAGGATAAAGCTCTGAGGTTAGGATTGTGAACAACGGCTAAAGTCGATCCGGGGCATTGCAAAATGCCCCAAGCTAAACTATGCAACGGCTCTAGCGGGTCGCAGAGCAATTTCTGCCATCGTGTAATCGCGCTTGATCGCCAAACCGTTGAGATAAGCGATCGGGTCTTCGGAATTGAACGGAACGCCATCAAACAATTCGATCTTGTTGCGGGCGTAACTTAGTTCTGCTAGACCCAACTCCCGCGCGGCGGTACTAAACACATCCACACGACAAGTTTTTTCCAACACTTCTACCCAGTTACGCGGTAGAGGAATATCACCCCAACGCGCCATCTGCGTCATAATCCAAAGATGCTCAGTCCGGCTCGGACGGTTCGCGCCTTCCCCGAAGAACAAGTGATGCGCTGGATCAGAAGTTCCTAACCCAAGTTGGATATATTCTACCTGAGTTCCGACATATTGTTTACGCGCCAGAATTTGACGAATTTCAGTCGTGTTTTCTGGATCTGCACAATAGCGGCAAGCTTCGAGCAGTGCTTTCACGAGTGCAATATGAGTGTTCGGATGTTTTGCTGCCCAATCTTCGCGCACACCGAGAATTTTACCGACGTGACCGCGCCAGATATCGAGATCCGATGCGATCGTTTTGCCAACTCCTTCGCGCTCGGCTCTGAGATTCCAAGGATCACC
>CAXTDB010000019.1:0-29414 GCA_964242045.1 uncultured Leptolyngbya sp. | reverse complement strand
ATAAACCACGATGAATACGAGAATTGCGATCGCGCGCCCCGCTCCATTTCGCCCAATAAAATCTTGAAACGGCAATACGACCGATTCTCTTAGCGTTTCCGGTGGTCGAATTTGCGTGGTCGGTTCTGGTGCAATGATCGAACTAATCATCCCGATCGACATCAGTAACGCCATGATCACATATACCCATCGCCAAGGCATTACGCCTGCTAAATAAAACGTCACCGCTCCAGCTACTAGAATTGCCAACCGATAGCCGAGCAGAAACACCGAAGCTCCTGCACCCCGTTCGTATTCTTGTAAAACTTCGGTTCGATACGCATCTGCGACAATATCTTGACTTGCACTAAAAAATGCAACCACCAAAGCCGCTAAGAAAAACGGACTGACTGAAAGCGCTTTAATCGTTTGCCAAAAACTACAAGCGCCTTTGAACACGGTTTCATTCCGGCACAAATCCGCCGAATTCACCGCAACTTGCTGTAACTGGCTGGTGTCTTGAAACGCCATCCAGCCGATCGCGAGTAATAAAATGATCTGACTCACAATCAGCCAGCCGCGTCTGCGTCCGAGCAGCGGGGGCACAAAGCGATCGAGAAACGGCGACCACAAGAATTTGAGCGAATACGGAATCGCCGCAACGCTAAAAGCTGCAATCACTTTCAAATCGACTCCTTCTTGACTCAACCAAGCTTGAAGCGGATCTTTTCCGGTTAGGTAAAACGGTAAACCAGACGAGAAGCCAAGCAAAATCAGAGCCGCCATTTTTCGACTCTGAAATACTCGAAGATAGGGTTGTATATTCACGGGATCAAGCGTGCTGCGAGAACGTTAGCCATCATCGTACAGGGAATGTGACTTGCGTTTCTCGATCGCTTACGGTGTCTGATTGTTCCACGCCTCAGAACTTTTGTGCAGCCACTCTAAAAATTCAGGATGGTTATCTAAATCTGCATGTGCAGGCATTTCTGTCCAGTTACTTTTCCAGGATGTTTTCTTCACCTGCTAGTAAAAAGATATTTCCAGTTTGCTCATGTAAGAATCGGTGTAACTCCTTTAATTAGACAGCAAAAACAGGGGCGCTGATTAACAACGTCCCTTTGATTTTAGTTGGTTTCGATTTAGATTTTGCCGTAACCGCGCCAAACACCAACCAGAACGCCTTGAATCTCAACTTCTGAGGCAGGGACTTCGGTAATCGGATACAGATCGCGATTCGGGTTTCCAGGCTTGAGAATCACCTTGCTGCCTTTGCGCTCAAAGTACTTCAGCGTTGCTTTGCCTTGATGATGTGCCGCCACGATCGTGTCATTTTTAATCGTTCTGCCGTCGTTCACGGGCTGCAAAATCACAATATCGCCATCATCGATCAGCGCATCGATCATGCTGTGACCGCGCACTTTCAAGGCAAAATGATTCGGCTTCAGTAGCAAATTCGACAAATCGAGATATTCAACTTCCACATCCGGGAAAGTCTCAACTAAACTGGTTGCCGCGATCGCGCCTCGGATCGGTACCCCTTGCGGAAACGGGTTGAGAATCCGAATCGTGCGGGCTTGCCCTTCTGTCCAACCGATGTAGCCTTTGTTGCGGAGATGCTCTAAACGGCTTTGGACAGGAGCCGGAGACTTCAGATTCATCGCGGTCATCATTTGCCGAATCGAGGGAGCGTGTTGGCGATCGCGGATGTATTCGACCAGCCAATCGTAGAGTTGTTGTTGGGCTTCGGTAAGGGGTTCCATAAACTCCTGCGAGGTTTACAAATAATTAGAGGATTTTAGAACACTTGTATCACGAATTTGTGCGCTCGTCTAGTAAATTTGTTTATCTTTCTCAGAACATTTGTATCTTCAATTTCTACATTTGTCGAGCGATCGCGCTCCGGTAGAATGAAGAATGTTAATTACATTTGATTTTAGATATGACAGCGATTCGCGAAACCAAGCCTAGACTGACTTCTCGTATTGTCAGCAGTCTTTTATCGATTCCGCCTGTGTTTAATCTGGCAAGGGTTCGCGCGCGCAACATGATGATCAAACGTGCAGAATCGATCGGGGTTCCTTGGACAAAAATTGTTGCCGATTTGCAGGCGCGCGATTGGTCAGCGGAATTTGAAAAAGTTAACAATCCGAATTTGGCATATCCAGAATATTATTTGCGTCCGTTCCATGCTTACGAAGCGGGAAATTTAGCGTGGGAGCCTGCAACTGAAGTGGAAGTGGCAGCGTATGCGGCTCATGCTCGGATTTGGAAAGATGCGGGAAAAGATGGCGATCGACGATTGCGCCAAAGTTATCATGATGTTTTGAAATCGCAAATTTCAATAGCACCGAAGGATATCATCGATTTTGGGTGCAGCGTAGGAATGAGTACATTTTCGCTACAGGACACTTTTCCGAACTCAACCGTAACAGGTGTGGATCTTTCACCGCATTTTCTAGCCGTAGCAGAGTACCGAACGAAAAATCGTAAAAATATTCAATGGCGACACGCAGCGGCAGAATCAACAGGTTTACCTGCGGCTTCGTATGATTTAGTTTCAGCTTGCTTGTTGTTTCATGAATTGCCAGAGGATGCCGCGATCGCAATTCTACAAGAAGCTCGCAGATTGCTCCGTCCCGGTGGACATCTTGCAATCATGGATATGAATCCGCGTTCTGAAGTTCACGCCAAAATGCCGCCGTACATTCTGACTTTGCTCAAAAGTACAGAGCCGTATTTGGATCAATATTTTGCGTTGGATTTGGAACGCGCGATCGTTCAAGCGGGGTTTGCTCAACCGACGCTAATATGCAACTCTCCGCGTCATCGCACTTTGATTGCTCAAGCGTGATCAATCGAAAAAGCGATCGAGAGTTGCTAGTCTCGATCGCTTTCATTGCTAACTATTTATCGCCTACAACCTTTTTAACTGCCGCTTCTGCCTTTTCAATCAGGTTCGCTTGATCGGGATTCTCTTTCTTAAAAATCTTCAGGTCTTTCTTGTATTCTTTGTCTAAGCCATTCGGATCTTTTGCGGCTTCGACTGCTTTCTCGTAAGCTTCTTCCCGGTTCGCGTATTGCTCTCCATCGGGGCTGATTACTGCTTCACTTCCGGGGGGTTGGGTGGAAACTTCCGCATACGCAGGCGTGAAGAATCCTGTCCAGCCAATTAAACCAATTAGCATGACCGCGAAAACGCGCGCGATTAGACGTTTCATATAAAGTCCTCCGACATAATAATGAGTTTGTGTTCGTGGCGATCTTACGCAATTTGCGATCGCATCTCCGTCTATCACAGGACAGAAGCAGCGAGATCAGACCTTGCGAAAAAACTTATCGATCGCGTTAGCTCATCGTTCCGCGTGTAACTCCAAGCTGATTTTGCAGTCTCAAATCGCGCCAAAGTTGCGCGCCTGTGATTTCTCCGGCTAGAAGTTGACGATATCGATCGATCGTTTGTGCAATCTGCTCGTTCGATTCATTGAGGAATTCGATCCGAAAGCGTTGTGCGCCCGATTGTAATAAGTGATGAAGAAATTCTGCTCCGGTTTGTGCGATTCCGTTGAATACGGTGTTGCGGCAGCCTGCATCGGCATGCAGAATGTGTTCGATTCCGGTACGTTTAGCTCCGCTAATGCCAGAGGCAACGCGCAATTTCACTTCATGTTGTTCGCAAGGTCGCCCGCAGTTCGTGAAATCTGTTCCATCCGAGAGAAAGGCGCAGAACACACAATGCTCCATGTGAAACATCGGAATGTGTTGATGAATCGTGATTTCAAACCAGTCGGAAGGACAGCTTTTGATTAAATCAGTGAGTTGTTCAACGTTGAGATCATACGAAGCGGTCAGGCGTTCTAGTTTAAATTGTTTGAAATAATCTGCGGTGATAGCGTTAGCGACATTGAGCGAGAAATCTCCGATCTTACGCTCGCGCTCAAAGTACTTCAAATGATCATAGTTTCGGATCAGATAGCCATCAGCATTCGATCGACGAACTTGATCTAAAATCCATTGTTCACCCGGTTTTGTAATTCTAGGAGGCGCAACCCAAATCTCTGCATCCGACGCTTGCCGGGTTCGTTCCACTGCTTGACGATAAGCGCGCGGATCTTCAAATTCACAGTAGATCGTTTGAATTCCCGATTTCAATACGGTTTCTAATTGTTTGAGATTGCGAACGAGAACGATTAGTTCTGGTGTTTGAGTGTGTGATGTCGGTTCTGGTAGTAAATCTGTGAGAGATTTTGCTTGATTTACCTGCCATTGTTTCGGCTGAATCCTCAGATGTTCTAATCGATCGACAATTTCTCGCCGCATTCGATTCAATTCACTCACTGGAATCATTGCCGCATCGCTCAGATAATTTTCTAAGTTCTCTAGTTTGAAGGGTGTGTTTCCAAGTCGTCCGAATTGTTCTTGTAAACGCTCTGTGGTTAAGGGTTTTGAGTGTGCTTCTACTAAAGGCATTTCGGATTCAACGCGAGTAATGTGACCGATCGGATCTCTTGCGATCGCAATCAGCTTTTCCCCAATTTCGCCATGAATTTCGATCTCGATCGCACGTTGGAATCTCGGTTGGTCTCCTGCGTAGGTTTGGCGAATTTGTCGATCGAGATCCGGATCGCTCGTTTTCCAAATTAAATCACCGATATTGATTCGGCGTAGATTTAACTGGTCGCGTCCGAAAGTCAGAATCGTTTTACCATTTTGTCGATCGACGGCATAAATCCGCCCGCCTTCTTCTTTCGCTTCTGGATGTCCCGCATCGAAAACAACACCATCACCGGGTTTTACAGGAGCTTTTATATCGATCGTGATTTGCTCTCGACGAATATCAAGCACTTCGCCCAAATAAACGCCGCGCTTCTTGCCAAATCGCGCATGAACTAATTCTTGATTGTTAATGCCTTCAAACCATCCGGTGTGTAATCCGCGCGAAAATGCCATTTCTAAGTTGTAGCGTTCAGCATTCACATCCGTGATCGCTCGATCGAGTGCGTTCCGATAAACTCTCGTGACATTCGCAACGTATTCGGGAGCTTTTAGCCGTCCTTCGATTTTGAGGCAAGTCACACCCGATCTCACGAGTTCCGGCAGTACGTCCAATCCCGCCAAATCTTGCGGACTCAGCAAATACCGTCGATCGCCTAAATTGACCGTTTCTCCATCTGAAACCAACTCATACGGCATCCGACACGCTTGGGCGCATTCTCCTCGATTTGCCGATCGACCGCCCAACGCCTCACTCGTCAAACACTGCCCCGAATACGCCACACATAGCGCACCGTGTACAAACACTTCGATCGGCAACGTTAGATTATTTTCGTGTAACTGCTTTTGAATCTTATTAATTTCTTTGATCGAACACTCGCGCGCCAACACAACTAATTGACAGCCTAAAGATTTGGCAAACTCAACTCCTGCCGCACTCGTCACCGTCATCTGAGTCGATCCATGAATCGGAAAGTCCAGTGATAAATGCCGAATCAAGCGACAAATTCCGATATCTTGCACAATCACCGCATCGACACCGGACGCGATAATCGATCGTAAATACTGTTCTACTTCTGGCAGTTCATTCTGAAAGATTAACGTATTCAACGTAACGTAACCTTTTACGCCGCGCCAGTGTAGAAATTCCATTAACTCTGGCAGATCCGATTCTGTAAAATTTTCTGCTCGCATTCGTGCGTTAAACCGATCTAACCCAAAGTAAATCGCATCTGCGCCGTTCTCGATCGCGGCTTTGGCGCAGTCCCAATTTCCGGCGGGTGCAAGTAGTTCTGGAGGGGTCATCGCTTTGTCGCTTCTGAACAAGATTTCAATTTAGCATTCTAGCGAACGGCTCGGAATTCAGTAACTAGGCTGTACGCTAGAATCGGGTCTATAAAACCGCTGTTTCTCTATGAATCTTCACATTGCCGCTCAATCTACACCAGACCTCACCTTGCACATTCTATTGGAGCCGCAACCGAATGGTCATGTATGGGCGACAGTTCCGGCTTTACTAAATTGCTCAGTGGAAGGGGCAAACAGAGAAGAGGCGTTACAAGCAATTCAGCGACTGTTATCAGAGCGATTAGCGACGGTTGAAGTGCTTCCTGTCCATATCTCAGACAAGGGAGAAACCTCATCGGATTCGGAATATTCGTGGCTGCCTTTTCTAGGGATGTTTAAAGACGATCCGTACTTTGCGGAGATTGCAGACGAACTGCAAGCAAAACGCCAGATCGAGGATGACGAAGAGATTGAGATCGATTGGATTGAGCCAAACCCATGAGCCGCTGGATTTTAGATACTGATCATGTTTCTCTTGCGCTACAAGGACATTCACGCATTACGGCAAAGATTCAGCAGCACAACTTAGAAGCTGCGATCGCTGTAATTACGGCTCAAGAACTCTTCAATGGATGGGTTGTTCGGATCAATGACCCGCGAAGAGCGAAAGAAATGGTTCAGTTGTATGCCCAGTTTCTACAGATGTTGAACTTCCTGAAAGGAATTCAGATTCTGAGCTTTAACGAAGCAGCCAATCATCAATACAAACAGCTTGTTCTCAATCCGCTACTTCGCAAAAAACGCATTCAGGAAGACATGAAAATTGCGGCAATCGCATTATCAACCGGAGCAATCGTCGTTACGCGCAATCAGCGAGACTTTTCTTTGGTTCCAGATTTGCAGCTTGAAGACTGGACAGTTTGATTAGATTATTTGATTAGATTAAAAGTATTGTTACGCAAAAGCAATGAGCGATCGCGTTCTTTAATTGTGCGATCGCTCATTAGTGTTCTAAGCGGCTTTCTTTTGAGTGTTCATTTTAGATTGCTGTGTGGGGCGGTTATAAGCGGATTTCTTTTTGCGTCCGACTTTATGAACTTCGCTCCTGTCTGCAAGCGCGATCGCTTACAAAAATCGTTTACAAAATCGGGGCAAATAATCGCGCAATTCGGGCAACGAGTCGGAAGCCAAACGATCGTTTCTGATAATCCCCAGATTCAACCAAGTGACACAGTTCTAAATCATCTTGCAGCATCTTCTCAACCGATCGCACAAACGCATCGTGCAGAACAAACACCATCACTTCAAAATTCAAGTGCAGCGATCGATTATCTAAGTTCACCGTTCCCACTCCCGCGATCGCATCATCGATCAAAATTACTTTCTGGTGCATAAATCCAGGCTGGTATCGATAGATTTTCACGCCTGCGGTTTGCATCTCGTTGTAGTACGAAAACGCACAGAAAAACACCATAAAATGATCCGGGCGATTCGGCAGCAAAATCCGTACGTCTACACCTCGAATCGCTGCAAGTTTTAAGGCAGTCGCGATCGAGTCATCGGGCACAAAATACGGACTCGCGATCCAAAGTCGCTGTTTTGCTTGATTAATCGCATCCACAAAGAATAGGGTACACGCTGGAACATGATCCGCAGGTCCGGTTGGGAACACAAGCGCTGTTTGATCAAACTCCGGTTTCGGGTCAATGTTCCAGTTCACTTCGGGAAGTTTCCGCGTTGCCCAAAACCAGTCGCCCAAAAAGCTACCTTGTAAGCATTTCACAGCGGTTCCTTGTACGCTTAGATGCGTATCTCTCCACGGACTCAGGGGCGGTTCGTAGCCGAGATAGAGATCTGCAATGTTCAAGCCACCGACAAAGCCGATCGCGCCATCGACAATCAAAATTTTACGGTGATTGCGGAAGTTAATTTGCCAGCGATTTCCACGCCCTTTAGTACTTTTGAAGACTTTGACTTTCACGCCCGCTTGACGCAGCGATCGCAGATACGATCGAGCGAGTCTCCGTGTGCCAATTCCGTCGTAGAGTAAATGCACCCGAACGCCTTGTTTCGCTTTCTGAATCAAAGCTTTGCAGAATTCATTACCAATCTCATCATCATCTAAGGTATAAGTCTGAAGTAAAATGTAATCTGTTGCTGTTTGAATTGCCGATAGCATTGCCTTGAACGTTTCTTTTCCGTCTATCAGCAATTCAAAATAGTTTCCCGTTGTAAATGGAATGGTCGTTAGCGAATCTGCTAACTGTTGCAGTGAAGCAAATTCTTTTGGTAGTTCGGTTTTGTATTCTAAAGCTTCTTGGTACACCTGTTGAGCCAGCGTGTTATGTTCAACGTAAGCCGCGTGAAGCGTTTCGGCATATCCATAAAACCGATTGCGTCCCAACACCCAATACAGCGGAATCGCCAACCACGGGAACGTTAATAGTGAAATGCTCCAGGCAACCGCACCTCGCGACGATCGCACATTCATTACGGCATGAGCCGCATTCACCACGCCTAAAACATGAACAACAACTGCGGCAATGCTAAAGATCCGGACAGAACCACCGACATCCATGACAGTCTGACTCAAAGATGAAATTCGACCAACATCGGTTTGTGATCAGACGATTGAATGTGATCAAGAACACGCGCTTGAAGATGATTCTGCCGCAATCCGCGATAGAAAATATGATCGAGCGGTGGAGACATCAAAAATCGCTTGATATTTTGAGCATCTGTTTCCGAAAACTCTGCTCTGATTAAACCGAGTCTGCGCGTCATCTTATCAAGCATCTGCCACCTGGATCGATTCCAAGTATTGAAATCTCCCGAAAAAATGATTGCTCCTGAATGTTGTGCGATCGCGCTTTCTAACTCGTGCAGTTGCGCTTTGAATTTCACCAAATCGACAAAATTAATCAAGTGCGAATTGATTGTTAGTAATGTGCCGTGTGCAAACGGATGCTCAGTAACTAAAGAAACTTTCGGCGTATTCGAGACAGGCTCAAAATGCTCGGTGATTACGGCTTTGTGATTTAAACAACAAGCGCGCGATGCGGTTAGAACGCCTGCGTAAATGTTGTGATACTTATCGATAAAGTTCGGTGCAAAACTCCAGTTGAGTTCTGCGAGTTTGAAGTTCTTCGATCGAGCGCACAAGCTAAATTCTTGAAGAAAAATTAGATCTGGAGAATAGCGATCGAGAATCCAATCAAAATCAGTCTGCCAAGCGCAATCATCGTTATTTTTTGCAATGTTCCAGTTCAGCACCCGAATCGCTTTTTCACTCAAGCGCGCAGGTTGGAGATGATGGTGATGAATGACGGTTTCATCGGTGCGGACAAATCGATAAGACGGCAGCAGATTCTTTAATAAGACACTGCCTGAGAAGCCAGTTTCGGACTTCAACTTGGTCATTTTTGCTTCCAGATGCAACCGTTTGCAAACTTATCTTAAATTGTTTTGCAGAGTTTGGACGATCCGATCGCTTCAAGCAATGGCAGAATTCGCTAATCTGAGGCATAGGTTTCAAATTTACTCGTATGCCTGATTCAGACTCCACCTTGATTGCTGCTCCGATCGCGCCAAAACATCCTTACATTCACGAACTCCACGGCGATAAACGCTCGGATGATTACTTTTGGCTACGCGATCGAGAGAATCCCGAAGTCATGGCTTACCTCGAAGCCGAAAACGCTTACACAAATGCAGTGATGCAGGCGACAGAATCACTGCAAACTACGTTATATGAGGAAATGCTGTCCCGCATTCAAGAAGATGATTTATCGGTTCCTTACCGCTACGGTGATTATTATTACTACACTCGGACTGAAACTGGAAAAGCGTACCCGATTCACTGTCGCAAACGCGATTCTCTAGAAGCGCCCGAAGAAATTCTACTCGACCAAAATCAACTCGCTGAAGGACACGAATATTTCAGCTTAGGCGTGTTTGATGTTAGTCCGAATCATCAATTACTGGCGTATGCGATCGATACCACTGGAGCAGAACGCTACACTTTGTTTTTCCTCGATCTAGCAACAGGTCAACTTTACGACGAACGCATTCCAGATACCTATGTTTCGTTTGCCTGGGGCAATGATAACCAAACGGTTTTCTACACTCAGGTAGACGAAGCGCACCGACCTTACAAGCTGTTTCGGCATCGATTAGGACAAGCGATCGACACGGATCAACTCGTGTTTCACGAAGCGGATGATGCTTTCTTTCTAGGAATCGACAAGACTCGCAGCGAGGCTTACTTGCTGTTGGGCTTGGGTAGCAAAATTACGTCTGAGGTGCATTATCTCGACGCGAACAATCCGACAGGTGAGTTTCGCCCGATTCGAGCGCGAACCACCGGAATCGAATACGAAGTCGAACATCACACCGATTCTTTCTACATTGTCACCAACGAAGCCGCGCTCAATTTCAAACTGATGAAAGCGCCCGTGAGCGATCCTCGCGTTGAGAATTGGGAAACGGTAATCGAGCATCGTGAAGACGTATTTCTCCTCGGTGTCAGCGCGTTTGTCGATCATTTAGTGATTTACGATCGCGAAGCCGGATTACCCAATATTCGAGTCCGCAAGCTTTCAACGCACGAGGAACACACGATCGCGTTTCCAGAACCGACGTATGAAGTATCAGAATCGGCGAATCCAGAGTTTAATACGCATACACTGCGGTTTGGCTATACCTCGCTCGTGACTCCGGGTTCGATTTTTGACTACGATTTGGACACGCAAGTCCGAGAGTTAAAAAAAGAAACCCCAGTATTAGGCGGCTACGATCGCACAAAATACCAAAGCGATCGCATTCAAGCCATTGCTCCAGATGGAAGTGCCGTTCCGTTATCGATCGTTTATAAAACAGGGATTGAGCGCACAGGTCAAAATCCACTGTTACTAACTGGATACGGCTCTTATGGATTTAGCTATCCAGATTCATTCTCAGCCACCCGATTAGCGCTGCTCGATCGCGGTGTGATTCTTGCGATCGCCCACATTCGCGGCGGGTCAGAACTCGGACGCAAGTGGTACGAAGATGGAAAATTCTTACACAAACAAAATACGTTTAGCGATTTTATTGCTTGTGCAGAAACGCTAATTTCTCAGCGCTGGACATCTCCTGAATATTTAGCAATTTCCGGTGGTAGTGCAGGCGGGTTACTGGTTGGGGCTGTGATCAATCAGCGACCAGAATTGTTCAAAGCCGCGATCGCCCAAGTTCCCTTTGTGGATGTGGTGACGACGATTTTAGATACTTCACTGCCGCTTTCAGCTACCGAATGGGAAGAATGGGGCAACCCAAACGACAAAGCGTTTTACGACTACATGAAAGCGTATTCTCCCTACGATAATGTTGCGGCAAAGAACTATCCTGCATTGCTTGTGACTGCTGGATTAAATGATCCGCGTGTAGCGTATTGGGAGCCTGCAAAATGGACGGCAAAACTGCGATCGCTCAAAACCGATTCGCAGGTTTTACTGCTAAAAACAAACCTTGGAGCGGGGCATGGCGGCGCGTCGGGACGATACGAGCGATTGAAAGAAATTGCCTTTGAGTACGCCTTTCTATTGAATCAGTGGGGATTAAGCGACTCAAACGCTTAATGCTCTAATCCTGAAACTCGATCATCTTCGAGTTTCAGACGAATTGTGTGCGAGAAACTATCGCCTCTCGGATCGCCGAAATAGAATTCAATCGAATCGCTCGAAATTCGCTCAAGTGATTTCAACATCGATCGCAAATTCGGTGTACTCGCGCCCGTATCTTCGTAAAGCTTGTCGGACAGCGAATTGACTCGCTTCCAAGTTGTGTAGAGTTTGGCGATCGCGTGTTCTAACTGTGCGGCTTGATTCACCAATTCAGCCGCAGAATTGAGACAGCCTAATCGCATTGCTTCATCGAGTGCATTCTCGATGTCGATCGATTCATCGTTCAGCGCTTGAACTTGGGGAGCCGCTTCGAGATAGCGAGAAAGCGATCGCGCTTCTCCGGTTGCTTGTTTGAGCGTATCGAGATCGGGATGTTCCGCGATCGCTTGGCAAATCGAGGATTGATGCGATTCCGGTAGTTTTTGTAAATGCTTGACTAAGGGCGCAACAAACCGAGTTGGAATCGTTTGATCAACGACTTTTTCTCGCAGTTCTTCCGGCAGCAGATCCGAACTCATCGCTGTCCAATCATCCGACAACTGCCGCACTTCTCGACGAGTGATGCGATCGCCGCGTTTCGCCGCATCACCCACAAGCTGTTGAACTTCTGGCTCCGACTGAGCGGTTTCAACAAACGCCTGTTTGCTAAAGCGATTCACGTCTTCGGGTTCAATATGTCCGCCTGCTAAAAGCGTATCGGCACTATTGGCTAATTCGATTAATTTGTAGGCTTGCGTTTTACTGATTTCGCGATCGCTTAACCAATTGAGAAAACCCGTTCCGCGTCCTTCGCCGCGTTTTTTCTCGTGTTCGCGCACTGCTCTTAAAATTCGTCCGCGCCAAATATCCGTTTGTAAATCAAAGCGATCGCAGACTTGCCAAGCGTGTTCGATTTGCTGCTGAAAGTCAAATTCCTCGATGCGATCGTCGTTTGGATCGGGTAGCTCAAACTTCAATTCAGCGGGTTCTAGGGCTTCGGGAGTCAGAAGAGTCTTTGAGCGCGCCATTGGGACAAGATAAAAACAGCCGCATCATTATTGCATCTTTCATCTTGCGATCGCGTTCCAAATCACGCCAATCAAAAATACTGTTAATGCCCCGATCGCAATCACTACGGCAAGAAAGACCAAAATCAGCAATGCGACAAAGAAATAATCCGCTTTTACTTGTTGTTGCGGTTTGGCTAAATGCGCTTCGATTAATGCCAAGTTTTTACTGTTTGCCTTCCAAGCGAAATCGGCAAGATCACCCGCCATTGGCACAATTCCAATCAGCGCATCAAACACCAGATTCCACAGCATTCGTAGTAATGTTGGACGCGGCAATCCTAACCGCGCTGCTTCAACCAGAATGTAAGACGAAACCACCGACATCGCCAAATCGCCGCCACCGGGCAATAATCCAATGATCGGATCGATTCCGAATCGCAGCTTTGTTCCCGGAATGGGCAGGGCATTGTCGAGCAGATGTGTCAGCGATCGTAGTCGTGCGAACCCTCTGTGCGGCGAAGCCACCGTCCTTTCCCGATAAGTTTGCATAACCCCTGAATCGTACTGTTAGGCTTCGGAGTGTATCACCTCCTGAGCAAAGAAACTGTAGAGAATTCTGAATCCGTGAGCAATTCTTACTTTTGCGGAATCGGGGTTGAAGGAGTCATCGGCTTATTGTCGCGGAAAACTTGCTGAAGAATTTCTCGCATTTTCGTTCGATCGCTCATGATTGCGGCTTTCTGCTTGCGTTGGTCAGGCGTGAGAACATTCCGAACCGCTAATTCGTGTTCAAAGCCGACATTCCCCATCTGTTGTGAAGCTTCTTGCAGTTGACGATGCTTCTCGCGAAGTTGGGCATCGGTCGCAGTATCACCATTCATCATCTGTCGATACTCTTGAGAAGTCTGCCGAATCGTCTGCATTATCTGACCCATTTGCGACTGATAGGTTTCGTTGAGGCTCTGAATCTTCTGCTTCTGGTCAGGAGTCAAGTTAAGCTGTGCTAACACTGCGGCTTCGATTGGATTTGAAAATTTAGTGGTCGATCGCGTCGAAGGTGAAGGTTGCGGAGTCGATTGCGCGATCGCGGGTTGGGATGTTCGCAATACAGTAATTGCTCCCAAAGGCATCAACATCATTGCAGCTATAGGAATAAATCGTTTTTTCAACATCTGTCTGTTCTCCATTTTGAAGTTCTTCAGTAGACTAGAGCGGGAATTTGAATGTTCCAGCAAGAAGACCGCAAAAAGCCTAAGATCAAGATTGCAGTTGGGAAAAAAGCAGTGAAGTTAGTTGTAATCGGTGGTGGAGCAGCGGGATTTTTCGGGGCGATTTGTGCCGCGCGAACAGCGAATGCTGCGCCAAACGCATCGGGCGTAGAAGTAACGTTGCTCGAAGCAGGGCGGCAATGTTTGGCGAAAGTATTAGTTTCAGGTGGCGGTCGCTGCAATGTGACTCATGCGTGTTTTGAGCCGTCGTTATTAGTGCAGCACTATCCAAGAGGCGGAAAAGCTTTACGCGGCGCATTTTCTCAGTTTCAGGCGAAACACACGATCGAATGGTTTACCGATCGCAACGTCAAACTCAAAACCGAATCAGATGGGCGAATTTTCCCGATTACTGATGATTCGCGCACGATCGCGGATTGTTTATTCAATCAAGCAGCCGATCTAGGCGTGAAGATTTTTACGCAATCTCCGGTGAAATCCATAACAAAATCGGGCGAAGAATTCTCGATCGGACTGCGATCCGGTGAAGTTCTGACTGCCGATCGAGTTCTGATCGCAACCGGAAGTAGCCCACATGGATATCAATTTGCAAAATCATTGGGACATTCAATCATCGATCCGGTTCCATCGCTGTTTACTTTCAATCTGCGTGACGATCGCTTAACTGATCTCGCAGGTGTTTCCGTTGATCCCGTTCGCTTAAAACTACAAGTCGGTGAAGCGAAGTTTGAACAAACCGGAGCCTTGTTAATCACACATTGGGGCTTAAGTGCGCCTGCGGTTCTCAAGCTTTCCGCTTGGGCAGCGAGAGAACTCCACGATCGCAAATATCAAGCGCAACTGACGATCAATTGGCTGCCAAAACAGAATTCTGAACAATTGCGGCAAGAATTAACCGCTGTGAGAAATCAGATTCCCCAAAAAACGATCGCGGCAAACTGTCCGGTGATGTTACCGCGTCGCTTGTGGGAACGCCTAACCGAAACCGTGGGAATCGATCGCGATCGCAGATGGGCAGAACTTTCTAATAAAACTTTGAATCAGTTGATTCAAGAAATAACCCAAGGAAGTTATCAAATTTCGGGCAAAGGCGCATTCAAAGAAGAATTTGTAACTTGCGGTGGAGTAAATCTAAAAGAGATTAACTTTAAAACAATGGAGAGTCGTTGCTGTTCAGGTCTTTATTTTGCGGGTGAAATATTAGATATTGATGGTATTACGGGTGGTTTTAATTTTCAGAGCGCTTGGACGACGGGCTGGATCGCGGGAAATGCGATCGCTCATCCGTCAAAATTAGCGGTCTAAAGGGTGCATCGACTCAAGGCAACTTCGCTTCAACTTTGAGGATGTTATGTTCAAACTAATTTCTGGTTTGGTTGCAGGTGCGGGCACGTTCGCGTGTGCCATAGGCATCGTGCTTGCACCAATGCTTCCAGCCCACGCGGGCTATGGTTTTCGATCTGGTGGATTCGGCGTGTCGATCGGATCGCCCTCGTTTGGAGTGTCGATCGGCAATGGCTACAACAACAGGTATCGCCCTTATCGCAATGAAGTGATTCCTCGCAGAAGCTTTTACGATCCCTACAGACCTGTCTATCCAAATGTGTATTCACCTGGCTTCTATTCTCCAGAGTTTCCAAGTCCAACGGTAATTGTCGTTCCAAGAACGGTGATCGTAAACCCAGGCTACGACAACTACAACCACAACTACAACTACAACAACAGTGATTCCTGTGGCAGCGTGATTTATGGTAGCCCAATCGCGTCTCCGGTTCCGGTTGATCCGTTCAGTGGCTTAGCTTGTCGTTAATCGCCTGTTGTAAGTGCGATCGCAAATTCTCGGCTTGATCATAAAGCTGCGATCGAGTGAGCTTCTCTTTCGACGGCAATTGTAGCGGCTGAAAATAATACTTCAATCGCGTTCTCATTGCCCAAACGCCCAACGATGGAAACAAGATAAACAACAATAGTAAAGGAGATACTGGCAACAATGGCATTTTCAACCAGCGCGCCAATGATTTAGAATTCACTGTCCAGGGATGCAGAAACTCATTTCCGATACAAACGGTCGGCTCGATCGGGACTTGATACTGCACACTCAGCCGCACAAAACTCGGATCAAACGTTTCTAACTGATACCGATGTCGCCATCCTTTTGCGAGTCCGCGCCAGCTTTCAGGAGCATACAGCAGCACAGTTTTCTCGGCTACTGCCGCCTCAAAACTCTCGCGTTCTGCTCGGACTCCACCCAACACCCGCGCCCACCCACGCGGCAACCACCACACCAGCCAGGGATGATCAAAAAAGATCGGATGTGCTAAAGGTTGCACAAACCATCCGGTTTTCTCACCGAGCAATACTCCTAAGCAAACGAAATCCCAGGGGAAACACATGCCAGCGTGATTCAAGGTAACGATCGCAGGCGGATGCTCTGGTAAATTTTCCACCTGATGCAACTCCGCCCGGAAATAGCGCGTCACGATCGGCAATAAAATCTCTTCTCGGAATGCTTTTTGATAAGTGGGATCAGGATCAGTGAATTCGGATTTGGGCGATCGACATCCCAAGCGAATCCATCGAATCAGCAATGCCAGATAAAATCCACCAGGAATCAGAAACAGCAAATATTCCAACCAGTTCCAGCCATCCGGATCAGAATGATAATGTTGCCAATGGCGATTAAACAGAATTAACCATCCAGGCGGATACCAAAAACAGAACCAGTCAAACCAGGAAAACTGGAAAGTCATAAGCGCAACATAAAGCAGATCATTAATTGAAATACCGCAAATCTGGATCAGAACAGATCTGCCTTAGTGCATCTCATCGTAAGGCTATAGTATTAAGTTTTCTAATGCCATGTTGTTAAGACGAAGACCTTTCCGGGTGAACTGGGATCTCTATCCAAAACTCTGTTCCTTTTCCTGGCTCAGAGATGCATTTGAAGATCCCGCCGTGTCGCTCAACCACGACCTGATAGCTAATCGATAAGCCCAAGCCTGTCCCTTGTCCGACTGGCTTTGTCGTAAAAAACGGGTCAAAAATGCGAGATTGCACTTCCTCTGGAATGCCCAAGCCATTGTCAGCAATGCGAACCACAACTTGATCGGGAGTCAGAAGCTCAGTCTGAATCCGAATCGCTGGCGTTGTATTTTGGCACTGCTTTTCCACAGCCTCGCCCGCCAAGCAAGACGCTTCCTCTAAAGCGTCTACCGCATTACTCAAAACATTCATGAACACTTGATTCAGTTGCCCCGCGTAACATTCAACCAAAGGCAATTCTCCATACTGCTTTATGATTTGAATCTCCATGCTCCTAGTCTTCAATCGATGCTTGAGAATCAACAGCGTACTTTCTAGTCCATCATGCAGATCAACCGCTTTCATTTCTGCTTCGTCGAGGCGTGAGAACGTTCGGAGTGAAAGAACAATGTCGCGAATGCGATCGGTACCCACTCGCATCGATGTCACCAAACTGGGCAAGTCTGACTTGAGAAACGCTAAATCAACTTGTTCAATGGTGGCTTGAAGTGGAGCCGGAGGAGTCGGATAGTGCTGCTCATAGCCATCGAGGACTTGCAGCAGAGCCTCAATGTACTCGATCACAAAGCTGAGATTCCCGTGAATGAAATTGACCGGATTATTGATTTCGTGAGCAATCCCCGCAACCAATTGCCCCAAACTCGACATTTTTTCACTCTGAACCAGTTGGGCTTGCGTGAGTTTCAGTTCTTTCAGTGCCGCTTCAAGGTGAGATGCTTTCTGTTCTAACAATGCCTGAGAATTTCGCAGGGCTTCCTCTGCGGCTTTCTGTGCGGTGATGTCGCGAAAGTACCAAACTCTGCCGTAGTAATCGCCGTCACGAGAATGAATCCCGGTGGTATAGCGATCGATCACTCGCCCATCCTTCAGTTCGATTTCATCGCGGCTTCGTAATTCGGGGTGCTGGTAAAGATACTCCACTTGAGCAATAAACGCTTCTGCATCTTTCGGCTGAGTGGCAACGATTCCGAGGATTTTGTAATCATCACCTTGCTGCACCACTGCTTCTGGAACCTGCCAGATTTGATAAAAGCGCCGATTGTACGACACCACGTGATGATGCTCATCCACGATTAAGATGCCATCGAGTGCGGCTTCTTGTTTCGCTTTGAAGATGGCATAATTGCGTTGAAGTTCGGCTTCGGCTTGGCGGCGTTGGAGTTCTTCGGCTTTGCGATCGCTAATGTCGATCAGCAAACCATCCCAGATGATCGTGCCATCAGGTTGAGACTCTGGACGAGCGATACCTTGAATCCACTTGATTTGCCCAGATGCGGTGACGATGCGTCCTTGCCACTGCCAAATTTCTAACGTCTGTATTGAATGTGTGAGCGATTGCTTAAAGCTTTCTCGATCGTCTGTATAAACTGCCTCGATCAACAAATCTGCATTGTGCTGAATGGCTTCAGGCTCTAGCTCATACAGCGCGAGACAGCCTGATGAAACATAAGGAAATCGAGTTTTTCCGTCTGAGTCTAAGCAGAACTGATAAATCATTCCTGGAACATTTGCCGCTAACCGTTGAAATCGCACTTCGCTAGCAACAAGGCGTGCATTGGCTGCGGCAAGCTCTGCGGTGCGTTCTCCGACTTGAGTTTCTAGGGTGGCATTGAGTCGAGCGAGTTGCTCATTGGCTTGAGCGAGTTGCGCTTGTGCCTGGGTGAGTAACAGCGGTCCATCAACTAGAAAACCGAAGTAGCGTCTGAGTGCAATATAGGTGGCTGCGATCGCGGCGGTAATCAAATCCACGCCCACCTGGAATCGAAGCAGAGGAGATGAATGATGAACACCCTCGACTGCCATTATCGCGTGACCGCCATGCCCCAAGGCACAACTAAAGAACACGAGAATTGTTGCCAACACTAACGGTGTTTTCTGCTGTCCCTGAATAAAGGGCAAAAAAATCAGCAGTGCGATCGTGAAGTAGCAAAGAGAGATAAAGCCATTTGTGGCGATTAAGAGTTCATTCATTCGATGATTGGGTGCAAGGCGTATTCTCCAACTGAGCTATTATTCCCTGGCTCGTAGATATCCTGCGTCTTTGCACACCAGCAGTTTTAACCTTGAACTAATTCTTTTCCGATCGCGGTTTCTTCTTCCTCTGGCATTCCCATCACTCGTCGATACAAGTGATCGTATTCCACCGCAGAGTTTTTCCAGCTAAAATTCTGCTCCATGCCGCGCTGCTGAAGTTCCTGCCACAGTCCCTTAAATCGGTAAGCTTCGTTCGCCCGCACCATTGAAGTGAATAGATCTAACGGCTCATAGCGATCGAAACAATACCCCGTTCCCGCATGATTGTCTGGATCGTTGTGCGAAACCGTATCGACTAATCCCCCGGTTCGCCGCACGATCGGGACACAGCCATATCGCATCGCCAACATTTGACTAATCCCACAAGGCTCGAATCGAGACGGCATCAAGAACGCATCTGATCCGGCATAAATCCGACGCGCTAAGGCATCGTTGTAAAGCAGATACACCGACATTCGACCAGGGTAGCGCGAGGAGAGTTGCCACATTTGGGTTTCGTAATAGCGATCGCCTGTTCCAAGCAGAATAAACTGCGAATCTGTATAGGCAAGATAGCGATCGAGAATCTGAATCACCAGATCCAATCCTTTTTGCTCCACTAATCGCGAAACCATTCCAATTAAGAACGCTTTGGAATTCACTTCGAGTCCGACTTCTTCTTGGAGCGCAATTTTATTGGGACGGCGATCGTCGATCGTTTCTGCTGTAAACGGTTGGGTTAACGCTTTATCCACTTCTGGATCATAAGCCTCGGTATCAATCCCATTGACAATTCCAGAGACGCGCCCACTGATAAACGACAACAATCCTTCGAGCGTTTCTCCATACGTGGGGGTTTGAATCTGCTCCGCATAAGTAGGCGAAACCGTTGTCACCCAATTCGCATACTGTACCGCTGCTGCCATCGTGTTATGACCCTGCATATACCAAGGGCACCACGTCATCTGCTCCAATTTCCAACGCCAAGGACCTTGATACGCCAAATTGTGAATCGTAAAAATCGTCGCAATATCCGGATCTTGGTGCATCCACACCGGAATCATTCCCGTATGCCAATCGTGACAGTGAATAATCTCCGGCTTCCAATGGTTCCAAGCAAACTCAGCCGCGCCATTTGCAAAAAACGTAAACCGCCAATCTTCATCTTCTCCGCCATAAATCCGACGCGGATCAAAGGCAGGATGACCAAACAAATAAAGTGGAACATCGGCTCCAGGCAGCACCGTTTCATACACCGCAAAGGCATTAAACATCGCATTGCCTTTCCAAATCGGCTCAGCCGGAATCTTAATCTTGTCGTTGAGGAAACCATAATACGGCAGAAAGATTCGGACATCATGCCCCATCGCTTTTAGCACTTTGGGCAATGCGCCAACCACATCTCCCATGCCTCCCACTTTCGCGATCGGTGCTGCTTCCGCCGCCACAAACAAAATCCGCATTTGGCTTTCCCTCTCTGTCCTTCGCACTGCCATCATACGCCTTTGCGGTCACGCGATCGTGTGCCAATGGCAGCGCGATTTTTCGATATGTCAAAATTAGGAAAACGCTGAGGTCGTACTATGGTCAGCCAAGTTTCTACTCCTCGACTTGAAAGCGGCGATCGTCTTTCCCGCACCGAGTTCGAGCGCCGTTATGCTCAATCCCCCCATCTCAAAGCCGAATTAATCGAAGGAGTCGTATACGTGGCATCCCCCGTTCGAGCAAAACAACATGGTAAACCTCACGGTTTTATAATGACTTGGCTAGGAACTTACATGGCTGCAACACCAGGTGTTGACCTTGAGGATAACGCGACAGTCCGGCTCGATCTTGACAATGAGCCACAACCAGATGCTTTGCTGCGAATTGAACCCGAAGCGGGTGGCGGCTCTCGAATTACCGAAGACGATTACATCGAAGGTGCGCCGGAACTCGTGGTCGAAATTGCAGCCAGTAGCGCATCGGTTGATCTCAATGCCAAATTAAACGCTTATCGTCGCAATGGTGTGAAAGAATATTTAGTCTGGCAAATCTACGAAAATCAGATTCGCTGGTTTCAGCTACAAGACAGTGAGTATATAGAGTTGGAACCGGAAAACGGTGTGATCAAAAGTCGAGTTTTTCCGGGATTGTGGCTCGCGATCGCCTCACTTCAGCAAGGCGATATCGCAGCCGTTTTATCAAATCTACAAATCGGATTGAGCAGTCCAGAACATCAGGAATTTAGAAATCGCTTAAGCTGATTTGCTTGGATTGATTGCGTGTAATCCGCATTCTTTCTTCGTCGCATCTTCCCACCACCAGCGTCCTTCCCGCTCGTGCTGATTCGGCAGAACTGCTCTGGTACAAGGCTCACAGCCAATACTAATAAAGCCTTTTTCGTGCAGCGGATTATAAGGCACTTCGTAACCGCGAATATACAGCCACACATCCGCAGAAGACCAGTTTGCCAACGGATTGAACTTGATCAATTCACGATCGCTCGATGAAAATGCTGTATCGACTTGAACCACGGGAACCGCCGCACGAGTGGAAGGACTTTGATCCTTGCGCTGTCCCGTAATCCAGGCATCCAACGTTCCGAGCTTGCGGCGCAGGGGTTCTACTTTCCGAATTCCACAGCATTCGTTGTGTCCGTCTTCGTAGAAGCTGAACAGTCCCTTCTCGCTGACAAGTTTTTGAACTTTCTCGGTGTCTGGGAAAAGAATGTCGATCGTAATCCCATAATGCTTTCTGACTTGCTCAATAAATTGGTAAGTCTCAGCATGAAGCCGTCCAGTATCAAGGCTAAACACTTGAACCTTTTTATTCAAACGGTGTGCCATGTCGATCAGTACGACATCTTCTGCACCGCTAAATGAGATTGCAATGTTGTCAAATTGGTCTAACGCCCGTTCCAGAATTTTCTGCGGGCTTTGGGTTGAGAGTTCCGCGTCTAAACTTGGAATGTCTAGAGCGGGTTGCGCGATCGTTTGCGCCATAATGTGTTCTCCGAATTCGCGTTCGCCAATATAGTGTTTTCTATTATCGAACGTTCTGAGCGCGATCGCGTTTAGCTCCGGTTAATCGTGGCAAAAATCTCGTTGAGAATCTCCTGCGCGCCTTGCTCTTTCGCTCGGTGTGCAAGTTCAGTTCCGAGTTTTTCCGCATCGGTTGCAAGTCCCGAAACGCTATCTTTCACAAGCTTCTGACCATCCAAGCTTGCGACAATTCCGGTAAGCGTCAAGGTATCGCCTTCGATTTTGGTGTTGACTCCGATCGGCACTTGGCAACCGCCTTCTAATTCGCGCAAGAATGCTCGTTCTGCATAACAGCGGTAAGCGGTCGGCTGATGTTGCAGCACTTTGAGAATGTCGAGAATTTCGGTATCTCCTTCGCGGCATTCGATTCCGAGCGCGCCTTGACCCACAGCATGAAGGGAAATTTCGGGCGGAATCAGCAGATGAATGCGATCGCTGAGTTCCAATCGATTCAATCCAGCCGCCGCTAAAATCAGCGCGTCATACTCACCTGAATCCAATTTCGCTAAGCGCGTGATTACATTGCCGCGCACGTCTTTAAAGCTCAACTGCGGATAGTGATGACGCAACTGAGCCAACCGCCGCAGCGACGATGTTCCAATAATCGAACCTTCTGGCAACGAAGCGAGGTCTTTATCTTTGTGTCGCTCATGCACGACCAAGGCATCTGCGGGATCTTCACGCTCGGTGACACAACCGAGCATTAAGCCTTCCGGGAGTCGAGTCGGTAAATCTTTGAGCGAATGCACTGCAAAATCGGTGTCGCCGTTGAGCATTCCATCTTCGAGTTCTTTGGTGAATAGTCCTTTATCACCGATTTTTGCTAAGGCAACATCGAGGATCTTGTCGCCTTGAGTATTCATCGTGTGGACTTCAAAAGTGCGATCGGGAAAGGCTTTCTGTAACTGCTCCTGCACCCAATAGGTCTGCACTAATGCGAGTTGGCTTTTGCGGGAAGCGATCTTGATGGTACGGGTTGGGCTAGTAACAGTTGAAGACATAATAACGGGAAGTTGAAACGTGCTTATCGAGTGTCTTTCTTCACCTTACCGTAGTGTGCTGTCCGATTTGCGCGTTCTCCTGGCTGAATGCGTTACAGATAATTAAGTTGATGAGCAAATTTTGATCAATTATTAAATCAGCAAGCTGCAAATTAGCGTTGATTAGTGGCAACATCCTGCATAAAACTTTACTGGTAATTCGTTATTAAAACGAGAGATGAAAACCTTGAAACTCGTAAAACTCTTCCTATCTGAGCCAGTTGAAGTTAGATTTGAAGAAGTTCGCGCCCTGCTTAACGCTTTCGGCTTCGAGGAAGTTCGCTCAAAAGGCAGCCATCATATTTTTCGCAATTCGGCAGGAAGGACGCAAGTTGTTCCGAAGAAAAGTGGACAAAAAGTGAAGCGAGCTTATGTCAAAGAAATTGTAGACTTGCTTAACCTAGAAGAGTGGTATGACAATCAACAAGACGAACCCTAAGCCGTTGGAATACTATTTGAATCTAACCTACCCAGTGACCGTGTATCCTGAGTCAGAAGGTGGTTATGTTGCTGTGATTAAGGATCTTCCTGGTTGTATGACTCAAGGAGAAACTGCCGATGAAATCATGGCAAATATTGAAGAAGCGCGACAATTGTGGATCGAAACTGCATACGATTTTGGTGATCCGATTCCTTTACCATCCGATCGTTTATCCGCTACAGCTTCTTAACGATTTTCTCTCGAACTTCTGCTGCGGTCGCTGGTGCTAACAGAACGCCGTTGCGGTAATGTCCGGTTGCGAGTAGAACATTTGGCTCAAGTTCTTCGATGATCGGAGCGGGACGACCTTGAGGACGGGGACGCAACCCAAACCAAGTGCGAATCGGCTCCGCATCTTTGAGACTTGGACAAAACTCGATCGCTTGTCGCATCACTTGATCAAACATCGCTCGATCGGGCGGCAGCGTTTCTCCCGCTTCATTTGGAAACTCAACCGTCGCACCAATCCAATAATCGGAATTCCCGATCGAAACTAAATGCACATCATCACCTGTGATCACCGGAATAGGTCGATGCTTGTACCGCGCTTCGCTTAACGGTTTCGCTAATCGCAAATGAATCGCTTGACCGAGAACAGGGCGAATGTCGATCGACGTTTCAATCTCACTCGTTCCAACTCCCGCAGAAATCACGAGATAATCAGATTCAAGACTGCCTTGGGCGATTTGAAGTTGATTTCCTTGCCTTCCAAGTGCTTTCGTTCCAAATTGGAACTTCACACCTTGCAGCTTTGCGCCTTCGATTAGAGCTTGAGTCAGCGCGACGGGGTTAATTTGTCGATCGCTCGGTGAATAAATTGCGGCAGTGGCTCGATCGAGAAACGGAAATTCTGATTTCAATCGATCTCGATCCCAAAGTTCCAACGTTAAATCTTGTTTTTGGCGCACTTCGATCAAGCGATGCCAAACCGACAAATCATCATCGGGAAATTGCAGCATTAGAATGCCTTCACGGTTAAACGGAATCGATCGACCCGTTAGCGCTTCTAATTCTGGAACCAGATCGTTGTAATACTGAATCCCAAACAGCCGCATTCGCAAATTGCGACCTTTTTCTTTTTTGCTAATTGCACCCATCAAAACGCCGAGTGCTGCCCCTGTAGAAGTTGGACACGCTTGCAAATCGGCTTGAACCGGAGTCGGTTGGGCATCAACAACGGTAATTTCTAAATTTGAAATCTTGCTGAGTTCATACGCGATCGTCGCTCCAACCACACCGCAACCCAAGATCGTCACTTTCATAGGCAGGGCGAAGAATTAATTCTTTTAAGCTTCATCCTTCGCCCTCCCGTTTTAGCCTTGCGGAATCAGTTTGGTGAAAGCTTCTAAATCTTTCACCGTTTCACCATAGTAGCGAACTGCTTCTTTATAGTTATTCGATGCCGATGCCTGATCGATTTCGACTAAATCGTTGGCGATTTGTTTGGCTAAATCGCGGGCTGGCTTTTGCTCGTTTGGTAACAAGCTTCCAGCAACCCGGCTCATTTGTACGCGAATCTCACCGAGTGGGCCATGAATAAAGTTGCGCGCGAAAACGAAATCTTCTTTCTGAATTAAATCTTGCAATTCGGGTAAGCGATCGCTTAATTCACTCAGATCCTTCGCATATCCTTGAATTTCCGCGATTTTATCTGGTGTATATGTTGGCTTCACCGCTTCGGGACTGCTACATCCCACCATGACGATCGCCATGAGTGTGCAAAAAACTAGCGCCAAAATAGATCGATACTTTGCCATAACTCTATCTGCTAAATCACTGGTTTACCGCGCCTTCAACCCCTTGAATCAAACGCAGTCTATGTAAAAGGAGTGTATCCCAAAACGAGTCCCTCCGAATCCTGCTATCAGAAATACCAACCGGATTGAAAGGACAAAGATACACTGAATACTACTACTGTTTTTTTCGCTGTTACTTTCTGCACTTACGTTTATGGTTCTCTCCTTTAGACAAGTCGCGATCGCAGCTTCGTTGTTAGCCGTTGGGGGTGGGGCGGGCTTAGTCGCCAATCATTATCTGAACAATCGAGGTCAGGGGCAGCCGTTTCAGGTGCAATTCGCTCAGCCGAGTACGATTTCGGTGTCTCCAGATGCGAAAAATAACGAGAATTTTATTTCGGCGGCAGTCGATCGAGCCGGGCCTGCGGTCGTGCGAATTAATGCGACTCGGCGAGTGTCGAGCAATGTGCCGGAGGCGTTTCGCAATCCTGTGTTTAAGCGATTTTTCGGCGATCAGCTCCCCGCTCCCGAAGATCGAGTCGAACGCGGCACGGGGTCGGGCTTTTTGCTGAGTTCCGATGGTCGCTTGCTGACCAATGCCCATGTAGTCGAAGGAACCGATACGGTCGAAGTGACGCTAAAAGACGGGCGCACGTTTGAAGGGCGCGTGGTTGGAGCCGATTCGGTGACTGATGTGGCAGCCGTGAAAATCGATGCGGGACAGCTTCCGACGGTGACACTGGGCAGATCTGCGAGTTTGATTCCGGGACAGTGGGCGATCGCGATCGGCAATCCGCTCGGACTCGATAACACCGTGACGGCTGGGATTATTAGCGCAACGGGTCGATCGAGTAGTCAAGTTGGCGTTTCGGATAAACGAGTCAGCTTTATTCAAACCGATGCCGCGATTAATCCAGGAAATTCGGGTGGACCGTTATTGAACGATCGCGGTGAAGTGATTGGAATCAATACGGCAATTCGGGCGGATGCTCAAGGATTGGGATTTGCAATTCCGATCGAAACCGCACAGCGAGTCGCTGAACAGCTTTTCACCAAAGGCAAAGTGGATCATCCCTACTTGGGAATTCAGATGATTGATTTGACTTCGGCAATTCGCGAGGAATTGAACAAAGAATCGGGCGGTAAAGCGCAAGTCACCGAGGATCAAGGAGTCTTCGTGGCGCAGATTGCAGAGAATTCTCCGGCGGCGCAGGGCGGCTTACGTCCGGGTGACATTATCAAAAAAATTAACGGCACTGCGGTACAAACGGCTTCGGATGTTCAGACGCAAGTGGAAGCCAGTCAGATTGGCACACCGCTACAAATCGAGGTGAAGCGGGGAAATAGCTCGCAAACGGTTCAAGTTCGTCCGGGCGCATTCCCGAAAAGCTGAATCTGAGCGCACGGCTACAGATGCGGTGCGCTTAGAGGTCTTCAATATTATTTTCGAGTTCCATTCGCTGCTCCATTTGGCGCAAGAAGTAGCCCGTCAGCATCGCAGAAGCAAGAAGTCCAGCGAGATTTTCGCGATCGGTGGTAATTTTGACGTTAAAACCTTCTGCTGGCAGAACGCCCACCAATCCTTGGACGTTGTGAGAGACGATCTGCTTGACTTGGGGACTGACCGAGCGCGCTACTCGTTCTAGAACTTCGGGCGGTTGATGCTGGAGGTAGCGCAGCAACGCATTTGCGTCACTGGCTTCTGCATCGGTATGAAGGAAATTAGCACTGTCAGGATTAAATGCCATTGGGTTCCACAAAAACCTATCCAATCATTTTGGCATTTCTTTACAAATTCGCCCACTTTGAAAGGTGGCAAAATTGATTCTTTAAATTCGGCAGATGGCGATCGCCATTTGCCAAATTCTGTATGATTCTGCTAGTCGCTTCGATCGCCCAACGCTCATGACTTCTACTTCTACCTCGTCGGATTTCATCGCAGTTTTAGAACAGGCTGTCTCAGCGTTTCGGGATTCAGGCGTGAGCCGCCCGGAAGCTGAGCAGGTTGTAAATGCGCTCTTGCAGGCGGAAAAATCGGCAAAGCAATCTGCGATCGAGTATCAGTTTTCACAACTCCAAGGACAGTGGCGGCTTTGTTTTGCCACTGGAACCCGCAAGATTCGCCAAGGCGGGATCAAACTGAAGCAGGGCTATTATGTGCCCAAAATTGCAACGGCTCAGATTTCGTTTAATATCGATGAATCGGGAGCCGAGCGGATTGGAAATCAGGCTCAGCTTGGAGCGCTGAAATTGCAGTTTTCAGGCCCTGCGCGCTATCAGACGAAAAAGAATTTGCTGGCGTTTGAGTTTACGCGGCTTCAGGTTTGCTTGGGTAAAAAAACTTTCTACTCGCAAGCGGTTCGGGGTGGAGCGGAGAAAGAACAGACATTTTCGGAGACTGCGATCGCGAAACTTCCCTTTTTTGCTTTTTTCCTGATTCGCGATCGTCTAATTGCAGCGCGTGGACGTGGCGGCGGACTTGCACTCTGGATTAGATCTAATTAGCGCCGCTTTCAGGAAAACCAGCCTCAATTGTTGAAGCTTTACTCACTCTCTTCAGGTGTATTGCTATGAGCAAGAACACTGATTCCGATTCAAAGTTCGATTTTTCAGAATTTGATGCCGATCCACTGATTTCGGACAAGCGCAGTATCTCGGTTCCACCTCAAGCTGGATACTTCACAGTTGAGAAACTTCCATCCGGATTTGAGCCGATGGGACAAATTAGGCTGGAAGGACGAGCCTATCGCAAACTCAGTCAAGGTGGAGTCCCTTGGTGGATGATTATCACAAGTTGGGTCGCGATCGCGCTTCCCGCTTTATTCTTGAGTGGGTATCTGATCATTGCCGCACTTCAGTCGTTCTTGACCGAATCTACGCCGCTCACGTTCTCAAAGGTGTGTTCAACGCTCTTAATCTTGGGGTTGCGTCTTATCGGTCTAAGTTTGATGCTACTGATCATTGTCAGAGGAACGCGAACGAAGTTGCGCTATGTCCGGCAGCAGAACCTTGATCGTCGCTCTAGTCACAGATAACGACTGTCATTCTCCCTTCTGAAAAAACTGTTTCAAAATTTCTCCAGGAGGTCGATCCCAAGTATCAATATGTTTGTGAATCAGTCCATCCGACTCTAGGCTGTAAGTTGATGTGCCATTAAACAGCAGCTTTGCTTTCCAGGGAACTCGTAATGTTCCGCGTACTGTCCAGTCTGCCAAAATCGTTGATTCATCTTTTGGATGAACCTGATGGAGATCGAAAAACAGTTCGGTGAAAAAGAGTTTGCCGTGAAAGCGCAATGTCCAAAAAATGATGCGGTAGTTGAACTTCCACTTAAACGTATTCACCGGATCTTTGAAAAAGATATCTGAACTGTAGATGTCGTAGGTAATATCTCGCTCGAACAAGGTCGGTAGATCTTGCTTGAGCGTTTCAACGATCGTATCCATCCTGGCTTGGTCGATCATGTTAATCCCAGTCGCCTGTTTCTTGATTTGCGCCCATCCAAGTGAGGCATTCTTGCATCGATCGACGCATCGTTTCAACATCTGCGTGATAGCGTCGTCCGTGTCCGGGTAAAACCCACTCAAAATCGTAGTGACTGAGATTTTTCATCGATCGTTTTTGTTCATCCCAAGAATACCAGCACACTTCTCGAAATCCGACGAGATGATTTTGCCGCGCTGACCATGCGAGGTGATCACCGGAGAATAAGAATCGGTTTTTATATAGTAAAACCGTGTGCCCTTTTGTATGACCCGGAACGGGAATGATTAGCAAATCTGGATCGAGTTGCATCGGATTAGTTCCAGTCAGCTTGATTTCAACGCTTTCAGTGCTGCGAGTAATTTCATCGGAATGCAAAATGCGATCGCAGCCGAAATGATCCCGGAACTTCTGATGATCCGCAACATCATCGCGGTGAGTGAGGTAAAGATAGCGAATTCCCCCCATCGCTTCTAATCGTTTTACCAACGGCGGCGCGAATCGGGGAGAGTCTACTAAGATATTGCCTTCAGGACGCTGAATCAAATAGCTTGCAGCCCCGTAGGAATTCTCAGCGTGATAGCCACAGTGATAGACATTCTCAGCAACTAAGATTGGGAAACTCTCTTGAGCAAGTTTGATATCTTTGGGCTTTTCGACGGTTCCGATCGAAGCGGTGGGACACGCGAGTAACGCCTGCATTGCGCGTAAACGTTCGGTTTCGGTTGTGGGTTGATGAAAAACGATCGATTGACTGCCTTCGCGTGTGAACACTTCCGGGGTCATCCACCGACAAGTATCACAATCGATACAAGAGCGATCGACGTAAAAATCACCTTCGATATTTTGAGCGCGACGATCCGTTAGGTGAGCCATGATCTGACTCCAGAAACACTAATCTGATCATAGCGCTTGATTTTCATGGGTCGCCCGGGATTCGAACCCGAGACCAGTC
>CAXTDB010000018.1:0-29686 GCA_964242045.1 uncultured Leptolyngbya sp. | reverse complement strand
AAGCTAAACAATCAAATTCCGAACGAGCTACCTTTAATTTCTGCTGATCCGATTCATCTTAGAAGAGTTCTCGACAATCTGATCACCAATGCAATCAAGCACAATCCGCCTGAGATTACACTAACTTTGCAAGTTGAGAAATTAGCTACAGAGTTGAAATGCTCGATCGTCGATAACGGGGTCGGCATTCCCCAAGAGCAGTGCGATCAATTGTTCAATAAGCCGTATCTGAGAGGCTCACAGAATCAGCACCGCACTGGACTAGGGTTAGGACTGTTTCTCTGCAATCAGATTATCACAGCACACCAAGGACGAATTGGAGTGAAGCGCGATCGAGATACGCAGTTTTGGTTTACGGTTCCGATCGCTCGATAGCTAATCACCACAGCCATTTGCACTCCGCTGGCGACATTGTTGATCGGCATGAATCTCACGGTCTAAATCTTTCAGCGGCAAAACCGTAAAGTGATAGAACTTCTGTCCTTCATTTGCCTGCTTAAACGTGGTCGTGATATATGCAAAAGTTTTGCCTTGGTAGAACCGTTTTTCAACATCAGTGTAGTCCACTCGTGCAACATACTGCGATCGCCCAAAATCTGCCGCAGTTGATTGATTAAACATTTGCTGAATCAATCCTAAATTCTGCCGAGTAAATCCCGCAAACGGTTTTGCTGTACCAAACGCGATCGTTTCTCGTTGCGATCGTTGATCTTGTCGATCGGGACTCATCGAAAACACGATCTTTCCATTGGGTAGCTTTCCTTGACTGGTATAAAACGGTTGTCCGCTGAGTTCTGCAATCCCTCGCTTCAGCGGTGATAAAACCGAGTGTTGCGCGATCGAAGTTTTAACTGTTTGTATCGAGTCACCGGGCAAAGCGCGCGCAGGACTAGACAAGCTGCAAACCAAAGTGAATGCTGTAAGGAATGGAAGAAGCTGCGGTTTCATGTCAGGTGATTGAATTGGATATGGAAAGCTACAGTGTGCGATCGCATAACTCCAGATCGTTGAGTTCGATTTCCTTTTGCATAAGATTAAGATTGCTACCTCAGACGATCAACTATGATGCAATAGAATTATGGGAGTTGATTTTTCGAGCAAATGCGGCATAAAGCGCTCAGGTGGGTTGTTTTAACGATCGTGGTGTCGATTGTTCTAGCACTCGTGATGTTAACAGTGAGATCTTGCAGTCAATCATTAGATGGCATCAGGACTGGTAAATATGCAGACTTCTCTTGGTCGCCCGATGCTCAGCAGATTGCTTTCACAACGGATGACTTTGACGGAATCTATGTGATGCAATCCGATGGTTCTCAAACTCGTAAGATTGATAGCTCCAGCAGTACAAAAATATACACTTACAAGAGCCTTGTATGGTCGCCAAATGGACAAGAAATTCTCTTCTCAGCCAGTCCCGAACATACCGATCCTAGAGGCATCGCCCAGATCTATAGCGTAAAAACTGATGGCTCTCAAAGCAGTCGAGCTATTATTCGTAACGGCTATAATCCTCAATGGTCGCCCGATGGCAAGCAGATTGCTTTTGCATCGAATGATGAAAGCGACAGTTGCTCACTTCAGGTTACAGATTCAATTGGCGATCAACGAATCAAATTATTCAAGAGTAATGATTGCTTTTACGATATCCAGTGGTCGCCTGATAGTAAACGGCTGATCTTTTCGATTTCGCGCATTAATCAGTATGACATTTACATAGCGAATGCAGATGGTTCTGCAAAGCCAAAACACTTGATACCAGGCAAATCGCCTATGTGGTCGCTAGACGGAAAGCGAATTGCTTTCTGCATAGCAAACGAAATACTGGTGGTCGATCGAGACGGCAAAATACTTTCTCGACCTTATAACTTGTCCGAAGCAAACCCCTATAAATACGGGCTGCAATGGTCTTCTGATAATCGAAGCCTCTTTGTCTGGGTTATAACTTGCCATGACAGCATTAAGTTTTCTTGGGATATTTGTGATCTCAGAATTCAAAAGATAAAAGCAAATCGATCTGGAAAAGCGCAACAAATCCTGACATTTCGCGCTGTGGGTGACGCTCCTTCGTGGTCGCCGGATCGTAAAAAGATTGGCTTTAAGTCAAAAGGATTTCTTTATGTAGTAAATTCCGATGGCTCTGGGTTAAAGAAATTCAAGTAGAGAGGCTGTGGGTCGCTCAAATTGATTGGACACAAAGCTGGCGATTAGAAGATTGTGCAGTTCAAACAAGATCGCGATCGTATCCTGTACTATCCAATCAGGTTTATACAAAGGACTCAGATCATGTCGATGATGTTGATTCAGCTTTTGGGCATTGGACTGCTTGCAGGGGTCGCAGGCGGAATGTTTGGCATCGGCGGCGGTGCAATAATGGTTCCAGCAATGGTGCTGTTATTGGGGATGGAACAGAAATTCGCAACGGGAACCTCAGTTGCAGCGCAGATTTTACCGATCGGGATTCTTGCCGCGATCGTGTATCAGCGCAACGGCAATCTCAACTGGAAATACGCTGTTGTTATTGCGATCGGGCTTGTAATTGGCAATCTCTTTGGTGCTTTATTTGCCAATCAGCCTTTTATTAGCGGAGAAACGATGAAAAAACTTTATGGTGTGTTTCTCTTAGTGATTGGAGTACGTTATTTATTCTATCGTTGATACCAATCGTTTTTGATATTCCTTTTCTGTCACCAGATCGTGATTGCTTTCGACGCGATCGAGAAACATAATCCCGTTAAAGTGATCGAATTCGTGCTGAAAAATCCGGGCGACGAAATCGGTCATTTCCATTTTTTGCAGTTTGCCGAAGCGATCGAGAAACTCAATCTCAATCGCTTGATATCTTGGTACGTTCCCCCGAATTCCCGGAATGCTGAGACATCCTTCCCAACCTTTCACCGTTTCATCTGAATGCGCCAAAATTCGCGGATTCACGATCGGAGTCGGCTCCATCATCGGCGCATTCGGATAGCGCAGATTCGGACGCGATGCCACAATCATCAACTGATACGATTGAGCGACTTGAGGCGCAGCGATTCCAACTCCGTTCGCTTTCTGAACAGTTGCAAGTAGGTTATCAATCAAAGTTTGAATGCGATCGTCTTGAATGTAATCAATCGATCGCGCCTTTTCTCTCAAAATCGGATGCCCTAACTCAATAATGTCAAGAATCTCAGCCATCTTTACCCCCAAATGCAAAGAACCCCGGATGTTGAAGTCCGGAGGTCGATCGTAATCGCTTTCGATTGAATTAGGGTGTTTCGTCGTCGTTCCCTTGAGCGGTTCGAGTCGGGAATGCTCCCGGTTGAACACTTACCGTTGTCGGTCGACCGTTGCGACTCACTTCAACTTGCAGCGTTCCGCCGATCGACGCATTCTCGACCGCTTGCTGCACTTGTTCTGCTTTCGTCACCGTCTGACCGTTGACTTTCTTGATCACGTCGCCGCTGCGTAATCCACTTCTTGCAGCCGGAGAATTCGGCAGAACTTGGAAAATCACCACACCTTGATCATCTTGCACCTGGAAACCGACTTGTCGATCGCTGTTGATCTGCTGTTTTAACTCTGGAGACAGTCCCCGCATTTGAATTCCTAGATACGGATGATCGACTCGTCCTTTTGAAATCAACTGTTGTGAAATCCGCTGCGCCGTGTTAATCGGAACTGCAAATCCTAAGCCTTGTGCACCCCCAATAATTGCGGTGTTCATGCCAATCACTTCACCGCGCTGATTCAACAACGGACCACCAGAATTCCCCGGATTAATTGCCGCATCGGTTTGAATGAAGTTGACTCGCTTATCCGGAACCCGGACTTCAGAACTCGATCGACCCGTTGCGCTGATAATTCCTGCCGTCACGGTGTTATCCAGTCCGAGCGGATTACCAATTGCGATCGCCCATTCTCCTGGTTTTAGCGCATCCGAATTACCCAACGACACGGTTGGCAGATTGTTCGCTTGTACCCGAACTACCGCCACATCAGTCAGCGGATCTTGTCCTACGACTTTTCCTTTGAATTCCCGCCCGTCTTTCATTGTCACGCTCACGGTATCCGCACCACTTACCACATGAGCATTCGTCAGAATTAAACCATTGGAATTAATCACAAATCCTGATCCCGTTCCCCGTTCGACTCGGCTTGAAGGAGCCGTCGGCACATCCCCACCAAAAAACTGTCGGAAAAACGGATCATTGAAGACTTCCGGTACGCGCGAAGTGACGGTACGCGAAGAATCAATTCGCACAACCGCAGGGCCGACTCGTTCTACTGCCGCTGCGATAAAGTTCATGTCTCCCGATGCCGCAAGCGCGCCTGTACGGTTTTGCGCCACAACAGTATTTGTCTCAGCGATCGCAGGCGGCGAAAGTGGATTCTCAGAGAGCAAACGGCTTCCCGCCAGTGCTGTGCCCGCTCCAACCAAGGGCAACATGAAATAAATTGCAGATTGTTTCCAAGTATTTCGAGGTGTCGTCATCGGTGTTGTACTCTCCTTAATGGTGCGTCCTCAGTGAATTCAGAAGCCTTATCTCATCGATCTATTTTCAGACTTTGAAGAAAAGGACGCAAGATGAGCAAGCTTCAGAAGATAGATACCCTTACTGTAATTAGCTGATATGACGTTAGAACGGCATTTTGGTTGCAGCTTTACCACATTTTACGCAAGCGATCGCGGCTCTAAACTTGTCATTTCAACTTCATGGGGAACACACAGCGTTGACAAGTGGCGTTGATAACTTGTTTATCACAGGTGAATGAATGGTAAGAGCAGGTTGCTGCTTGAGCGAACAAAAGGTTTTTGATCTATCGGGTGTCGATTTTTGATGATGCCGTCAAGATCGCCACCATCGTCGCTCATCGCAGAGGATCTGCTCCTTTTTTTTATCAAGTGCGATCGGCGTTTTGACTTGAAATTACGATTGCGAAAAACGAGTTCAATCCGCCACAAATTGAACGCAAATTTCATCCGAATTGAGTCATGATTCAATGTCAAAAATCCGCAATGCCAGTGTAATATGAATGGGGCGACTGGCTCGATGCTGAATTGACTGGGTTTAGCAGCTTCGTTAGTGCCACAAAAAGCAATGGCTGTCCACATCATTTAGATTCCGGGTTGATGACTAAAAAGAAAAAGATTGAGCCGTTGGTGGGTGAATCCTTGCTCAAAAAGGTGAAAGAACTCGACCATCTCAATAAAGAAGAAAAAGCTAAAGAGTGCGGCTATTACACGGTGACAAAAAACGGTGTAGAGCGGGTCAATATGATGAAATTTCTCAATGCGTTAATCGATGCAGAGGGAATCGAGCTAGACGGCAAACAAAGCACAAACGGACGGGGCGGGCGTAGCGCAAGTTACCGAATTAGCGTGCAGTCGAATGGAAATCTGCTAATTGGAGCAGCGTATACTAAACAAATGGAATTGCGACCCGGAGACGAGTTTGAAATTTCTCTCGGTCGCAAACATATCCATCTCAAACAACTCGATCGAGAAGAAATCTCGGCTTAATCAAATGGAAAATATCGATTGGTCAACGGCAGTTCCGGCGAGTCTCGCGATCGCGATTTTTCTAGGTGGAATGCTCATGATGTTTACTGGAATTTGGACAAGCAGAAATAAATAGATTCTGCTTGTTTCTGCTAATTCAATGCGCCAATCTGAGAGGCAAGTTCGGTTTCGGTCGGATTTGCCTTTTCTGCATGAAGATAGGGCATCAAGCGCACTCGCGTTAATGCAAGGTTACACGCTAAAGTAATTCCTTCTTGCTCTAACAGTCCTAAAATTTGACGTGGATTGGCGCGATCGATGACAGGTAACTGATGCAATCCGCGCGTTGCCATGCGATCGAGCGCATCGGTCAGCGGTTCATCTTGATAAGCATAGAGAATGTCAGTCGTGCAAACTTCTGCGATCGTGCGGTGCTTTAACACATAATCCGTGTGATTCGGTTCAGTTTCCCAGCGAGCGATCGCGCGATTGATATCTTGTAGGGTGATAATGCCGATGAGTTGTCGATCGTTATCGACCACGAGTGCGCTATGCGATTGATTTTGAATCAGTTGCAGTCCCGCCTCTAATAAAGGAATCGAATCTGCAATCTGTAAAAATCCCGGCTGCATCGCTTCTGCAACCAATAGGTTTCTGAGAATCTCTTGCTGATGAATCGTGGAACTCGGAGCCGGGTCAGGATCGCGTTTCGCTTCAATTTGCTGCAAGTTCGAGGGTTGTTCTGGATTTGACTTAAACAGGTTAACCAGCCAAACGCTTAACCCCACGGCAGCCATCAGCGGTAAAACAATCCGATAATCGCGCGTCATTTCAAACAGCAGCAAAATCGCAGTTAAGGGAGCATTCACACTCGCTGCAAGTACAGCCGCCATTCCTACCATCGCATAGGCGGGCGGTGCAGCAATACTCGCGGCAAACATGGGAAAAACTGAGGGCAAAACTTTTCCATAAGCGGCTCCAAGCGATGCTCCCAGAAACATTGCAGGCGCAAAAATGCCACCGACTAACCCAGTCCCTAAACTAATCGCTGTCAGCAACAGTTTAACGACCAGTAGCGTGATTAGTAAAATCAATGAAAATTGCACATCTCGAAGCATCGCTTCAACCGTGTCGTATCCCACTCCTAGAACTTGCGGCAGTTTTAGCGCCACCAATCCCACGCACAACCCGCCAAGAATCGGCTGAACTTCACGCGGAATTTTTGCCAACCAATTTGCTCCGGGAATATTGCCTTTAAAGAAGTCGCTCGACCACTTCAGAGAATTTGTGTAAGCGATCGACACCACACAAGCAAACAGTCCCAACCCCAAATAAAGCGGCAATTCTAGCGGACTCCGCACTTCATAAGCAGGCAGAGCAAATGCAGGCTGTCCACCTAATCCAATCTGAGCAATCAGCGCCGATACGACTGCCGAAAGTAAAACAATGCTGGCGGCTGAGGTTTCAAACGTCGTTCCGAGGACGACTTCCAGCGCGAAAAATACTCCAGCGATCGGCGCATTAAATCCTGCTGCCAATCCTGCTGCGGCTCCCGCCCCTAAAAGTAAGCGCTGTCGATCGCGCGAAACTTTCAGCATTTGACCGACAAATAAGCCGAAGTTCGCCCCGACTTCCACGCTCGGCCCTTCCGGTCCAAGCGAAGCCCCGGTTCCGAGCGAAATCGCCGCCGCGATCGTTTTCGCGATCGGTCGCGTAGCTGACATTTCTTTACCTGCCTGCACCGCTGCAATCAACGCAGAAATGCCGGGACTAAATTCTTTTGTAATCCAGCGCATCAGCCCAACTAATACGCCACCTAAAGTCGGCACACAAGCCAACGTCCACGCGCCAAAATGCCCGATCGTTCCCATCAGGTCTTCGAGCGCAAGACGATGAATCCATTCGATTAAAAAGCGAAATGTGAGAACACCCAAACCCGCCCCGCCTCCGATCACGACCGCCAAAATGAGAACAATCGTATCGGGATGCGGTTGGAGGCGACTGAAGAGACTAGGAAGGCGAGATTGAGGAGCAGTCGAGGAATCGGGCAGCAGAACTTTCGGTGGCAGAGTAGAGGGCACGGCAGCGAGGTAACAGTAAGATTAACTTTTATTTCCTATTCTCATTGTGGGCGATCAAAGCCTGAGTAGACAAGTAATTTGTCGAGTTCTCAACAATGTTGTGTTTATGATGCACAATGAGTCGGGGTAGTGAATCACAGAAGCATGGATCGCGAGATTTCGACCGGAAATCAATCGGGAACGTCCCGTTATCAAATTTGGATTGATCCAAGCTGGACGATCGGACTTTGGGCAGCCGCGATCGTGCTATTCACGATTAATCTAGGAGTGCTTCCGCTGCGCGATTGGGATGAAGGCATCGTGGCGACGATCGCCCGCGAAATCGCAAACGCGCCGTTTGATTCGCTCACTTGGCTTTATCCTCGCGATCTCAATGGCACGCCTTATCTCAATAAACCGCCACTGGTTCATTGGCTAATTGCGTTATGCTACCGAGCTTGGGGTGTAAATGAGTGGACGGCTCGCTTACCCGGAGCGCTTTTAACTGCGACTTCTGTTCCTTTACTGTATGGCGTAGGGCGCGAAATCTTTTTTCAGCGCAGTGCGGCTGTGTTTGCGGCATTAGTTTATCTCACCTCGCTTCCTGTGGTGCGACAGGGACGATTGGCGATGCTCGATGGAGCGATTTTGTGCTTTTTCCTAGCGATGATGCTGTGTTTGCTGCGATCGCGTCGAGATCTGCGCTGGGGGTTAGGAGTCGGTTTAGGCTTTAGCTGTCTTTGTCTGACTAAGGGAATTTTAGGAATCTTGCTAGCCGCGATCGGGCTAGTCTTCATCGCTTGGGATACGCCTCGATTGCTGACTTCGCTTTATTTATGGACAGGGTTTGGACTCGGTTGTATTCCAGTCGCTTTATGGTACGGCGCGCAGTTTTACCGTTATGGTGAAGCGTTTTTAGCCACTCACGTTTGGGATCAGTCTTTCAAGCGCGTCTCGGATTCGGTTGAGAATAATCGAGGATCGATCGTGTATTACTTCTGGGAAGTGATCAAAAATGGAGTTCCGTGGGTGGTGTTTTTGCCGATCGCATTCCGGAATGCCTGGAACAATCGAAATCTCGGTTGGGCGAAATTAGTCCTCGTTTGGAGCGGCATTTATCTCGTGTTAATTTCGCTGATGCAAACAAAGCTTCCTTGGTATGCGATGCCGCTTTATCCTGCATTTGCGATCGCGATCGGGGCACAGTTACAGCGGTTTTGGCAGCCTGCACCGTCAGAAACGCACTCAATTCCACGGGTTCGAGGCTGGGTCGTTGTGTTTTCGGTGTTCGCGATCGTCGGTTGGGCAGGAGCGATTTACTATACGTTTTGGCAGCGATCGCAGCCTGATCTGCAACTTGTTTTTACGACGTTGGCACTCACGCTAACGGTGACCGCGATATTGATAGCGCGTCGGGATATTCAATTTATCGTCGTGCTGATTTGGGGCATGTATTTAACCCTGCTTGTATTAATGATGTCGAATCATTGGCTGTGGGAACTACAGGAGACGTTTCCAGCAAAACCTGTAGGCGTGATGATTCAGCGGGCGACCGGGAAAGGGCAAACCATTTATACGTCATATCCTTATTTCCGACCGTCATTGAATTTCTATAGTGATCGATCGATCATTCCAGCAACTCCCGAAGCGTTGCTCAAACACTGGCGCGAAGATGCTCATCCCCATTTGCTGCTTGATCAAAAATTACTGGAAAAACTACCACAAAAACAGATGCAGTTTTTAGGAATGACCGATGAATGGATGCTAGTGAGCCGAAGTCCTGCACTAAAAACCACAATTACTGCAAAGCGCAAAAAGTGAGGTTGCAATTTTAACATCAGTCAGAGGATACTGAATAAGTTGCACCCGATGCGATCGAGATGCTTGAAACTTTTCTTGGCTTGGTGTTTTTAGGGCTTTGGGGAGCGGGTGCTTGGATTATCAGTACCGCCCTTGCACGATTACGACTCGCCATCCAGAGCCGCAACTGGATTCGGACTGAAGCAACAGTAGACGATTATCGAGTAGAGACGGATCAATCTCGGCTACAAGTTGGGCGAACCTATTATGGGTTTACGGTTTTGTGTACCTACTGGGTTCAAGGACTTCCCTATCAATTCCGTGGGTTTGGGCAGAGTGAATTTAAATCGCGGACAGAGGCAGAGCAAGCAGCTTCACGATCGTATCCGATCAGCCAATCCGTCACTGTCTTTTACGATCCAAAAGAGCCTGCACAATCTACCTGCTCACCAGGTTGGGATTCAGAAGCTTTTACCGGGACTTTAATCGGCTTTGGCATCCTCAGCTTGGGAACTGGATTGTTGCTGATTCTGATTTTGCCTGCATTTGAGATTTCTAGCGAAGTCGCGATCGTAACCGTTCTTCCCTTGCTTAAAGTACTGCCACTCATGATTGTTCTAGCGCTTTGCTACTATGGTCTATCCCGAATTACAGTAGCAATCCGCAGCTTGCGGAGCCAGCGTCCGGAACGCAGAATCGGTTGGCGATCGAATTTGGCGGTCGGTGTTCTGCTTACGGTTGTAGCATTGGGTATCTTGAGCGTAGTCCTGCTCGATGCAGCGGGAGAATGGGTAATTGGATCAAAGCCTGATGTCGGGTGTTACCGTCCTGATTTTGGACAAAAGCGATGGGTTGCAGTTCCTTGTCCATCGCTCAGAAATCCGAGTGGCGCACAGCTTTGATCATCGAATAAACAAGTCGTTGTGAATCTACTATGAGTGTATTGATTGCGCTTCAACTCCTCGATCGACTTGATCAGCATCCACCGCTTGACTAAGCTCAGAACTCTCTCACGCTCGGTTGACCGTCTTTGACTTCTCCAACCATGATCACATCTGCAACTCCCACGAATAAGCCATTTTCTAGAACTCCTGGCAAATTATTCAGCGTCTTTTCTAGTTCACCTGGATTGTCAATCCGATCGAACTTCACATCCACAACCAAATTCCCTTGATCTGTTACGACAGGACCCGCTTTTTTCACGCCCATTCTCAGTTGCGGTTTGCCGCCGAGTTTCTTGATCGCTCTCATCACCGGAGTCACTGCCATCGGAATCACCTCGACCGGAAGCAAAAAGGTAGAACCGAGATGATCCACGAGTTTGCCGCTATCTACAACCACAATGAACTGATCCGCTAAGCTATCCACAATCTTTTCTTGAGTGTGAGCCGCGCCGCCGCCTTTGATCAGATTCTTTTGCGGATCAACTTCGTCTGCACCATCGATCGCGATATCAATCTTTTCAATTTCGTCGAGTGTGGTCAAGGGAATGCCGAACTGACGCGCCAGAACGATCGCTTGAAACGAGGTCGGGACTCCTTTAATATTTTGCAGATCTCCCGACTGCAAACGTTCGCCGATCGTACCGAGTCCCACGATCGTATTTGATTTCACTTTGGCAGCCGCCGCATAGCCGACTTGCTGTTTCATCATCGTTACGGGGTCTGCATTCATAACTTGCGTCCTATTAGAGTTATCAATCTTTCAATGTACTATCTCGCGTGCATTCAAAACCCATAAAGCACTCGAAGCGACCATTCAACGATCGTGGGACTGACGCGGTTATTCGGATTAGAAACGACGGTAAGCGTAGGGCTGATGTTTAAGCGATCGTTGAGCAACAATCCGAAAAAGGCTTCGATGTTCGTTTGAGTCGCATTGCCTAAACGATCGGTGATGAACGGTTGCCCGATCGCGACTCCCGCTTTTGATCCAGGAATGAGAAAATTCTGAGCCGAAATGCCAACCGCCCAAGTTTTCGGATTGAGATTGAGGTCTTGCTGCAATAGGGTATTAAATCCTTGATAACTGCCAATTCCCAAGCGCGCAAAAATGCCAAAGATGCCAAATTTTTGCCGAATTGCCCATTCTGCATTTAGCCCCGCTGCATTGATTTGTGTGCCGTTAATTTCAGCATTTGTGTATTGCAGTTGCACTTTCAGCGGCACGTTAGGAACTGCGTATTCGGCTTCAACGCTGGCTTGATAGCGATCGCGAAACAGTCCCGCATTCGCATTCGAGGCATCAGCCGCCGCGTACAAGGCTCTCAGGGTGAAAGCGCGATCAGGTGTCCAAGCGATCGCGGCTCCGGCTCCGCCAAAGCGATCGATTTGATTTTGCACAATTAAGGGATTGTTGGCGAAAAAGCTAGAGCCGAAATTTTCTCCAGACTGATTGGCAAAACTATTGCGATCGATAAAATCACTCGGCGGCAAATTCGATCCGACTGCCACTTCTAAGTTCTCAGTCGGACGAAACGCATAATACAGCTTGCGGATTTTGAGATTACCCGTTGCGCCAACTGGGTCGAGTCCGCCACCGTCCGCGAGAATGCCTGTGGTTCCAAGTAAATTTTGGGGGTTGTTTTGGGCTTTGGCGATCGCATCTTCGCCGTTATTTCCGGCTTCGAGTTGCGTCACTAAGCGATCGTTGCCTTGAAAACTGGTGAGCAAATTCAATCGAACGCGAGCGATCACGGTTCCATTCGCGTTTGTGCCGTTGGTCGCGACATAATAAACCTGTCCGTTTAGTGTCGTCGTGGTCGAAAACTGCTGACGTTCTTGGGTGGCAATTCGGCTATCGATGTTATCAACGCGCGATCGCAGTTGAGACAATGCCACACCGTAAGCGTTGATCAGGCGGCGAATCGTTTGCACATCAGCGGCGATCGTCGTGCTGGAATTTCCGGCTAAAATTTGTTCTTCGATTCTGCCCAGCACGGTCGAAATCGCAGCGGCGAATTCGTTGCGGCTCAGTGGACGATTGCCGCGAAAGGTTCGATCTGGGTATCCGGTTAGCACTCCGTAACGTTCTACCAACGATTGCACCGCTTGAAATGCCCAATCGCCCGGACGCACATCTGACAGTTCAGAAACCGAGTTGACTTGATCCATTGGATCGCTGTTTGATTCGATCGCAGATTGTGACCAGGCGGGAGAAGCCGCGATCGTCATCATCAGGCTACTTAAGCCTATGAACCAATTCACTCGTTTCACTCTCTACACTCCTCACGGGCTGCGAACTTTCTAGTTATAACAGCCCGATCAGATCCGTCTCAATCGATCAAGCGTTCACGGTTTCGGCTTTTTTCTCGGATTGTGAGCCTTGTGTACCGAGTTGAATCAGTTCAACTTTGTAGCCGTCTGGATCTTCGACAAAGGCGATTACCGTAGAACCATGCTTCATTGCACCGGGTTGGCGCGTAATTTTTCCACCGCGTTGTGCGATCGCGTCACAAGTCGCGTAAATGTCATCGACCCCGATCGCAATATGTCCGTAAGCATCACCTAACTCGTATTGATCTTTTCCCCAGTTGTGAGTGAGTTCGATCACAGCCGTATCGGATTCCGCTCCGTAGCCCACGAACGCTAGGGTAAACTCTCCGCCTGGATAATCTTTTTTTCTCAAAAGCTTCATGCCGAGCAAATCGCAGTAGAACTTCAGCGACTCATCGAGATTTCCGACACGAAGCATCGTATGTAACAAACGCATTATGTTCTCCTAGTAAGCAGCGATCGACGAAATTTCTAGACGAAATGATCCGGGGTTAAAATTCGGATTCAGCGCGCCATCATATTCAAATTTACTCAGCATCAGTTGAAATGAGCGAATGTGATCGGTGGAAATCTTTGCATTCGACATCGTTTTCGCTCGAAACACTGGAACGGTTTGAGTAAAAGGAATCTGCACCGTCATCCATTCATTCGCAACGGTATCGAACGAGTGAGAATAGCCGACACTATCCCAACCGTCGTCATCGCGCACCAGGAATTTATACCGATTGCCATCTCCTTTGACTCGGAGTTCGATACCTGTGAAAGCTGAAAGATCGATCGCTGGATCAAAATTGCGGGTACGAATCGAAGCGAATCCGCCAGAATTTGCGATCGACACATTCCCCGAAAACACTGCTACCCCGTTTTCGAGCCGAACACCGCTGTCACTCACGCCGCCCATGACCACATCATCGAGCGCGCCCCAAGTATTCTGGATATCGATCGCCGGATCGCTGAAATCAAATAGAACTCGATTGTTCAGTGCAGGTTGAGGATTGGGACGAGGTTGAAACATTTTTTGCAGCCAACTGACGACGGGGATTGCTTCAAAGTACTCTAATGTTTGCACGAATCGACCCAAATCCCATTGAGTCCGTTGTTCACTCATGACGTTCTCCAAACTGAAGGACTTCTTTCATTCTAGAAAAAGCGATCAAAAGATTTAGGTTAAGAGGGTTTTTCTAAGATTCTAATAGATGCACGTCAAAACCTTGACTCGACGCATTCCGATATAAAGGGCTATCGAGTGTCCAAAGTTCTGCATTTAATTCCTCTGCGAGTGCAAGGTAAGCTGCATCGTAAGCACTCTGCCGTCTGAGTGAAAGCGCAATTTCGACAACTCTGGAATGATTCGTGATTGAGTGATAAGTGATCGGAAGCTGTGCAATGTTGTCTAGAGCGTTAACCAACTCACTCTGTAGAAATGCTCCTGCAACAATTCCACGAGTCAAGGCATTGTCGATTTCATAAACAGTTAACGTCAGAGCATGAAGTGAAGTTCCTTGCTCAATCCAGCTTGCAAATTTTTGTAGAGCCGCTTCACCCCGCTGATCACCATTAACCAGGACGACGAAAAGATTTGCATCGACCACGATCTTCAACTCAATTTACTCCTCGTCGTTCCAAATTTTCTCGACTCTCTCTTGCTAACTCAACCGCATCCACGGATGGCATTCTTCGCCCAATTTCACGCAAACGGTTTAAAGCTTGCTGGGCAGTGGTAGAACGATCGAGAGAATGCTGTTGGCGAATAAGATAATCTTCGATCGCAGTACGAATTAACTCAGCCTCTGACCGCCCAGTTTGCTGAGCGACTTCCATTAAGCTGCGTTGAGTTTTTTCTGAGAGTTCGATCGTTTTTTTCATGCTCAAATGGTATCACGCTCATCGATTCGCTAGTTTTTTGCTGTAATAAAGAGGACGCTTTCTGCGATCGCACATTATGCTGAAATTTCATCCTCCAGGTTTTGGGCAAAAGTTCACGCAAACAAGCTTAGGCACGATCGCATATTACACACAGAACCAAGCCAGCGACGAAACGCCGATCGTATTTCTGCATAGTTTCGGGGGGGGTTCCTCCGCGTATGAATGGTCGAAAGTCTATCCGATATTTGAATCCACGATCGCGGCTGATTTGATCGGATGGGGAGATTCGAGCCATCCGGGGCGCGATTATCGACCCGAAGACTATGTAATGACGATCGCGGAATTCTTGCAAAAGATTTCGGATCAGCCTGTCACTCTGGTTGCGGCTTCACTCACTGGAGCGTTTGCGATTCGTTTAGCGGTGCAGCATCCGGAATTAGTACGATCGCTGTTTCTGATTTGTCCTTCTGGGTTTGATGATTTTGGACAAAATGCAGGGCGGCGAATTCCTTTAGATATTATTAATACGCCGATTTTGGATCGGATTATTTACACGATCGGTGCAACGAATGATTTTGCAGTGCGGAATTTCTTAGAGAATTTCTTGTTTGCGAACCGCGATCGGATTACGCCTGAAATGGTCAATGCCTATCTAGAATCTGCTCGAAAACCAAATGCAGATTATGCAGCATTGGCATTTCTGCGCGGTGATTTGTATTTTGATTTGTCGCTGTATGTGTCGCAGTTAAATACACCAACTGCGATCGTGTGGGGAAGTCAGGCGCAATTTACCGATGTCGAACTAGGGCGACGATTAGCCGCAATCAATCCACAGGCGATTCAGCAGTTTCAGATTGTGCCTGAGTCGGGAGTTTTGACACATTTAGAGCAGCCTGCGATCGTCGCAAAACTGCTGCGTCAATGGCTAGAAACGATCAAAGAGGACTGAAAAATCTAAGTTCTTCAGTCCTCTTTAGTGAACTCGCGGGCGAGAGAGATTACCTAACGATTCGTTGGCTGCTGCTCCGCAGTCCGAGGATATTGCACATCCACGAATCCGAGTTCTAGCAATTGCTGATAGGCTTGCTTACCCAAATCGCGCGTCGGCTGCTGACTTCGGATAATCTGCACCAGAAGCGGTACAGCCAACTCCGATTGGTTCATTGCCCGATGCACCAACGCTAAACGGTAAGTTGCTTGATCTCGCAGTTCTGCCGTATCCAGCGCTTTCTTGCGTTGGCTATCTGCCACACGAGTATCAATTCCAGAAAAACTGGTCGCCAAATCTTGGTAGAAGTTAGAAAGTTGGTTGAAAACTTGACGCGCTTCTTGCAGTTTTTTCAGCGCGAGCGGCATATTCTGCGCTTTCACGGCTTGGTCAGCTTCAGTCATTAGCCGTTGCCCACCTTGCAAGCTCAATATTCCATCACCCTGAGTTGCCGCCGTTGGACGCACCACATTCGGATCGGTCGGATCGATCGGGCGAGCTTGACCTGCTCCGGGTGCGGGTTTGGGCGTTTGAGCCTGAACAGACGGCGCTTTGAACATCACACCTGCAAGCATTGAGAGCGAAAGAATGCCAGCGATGGAAAGGGGTTGAATCGTTCTCAGATGAGCCATGAATTAAGTGCAGAATGCTATAGGACAACTTGGAACTCTCGGATCTTATCACTGTAAGATCCATTTTCAAGTGAAGCCGATCGATTCCTTTTTGTTCCCCAGAAGTTAAACCGAAATGCCGATCGGACACCAATAAGAATAATCGTCAGTGATTTTGCCTTCTGATACGCGAAGTCCAACGCCACCCGGAATAAATCGATCGGCTCCATCGTTAAACAGCCAAGTACTCCATAACGCAGTCATCGATCGTCCAGCGATTTCAACGGTGGGAAAATCGAGCAGTTCTTGATAAACGTAATCTTGATCGGTGTACCAAGGATCTTGATTAGAACTTTGAACACCAATTTCTCCTGAAATTATCGAGAAACAGCCTTCTCCTTGTCGTCCTAAAACGGGTTTTGCAAAGTAAGTGTCGCCCATTTCATCGGAAGTTTGAGCGGTTTTTGGAAAGAAATCGAACACGGTTTCAGCGAGTTCTGGCGTGAAGAAATCCAAGCCTAAATCGGTAATTAAAGCAAAAATACTTTTCGGCTGTAGCGCGAAAGCTGAAGCGAAATTGACGATCTCAATTCTGCGTTTCAGAATCAATTCTTCTAGCGCTGGCCAAAGTTCTTGGCTGTTAGAATCGCGATCGTGAATTGCCCATTCCAGCGGATACCACATAAATAAAATATCAATTTCGGTATCTTGATGAAATAAGTATTGATGGTCTTTGATGCGGAGTTCTTCGATCGGAAACACACATCGGTTTGCACTGACGAATTGATTCAACCAGCGCATCGTTCCCATATCTTCAGGGTTATTCAGCGTCGTTAATCCGATTCGGCATTGTTCGATCGGTTTTCTAATCCAATCTGCGGCGCGTTGAAGTTGCTGAGTGATCGAATAACTGAGAATAGATTTCAGCCCGATTTCTGGCGGTTTCATGCCAAAATGTTCTGCAACTTTGGCATTGCCTTCGATACATTCAAACCAGAAACTCGGCGTTTGCACATTCGCTTCGATTACTTTATAAACGCCTGTTTTTTCATTCCAGCACCAATCGAGCCGCATACAAAACGGCATTAATCGATCGAACTTCACCACCCGAATTGTTTCTTCGGGAAACCCATATTCAAGCAGAGTTTGGGCATCAAATTCACGCACGATCGACCAAACATACGCGAGAACGGCTCCTACTCGTTCCGCCGATCGCTTAAGGTTGGCAATCTGGTTTTCTGTGACCGGATGACAGTGATACAGCGCGTAGGAATTTGAAGCAGTTGAAACGCCATTCACAGGTGCAAGATTGTACCAAGGCATTTGAATCTGACGGAAAAAGTGATCACGATCGACTCCTTTGAATGGATGGTTCATCCGCCTCCGCGACCTCCGCCAAAACTGCCAAATCCACCACGACCCGACGATCGACCTGAAACTCCGGTTTCTCCCTCTGAACCCCCTGACGAGCCGCCTCGATAAGACGAACCACCCGATGAGCCACCCGACCCGTAATAATGGGAGCCACCCGACGAACAATTCTGCGGAACTCGTCCCTGCGCGTCTGGTTTGCATTCTGTGGAGGAAGACGTACAGCCTGAGAGCGGCAGGAGTATCATGGTTGACACTGCCAAGCTAAAAAGCAATTGGAAACGATTGGATTTCATCACATCCATCACTCACGGGCACATGCTTAAGAGATACAAGACCGTTCCCAGGTTCCCGCATTCTCGATGTTAAAAACAATGAAGTGCCATCCGTAACCCAGCAGAACGCAGTTGAAATCGAGTTAGAAAGGTTGGAGCATTGCCATGACGAACCCCTCAGAACCTCAAGGAAACGCTAGCATTCCCGATGAGAATCGCGGCAAGATTCTCCAGCGCGGCGGTCAAGAGCTATTAGTTGAGAAATTAGCCGATCGCTTTGCGGTCAACGCAACTTCCAAACAGAATGCTTGGGACATTGTCAACAAAGCTCCAGTTCAAATTAATCCTGGTGCTGCTCCGCCACAACTCACAGAATTTATTGTTGATCCGGCTCAAAAAGATCAAGTGCTGAATCAAGTGCGCTCAGATGATCAAGTGAACTATGCCAGCCACGTTTATCAAATGAAAGATAATCCTGGATCAAAGCTTTATGTCACAAATCAAATTACGATTCAATTTGCTCCAGATGTGAAAGCGGATATGATTCACTCGATCGCACAAGAATTCGCCCTAGAACAAGTCAAACAAATCGCAGGTATTCCTAACACATTCGTTTTTCAACTCACACCAAACTCGACTGAGAATCCGCTGAAAATTACGAATCGATTGATTACGCGATCGCAGATTCTCACCGCAGAACCTAACATTATTGTGCGCCAACAAGGATATTACCGCCCGAAAGATCCGGTTTATCCGAAACAATGGCATCTCAATCACACAGGCGGGCAGGATTTAGCAACCGGATCGCACGTATTTGCAGAGCAAGCCTGGGACATTACGAAAGGCAGTCGATCGATTGCGATCGCGATCATGGATGATGGCGTTGATCTGAATCATCCCGACTTTCAAGGCATGGGCAAAGTCGTTGCGCCACGAGACTTTAAGGGCAAAGACTTCGATCCTGACCCAGACAATGCAGACGAAGATCATGGAACATCCTGCGCGGGGGTTGCCGTTGCTGAAGAAAACGGATTCGGTGTGGTCGGAGCGGCTCCGGGATGCGCGTTGATGCCGATTCGGACAACTGGATTTTTAGACGATCAAACGGTCGAAGATTTGTTTGGCTGGGCAGTCGATCGAGGAGCCTCAGTCATTTCTTGTAGTTGGGGACCCAGTGCCGTCAACTACCCGCTATCGTTGCGACAACGAGCCGCGATCGCCCGCGCTGCCACCGAAGGACGCGACGGAAAAGGCTGCGTGATTCTATTCGCGGCGGGAAATGCGAACCGTCCGACCAATGGAACGATCAACGAATCGGGCTGGCGAAACAATGCGATCAGCGGCAATACAACTTGGCTCGGCGGATTTACCGTTCATCCAGACGTAATCACCGTTTCCGCTTCCACCAGTCTAAACAAAAAATCGGCTTACAGTAATTGGGGCAGTGAAGTCTCAATCTGTGCGCCGAGCAATAACGCGCCTCCAGGCGTGGGACTCCCCGGAATCGGCTATGTTGCAACCCCTCCAGAAGTTCGAGTTGCACTGCGAGGATTGGGAATTGTCACGACCGATCGACTCGGCAACGATGGTTATGATACGGGCGATTTTACCTATGGATTTGGCGGCACATCTAGCGCTTGTCCATTAGCGGCGGGAGTTGCAGCGCTAGTATTATCAGCAAATCCAGATTTAACCGCGCAAGAAGTTCGGCAAATTTTACAGCAAACCGCAGACAAAATCGTTGATCCTGATCCTGATCCGCAGTTTGGATTCCGTAAAGGAACATACGATGCAAATGGCAGATGTGATTGGTTCGGCTACGGAAAAGTGAACGCAGCCAAAGCAACTCAAGCTGCAATTTCGCGAAGAGTTCCGATGATGGTTGGACGATCGCTATCTGGGGAAAATAACACTATGCTGATGATTCCCGATAATGATCCATCAGGAATTGTGAGCGAAATTCAGTTCAATGATTCTGCAACCCTTAAAGATATTCAAGTGAGTGTCAACATCACTCATGATTTTCTCGGTGATATCGAAGTCAGTCTGATCTCACCTTCGGGACGAGTCACTTTACTGCAAGGTCGAACACTGGGACGGCAAACGGTTTTGAACCGATCGTATTCTCTGCAAACCACACCAACGCTAAGCAGAATGCTCGGACAACCCGCGCAGGGACGCTGGCAATTAAAAGTAGTGGATGCGATCGCAAATGATACCGGGATTATCAACGGCTGGAAATTAGCGATCGGGGTTTAATCTATTCAATCTGTACAGATTCCATTTCGCTTGAATACAACTCAAACCATCACAATCTATAAAGCAACCCAGAAGGGAAAAGGACAGCAGCTTGTGGAGCAGGGATTTCAACCTACTGATTTTCCCTACCGTCCTCCAACCGCAGATGGAAAATGCTACTTTGCAGCACCGAACAGCAGAAGTTTAGCTGAAGAATATCATCGGTACTACAAAGACGGAATTCTGGAAGTTACAATTAATTCAGCTACTTATGATCGGTATTTCAAGCCACTCGAAAGACCCTATCAAGGTGGCGAACAAGTTGAGCTTGCTATTCCTCACAATTTGTTTTCTATCCTGAATCAATGTCCTAGAGTTCTAAAGTTAAGGTGATGCAATGAATGATCGTTTCTGGGAGCAAGTCAAATCGAAGTATCGGTTCGGTGAACTGACTCACGGAAAGGTTGAGTATCATGCCCCGTTTGGAATCTTCGTGGATTTAGGTGACGAGACTGTAAGAGGCATTGTTCAGATTACTGATTTTGTGGATAGTGGAGAGATGACTCCGGAGATGTATCCAGATGTTGGTTCACCGATCGGTGCTGTCGTTGTCGGGTATACCGAGGACGATCGTCATCAAGTTTGGTTGAGTGTGAAACCAAGTGTATTGCAGAAAGCCTTGGTTCATCTCAAAGCCCCAGAAGCATGTAAACGCTCCTAAACAATCTCCAAGCTTCGCCATAAGTACCAACTCGCGATCGTGGAATACGGTTTCCAAGCTTGTCCAATTTGCAGAACAGTTTTACGATCGGGCAGTTCATCCAATCCGTAAACGCGCCGAATTCCCGATCGAATCCCCAAATCATCGACAGGCAAAACATCCCAACGATGCAGCCGAAAAATTAACAACATCTGAACTGTCCAACGCCCAATTCCTTTGATTTTCGTCAGCGTTTGAATAATCGTTTCATCGTCTAGCGCTTCTAATTCTTCTAGCGTTGGTAAACCAATTAATACATTTTGCGCTAAGTCTTTCACGTAAACGATCTTTTGCCGTGACAGTCCAACTTCTCGCAGCGTTTCATCTGGCGTGTTCAAAATCATTTCTGCGCTCATCCCTTCTGCGTAAAGTTGTAGAAAGCGATGATAAATAGCAGTCGCGGATTTCGTCGAAAGCTGCTGATAAATAATCGATCGAGCCAGCGAATCTAACAAATTGCCCGGATGCTGAGCTTGATCAAGCGTACAGGTTCCAACTTGATCGATAATTGCACCCAGTTTAGGGTCAGCGGCTTTTAAGGTTTGCGTTGCGATCGCATAATCATTCATGCACAACAATGGCGGATTTGATGGCTCTCGAAACGGGTTGCCCCGCTTTATCCACTTTGCCATAGAACGTTTGATCTTGATAGACCAGCGCAGAAGACGAACCGCCATCGAGATTCAACGCTTGCACTACGCCAAGTCGCTGCATAAAACTCACCATCGCCTGAATCGACATTCCAGAATTTTGCGGTGCATCTGGTTTCTGTGCTGCCATCACCAACACTACCGAACCATCACTCGTAATCCCGATCGCACTTCTAGCATTGCGCTGATTTACCCCGATCGAGTCGCGCCCCGCATTCGGATCGATAAAACCTTCTTCGATCGCGGTAAATTTCGGCAAAAGCTGAGGGCCGCCCCCGATCGCATCAATTAATTGACAACCCGACGGAACCGCTGCCGAACGAGTCGCGATCGCATATTCCACTTTTTCGCCACATTGATAAGTGCGAAACTCCGATCGCTCTAAAATCTGCGGTAAGTAAGGCTTGAGATCTGGATTTTGCATCAGTCGAGTATTCTGCTTCGGATCGCTCACAACCTTGCCGCTTTTCGTGACATACGAAGTCGTTTTCTGATTCTTAGGATCAAAAAAGCCGCCGTTCAGAACTACAGTTGCATTCTGAGATTTGGCAAATTGATCGATCGTTTCAACCGTCGGAGAAAGCGCGATCGACACTTTAAATCGACTCTGCGGCGCGATCGTTACCGTATGCACATCGCTGCTCGGCAAAGAATAGCGCTGGTATTTAGGCAAATCCGCGCTTATAGAAGCAGGAGAGATCGCTTTCGGAGTGGATGACGAAACTGGAGCAGAAGGAGCCAACGAATAAACCAACCACAACCCCAAGCCGCCACACGCAAATAAAGCTAAACTTGCGATCCACAATCTTTTCACGATCGAACTCCGGATGATGCCAAGACTTCACAGCAACTTCACAACAATCTAAGTCATACGCTTCGATCGCAACGCGATTCAGTTCGTATGCTTCAACAATTCCTTATTAGAACGCGAATTCTAAAAGACGACAGAGAAAAGTCTGACAGATCGATGTTAAGCGAGATTTTTCCGTGATTGTACGTAAAGAGGTGTAATTTAATGCGATTGCTGTACGGGAATTTCTACAGAATTCCCGTGATTTTATTGATTCACACTGAGAATTAGGACTCTGCTACTCAGTGCATTAAGCAAGTGTCTTTGCAGAAAGTCAAATCATTCCTGCGGAATTAACAGTTAGCAACAGAAAATAACGCGGTTGACTGCCGTGTTCCCACGGATTGTTTGCGAAATTTTCTATGTTGTTTTTGCAACCTCCGCAATTTCGTCCTGATTCTTTCGGAAGATTACCGTATCAGTAGTCGTGTGCATCTGAACCGCATAGAAATCCCGTGCGCCTCTCATTGACCCCGCACTCTCGCACCGCAGAGTTTAAACCCTTGTGAGCTTATGAAGTTGAAGTTATCACCGACTCGTGTATCGCTCGTCGCTTTGGGCGCTTTTGCAGCAGTCGTGGCTCAAGAGTTAGCCCGGACTGAAGCGAAAACTCCGAGTGCGACACCCCCGGATAAATCCAACGCCAAGCCCGATCGTAATCTCGCTCCCACCGCATCCTTGCCGAATACGATCGCGCTTTCTCAACCCGAAAGCCTGTTTGGTTCGACTCCACTCCCCACCGTTCCAAATCCAGCCGCGATCGCTAAACCCGAATCGCCAAAGATCACAACCTCGACCAGTCAATCGATCGCCCCGCCGCCCCCACCGAAGATCGCGGCATCACAACCCAACCTGCGCGTGGTCGATGTGAACCAATTACCGATCGATTCGATCATCGAACAAACGCTAAAGCTGCCCCCGCCTCCACCGAAAATCGCTCTGTCTCAAAGCAGCCCGACTGAGAGCGCAGATCAACCGACTCCGAAAGCCGCGTCAGAAACGTCCACCGCTGTCAAAGACATTCAAGGACATCGCGCCCAAGCCAGCATCACGGCATTAATGCAGCAAGGAATCATCAAAGGCTACGGGGATGGCACGTTCCGACCGGATGCACCGATTAGCGATGCTCAGTTCAAAAGCATCACGCAAAAGGCAGCCCGGCAATCGAGCGCTCTGGGAACTTTGCAGCGTCCAAAAGATATCGTGACGCGCGCCGATGCCGCTACTTATATTCAGCGCCAATTGCGTAGAGCCAGCACGACCAACTCCCCGATCGCCAAAACACCTGCTTCGGCTCCACTGCCCACCTTAGTCAGCAGCAATCCGGCGCAACAGGTCAACAGCACCGTCCGAAGCAGCCCCTTGCCACCCGCAACTCCGCCTGTAGAAACCGCTTCATTGTCCAACCCAGAAGCCGATGCCGCAGATGCCGACTCTTACACACTCGGAGCAGGCGATCGCTTACGAGTCGATATTCTGAACGTCCCCGAATACAGCAAAGAGTATTCGGTTTTAGTTAACGGAACACTGAGCCTTTACCGAGTTGGAAGCGTTTCGGTTTCAGGCTTGACGATTCGCCAAGCTCAAAACGCGATCGCAGCGAAATACACGCGCGTTCTCAAAGAACCCACGGTCGATCTCAGCTTAGTCACCGCGCGCCCGTTGAATGTAGCGATCGCAGGCGAAGTCGGGAAGCCCGGAACTTACGCCTTGACGTTTGGCGAGGGTGGAAAATTTCCGACCATCACCAAGCTGATTCGAGAAGCAGGCGGAATGAATCGATCGGCAGATGCGCGCCAAGTGATCCTGCGTCGTCCGCAGCGATCCGGAGCCGACCAGCAAATTCGCCTCAATATGTGGGAGTTATTTACAACAGGGAATATTCGCCAAGATTTGACGCTGCGCGATGGCGATTCGGTCTTTATTCCAGCGGCAAGTTCTGTCAATCTCGCAGAAGCGGCACAAATGGCGGATGCAAACTTCAGCGTCAGTTCAACTCAGCCTGTGAGTATTGCGGTTGTGGGTGAAGTTGCGCGTCCCGGACCTTACACCATCAAGGATCAAACTCCCACGCTGTCTGGCGCGATTCGAGAAGCAGGCGGCATCAAACAGCTTGCTAACCTCAAAGATGTCAAAATTCGTCGCAATACCCGCAACGGAACCGCTCAAACGATCAGCGTTGATCTGTGGCAATTGCTTAAATCCGGGGATCTCAATCAAGACCTCGTGTTGCAGCAAGGCGACACGATCGAGATTCCAACCGCGCTGGCGCTGAATCCAGCCGAAGCGAGACAGCTTGGAGACGCGAGTTTCGCTCCTGCCTCGGTCAAGATTACCGTCGTCGGCGAGGTACAAAAACCGGGTCAGATCGATGTCCCGATGAATACGCCGCTGAACCAAGCCTTGCTATCAGCAGGTGGATTTACCCGTCAAGCGAATCGTCGTCGGGTAGAACTGGTGCGACTTAATCCCAACGGTTCTGTTACGCGGCGCGATGTCTCGATCGATTTATCTCGCAGCATCGACGAGCAAGGAAATCCACTGCTGCAAAACGGGGATGTTCTCGTCGTCGATCGCAATGGACTCGCGAAAACAGGCGACGCGCTCAACAGCGTGTTAGGTCCAATTTTCCAAGTCTTACCGTTCCGAGGACTCTTGGGATTCTAAAGTTCGCTGCTGATCTTCAGTCACCTGTGAAGCCGCTGTTTTTCTCATTGACTTTCGGCTCTTTTTGCCCTCGATTCTTCTTTAGGTGCTTCCATGGAAAACCAGATCAAATCAACGCCCTCCGCTCCCGAAAAAAACGGCAAAGTTCCCCATGCTCCAGAGTATGTGTTGACGCTTGACTCGATGCAGAGCGAGGAAGATTCAGGGAATCTGTTGGGAACGTTGCGACGCAGAGCAGCCCTAGTCGCCGGGGTGACAGCCGCGACGACTGCTGCAACTTGGGCAATTACCTGGAATCAGCCGCCGACTTATGAGTCTGGGTTTCAGCTCTTGATCCAACCTGTTAGCGTACAGAACCAGCAAGACCGCGATCCTTTGGGGGCAGCTTCCTCGGACAAAGACGGCATCAGTTACGAAACCCAGATTGCGGTACTGCAAAGCGCAAAACTGATTCAACCGATCGTTGAGCAGATCAAGCAGCGCTATCCGGATATCGTGAACGAAGACTTTGCGGAAAAGCTTAAGATCTCACGCCCTTCGGATACGAAATTGATTCAAGTTTCTTACAAAGATGCCGATCCCGATCGCGTTAAGTATGTCCTCGACAAGTTTGCAGAAGGCTACCTGAAATACAGTCAGAAAGAGCGAGAGAGTAATCTGAGCTACGGCATCACCTTTGTCGATCAACAAATCGGCGAAACGCGACGACGAGTAGACAACCTGCAACGACAACTCCAAGCCTTTCGCCAACAAAACAACTTCATCGCGCCGGACTCGCTGGCGGGACAAGTCACAGGTCAGGTTCAAGCGATCGCTCAGCAGAAGCTCCAGACCGATCGAGAAATCGCAGAAATGCAGCGACAGTACGGCAATTTGCAAGATAGCGACGGAGCGAGAGCCGCGCTTGCCGCCGATGGCGCTTATCAAGGAGTCTTAAATAAGCTGCGTGACCTTGATGCAAAAATTGCGACCGAATCGACGCGATTTCAAGGAGACACCGCTGAGATTCGGGCGCTGCGTCAGCAGCAAGCGAGCTTGCTGCCTGTGTTGCGGCAAGAAGCGCAGCGGGTACTCGGCAATCAGTTAGCGAAGTTAGGCACAGATTTATCGGTGCTGGAAACGCGGCGGCAAGTGCTAGATCGAGCCGATACATATTGGAATGGAGAAGTGCAGCGATTACCCGTTCTGGCGCGCATTTATACGGATCTCGATCGAGAACGTACGGTCGCGACCGATAGCTTAACTCGTCTGCTTAGTACTCGTGAAAATCTTCAAGTCCAAGCAGCCCAAAAAGACATTCCCTGGCAGCTAATTACCCCGCCGATTCGTCCCAATCAGCCTAAAGATTCGCCGCAGCGAAACATTATTCTCGGTGCTTTAGCAGGATTGCTACTCGGAACAGGAATCGCACTGCTGTCTGAGCGATACGATCGCCGAATCCGTCGAGTTTCCGACATCAAGAAGATTTCTAAGCTGCCGATTTTGGGTGTGATTCCGCACGAAGCGAATGTGGTGCATCACAGTGCAATGCCGCAAGTGCTGAGAAACTTACAAATCGAACGCACGCCTGCGGATTTTGTCGAAGAGAGCGCGTTTACCGAAGCATTTCGATCGCTTTATACGAATCTCTGTTTATTGAATACTGATCATCCGGTGCGATCGCTAGTCGTGAGTTCTGCAACACCCGGAGACGGAAAAACCACCGTCGCTCTACAGTTAGCGCAAGCGGCAGCGGCAATGGGACAGCGGGTTTTACTTGTGGATGCGGATCTGCGGAATCCACGCATTGCAGAGCGACTCGACGTACCGAGCGACAAAGGCTTAACCGAGCTAGTAGCACAGAGTCTGAATCCTCAAGATGTGATTCAGCGACTCGAAGCTATGGTGACGGTGGGCGGGAACGATGAACCGATGCTAGAACGCACGAATTTCTCGATTTTGACGGGTGGGAAAATGCCGCTCGATCCGACTCGGCTTCTAGCCTCTCAAAAAATGCAGCGCCTGAATGACTATTTCAAAGCGATGTATGACCTCGTGATTTTCGATTCACCTCCGCTGTTGAACTATGCCGATAGCAGTTTACTTGCTAGACACACGAACGGAATGCTTATCGTTGCAGGCGTAGGTAAAACCGATCAAGGAGATTTAAGACAGATGTTAGACACGCTGCAAACCGGGCGCGTTCCCGTATTGGGAATCGTTGCGACTCGCAGCAGTGCTGATACCTCAGAAAGCTAAAGCGCGCGATCGCTCATTTATAACTTCGATGAAATATTTCCCTTAAATCTATATTCAGACTTAGAAAGATTTCGGCAGAGATTTCTCCTGCGATGGATAGAGATTCAGCCGAGCATTCCTTAGAATCTAGTTATCGAAAGATTAAGCCAAGCTTAGAAAGGCGAATATTCGATCGCACTAGAACATTTAAAACACTACTCTAAGTTTGATAAAGGAATCGGGATATGTCTGAACCGAATGGCGTGATGATGCAGTACTTTCATTGGTACTTGCCGAGTGATGGAACCTTCTGGAATGAACTTGCAGAAAAGTCTGAAGAGCTTGCACAAGCTGGGATCACGTCGCTTTGGTTGCCTCCGGCTTATAAAGGAGTCGGAGGAGCTTACGAAGTTGGATACGGAGTTTATGATTTGTACGACTTGGGCGAATTTGACCAAAAAGGCACTGTTCGGACAAAATACGGCACGAAAGAAGAATACATCAAAGCAGTGAAAGCGGCTCAGGCAGCGGGAATTCAAATTTATGCAGATACGGTATTTAATCACCGGATGGGAGCCGACAAAGAAGAAGTCGTCGAAGCGACACCGTTTAGCCAAGACAATCGCGCGGAAGTGATCGGCGAATACAAGCCCGTGAAAGCTTGGACACATTTTACTTTTCCGGGTCGCGACGGCAAATATTCCAAAATGGAATGGCACTGGTGGCACTTTGATGCGATCGACTACAACGAGTACGACAAACAAAAATCAGCGGTTTATCTGCTCAAAGGCAAAGAGTTCGATGAAAACGTAGACCTAGAGAAAGGCAACTTTGACTATCTCATGGGCTGCGATCTCGATATGAGCAATCCCGAAGTCCACGAAGAACTAAAGCGCTGGGGCGAATGGTATCTCGATACTACTGGAGTCGATGGCTTTCGGTTTGATGCGGTCAAGCACGTTGCGGCTCCGTTCTTTCAAGAATGGTTAGAGCATGTCCGCAACTACAGTCAGCGCGATTTGTTTGCGGTCGGTGAGTACTGGTCGTATGAAGTGGAAGCACTGCATTACTTTATCGAAGTGACGCAAGGGAAAGTTGCCTTGTTTGATGCACCGCTGCACTACAACTTTCATGCGGCAAGTCAGGCAGGAGAGAGCTATGATATGCGCCAAATCTTTGATAATACTTTGGTGCAACAGCAGCCTTCTTTGGCAGTGACTTTAGTGGATAACCACGATTCTCAGCCATTACAGTCGTTGGAATCTCCGGTCGAATCCTGGTTTAAGCCGATCGCTTATGCGTTAATTCTTCTCCGGTGTGAAGGCTATCCTTGCTTGTTTTATCCCGATTATTACGGAGCAAATTACCGCGATCAGGGCGGTGACGGCAACGAGCATGAAATTTGGCTTGATTGTCACCGCTGGCTGATCGATAAGTTCTTGTATGCGCGACGTGAGTTTGCTTACGGCGATCAATACAACTATTTTGATCATCCAAATCTTGTCGGTTGGACGCGCTTAGGAGATGAAGAACATTCTGGTGGAATGGCAGTGGTAGTGAGTAACGGGGAAGGCGGATGTAAATGGATGGAAGTTGGACAATGCGATCGCACTTACATCGACATCACCGAACACATTCAAGAACCTGTGACCACGAACGAGCATGGCTGGGGAGAATTCCGCTGTAACGGAGGTTCGGTTTCGGTTTGGGTTCCGCAAGATTAAAACAAAACCTCCGATCGCATTCGTGCGATCGGAGGTTTCAGTTTAGATCAGATCGAAACTAGAAACTGAACTGAGTGCGAATGTTGCCTACGTAGACATTCGGGTTGCTATTGAAGTTATTCGCGTTGAAAATCGCGTAGAACGTCGGCACGATCGCGATGTTTTCCGAGAGCGGATAGAAGTACGAAGCCTCAAGCTGATACTGCGTTCCGCCATCTCCACCGCCCGACGCGAAGAAGCGCCGACCGCGCGTAATATCCATCGGCATCAAGAACGCGATCGTTGCCTGTGCACCTTTCTTGCCCAAATCTGGGAAAGCTGCGCCCACTTGGAAGGATTGCGTATCAACTCTACCGTTTACCGGATTCAGTCGAGTGGTTGCAAAGCTGTAGCGTCCAAACAGTCCGATTCCCGGAGTTACTAGCCAATCGAAGTTCACACCAAACATATTGGCATAAGCGTATTTCAGCCCACCACTGGTGACAGAACCATCCGGCAGCAGCACCGAAGCGCCAGGAACTCCAGCATCTAAGAAGCCATAGGGAATCGGTTCCCCGATCGCACCGCCGACCTGTCCACCATAAGCCTGAATGCGAGAATAGTTATACTGCAACCGCAAATCAAAATTAGGGCTAGGCGAGAACGTCAATTCTGCTGAAGCCGTGTTCGTCCCCCCGAACAATCCGAATGCGGGGTTGCTAGAAGTGTTGTAGCCGAACTGCGACGGCAGAAACTCGGTATTTTCGCCGAGATAGCCGATCGCAAAGCGGAACTGTTTGCTGAGTTGCGCTTCAACGACGAGTCCTGATCCACGATCGATCGCGTTTGACTGTGTGCTGTTTGAAGTGTCGA
>CAXTDB010000017.1:0-30287 GCA_964242045.1 uncultured Leptolyngbya sp. | reverse complement strand
AGGCAAGTAGCGGTCATTTCTTCGCCGTATGCGTTTCCACCAGGAGAAACAACATCAGGACGCTTTTGGAACAGTTGGTCGCCTGCTTGCTTGACGATGCGCTCACGCGAGTCGGTCAAGGTTTGCGCGATCCGCAGACGCTTTTCGCCAGTGGTGACGAAGCCTTTGATCCGATCCAATTCACCGGGGCTAAGGTAGCGTGCCTCAGCGTCAGCGTTCACGATTGACTTCGTGACAATACTCATTGATGGATTCCTCCAAGGAAATGTAACCGAGTGTGTTTAAAGACGGGAATTCCCCAAATGGCTTAGTTAAGTCTAGCTGCTTGGAGCCGCTTTCTCAGCTTCTCAGGATGTCTGAGGGCTGTCAAGCCTGGATTTTTCCCTGAATTACAATCAAGCTTTTCCGGGTTGATTCCAGCTACGCAAGCATTTCAACTTAGCGACCTTCCGCAATTATTCTGCGACATTATGTTCACTTTCCAGGTCGGTTTGCAACATTTTGTAATATCTTTACTCAGGATAGAAATAATTGATGAAGATCCTCCTTCGAGTGGAGCAAGAAGCGAATCAAGCCGATTAGAATCTACCTTACGGTTGATTTGAAGCGTCAAATGAAGCGATCGTTTTCACGCCACGCCTCGATCGGTGTTTGGTGTTCTCTTGTAGCACTGATTGGTATCGGAGCGCTGTCCTACTCTACGTTGGCGGGGTATCAACAAGCGAAACGATGGGAAACTCACACGCAGCAGGTTTTATTATCAACTGAATCGTTGATGTCGCAGTTGAAAGATGCGGAAGTTGGACAGCGGGGATATTTGCTGACAAACGATCGACGATATTTGCAGCCGTATGAACAATCGATCGAGGTTGTAAACGAAACGGTTAGGCAGTTAAAAGAATTAACCGCAGATGATTCGAGTCAGCAGCAACGCTTAGCGCGAATCAATCAATTAATGCTTGAACGATTGAAAATTTTGCGGCAAACGATCGAACTTGCAGAGCTAGGTCAAATCGATCAAGCAAAATCGATTGTAAAAAGCGGTCGCGGCAGGGTTTTGATGAATCAGATTCGCGAGCTTGTTGCTGAAATGCAGGCACAAGAAAATCGATTATTACAAGCGCGATCGAATGCAGAGCGAATTCGATTAAATACAATCGTGAGTTTGACGATTCCAATCTGTTTGGCGATCGCATTGTTTCTAGAGATTCTTGTGTTGCAGTTGCGCCGAAACTTGCTTCAACGCGAGGTAGCAGAGCAGGAGTTACGGAAACAGAATGACAAGCTGAACTTGCTGTATGACACAACGCGAGAGTTGCTTTTAGCAGATGACCCGATCGCATTGCTTGATGATCTGTACGAGAGACTTTCAGCGCAGTTGGGCTTAGATTTGTATCTCAATTATCTAGTTACCCCAAAACAAGATCAATCTTATTTAAGACTGGCTTCATCCCGTGGGTTAACGGCAGAACAAAAAGCAGATTTTTCGGAGTTAGAGATTGGTCAAGCGGTTTGTGGTGGGGCAGCACAGGACGCAATCCAGGTTTATGTCGGTGATATTCAAAATTCAACGTTAGAAAAAGCAAGTTTAATCAAAGCGATCGGCATCAGTGCTTACTCTAGTCAACCGCTAATTAGTCAAGGAAAAGTGTTAGGTGTGTTATCGTTCGGGAGTCGATCGCGGACTTCTTTTACGATCGAAGAACAAGAACTAATGCAAGCTGCTGCGGATCAAGTTGCGATCGCGCTTGATCGATCAAATCTGATGAAGTCTCTGCAAAATCGGGGTGAGCAGTTAGCAAAATCGAATCAAATCAAAGATGAGTTTTTAGCGGTTTTATCTCATGAATTACGCACACCGTTGAATCCGATCTTAGGTTGGGTTCAGTTACTCAGACAGCGTAAATTTGATCAAGCTGGTTTAGATCGTGCCCTAGAAATTATCGAACGGAATGCCAAGATACAAATTAATTTGATCGATGATTTATTAGATATATCACGGATTCTAAAAGGCAAGCTGGTACTGAAAAGTGAATTGGTAGATTTGAAAGAGCCAATCCGAGCCGCGATCGATACAGTTCAACTCGCTGCGGAAGCGAAAGGAATTACGATTGAATTTACTAGCATTGATCAAACTTGTACAGTGCTAGGAGACTCACATCGACTTCAACAAATTGTCTGGAATCTTCTTTCAAATGCGATCAAATTTACAGCAGAAAACGGTCGAATTGAAGTTTCTCTATCGCGAATTAAAGGGAAAACCTCGATCGCTCAAATCGCAGTACGAGACGATGGAATTGGAATTAAATCTGAATTTCTGCCTTATGTGTTTGATCACTTTCGACAAGCAGATGGAAGCAGTACTAGAGAGTTTGGCGGCTTGGGATTAGGACTCGCGATCGTGCAGCATCTCGTTGAGTTACAGGGTGGAACGGTGCGCGCGGAAAGCGAGGGAGAAGGCAAAGGGGCAACCTTTACCGTTGAATTGCCTGTACTGGAATTTGCGAACTTAAAACAGCTTAGTGGGTTTCAGAAACAGCCAGCCAATGAAGAAAAACGAGGCAGTAAATAGTTGAGCGATATCAAGCGCGGAAAGATAGCCGTCCATTAGAGCCGCGATCGAACGATCAGCGATGCCAAACAGCCAGGATGAGATTCCGAAAATCCAAATTCCTGATCGGAGCCTTGAGAGGAACGTAACCAGTTCAGCGGACGGTTGACGAATCATAGTGCGTCCCTATCGATTAGATGATGAGTTTATTATGACGTATATGTTAAAAAATATTATGAACTCTTGCCATAAGTCCTCAGATACACATTAAGATTTTCTGACTTTAGGATACGGATAGATATCGCAGATCAAATACCTACCGGAGAACATACCGCAGTCTACGTTTAACTGCTGATTACCATTGCGATAGAAACCAAATGACCCAAACTGATCCACATGAACCCATCCCTGTCGTTCTAGATGAGTGGTCAATCCAGATGAGCCTGAGCGAATCAGTAAACGATTTGGATTAGAGTGAATCAAAGCGCTATCGGTGCGATTCCACTCCATTTCGATCGCAGCTTTCACAACGTCAGAGGTATCGCGCTCTTGAGAGAGTGCAGCGCGGAAGTATAAATAGAAAAATAGCGCTCCCCCAATCAGGAGAAGTACCAGAGAAGCGATCGCATTTCGTAAATAAGGTCTTAATCTCATTTTCCAAAAGACTGAATTGCCCTAAACGCAGTTCCTGTATTGCACACCTCTCTAGAATCTTGCTTTAGAGACATCAATTATGGTTTGGTGAATTGGTATACCTGATTTACATTCATCTACTTGCTGTTAGAATGCCTTACGCGATCGACTTCGGAACCAGTAACACCGTGATCACCCGCTGGAATGCAGCGACCCAACAACCGGAAACCCTTTCACTTCCTGGAATTTCTCAGCGACTGGCACAAAATCCGCCTTTGATTCCTAGCTTGGTGTATGTCGAGAATGCGGCGCAGGGAAAGGTGACGATCGGGCAACAAGTCCGCGATCGAGCGCTCGATGTCAGCAGCGATGCCCGGTTCTTCCGTAACTTCAAACGCGGAATCGGGACGGATGTACAAGGGTTTTTACCCGAATTAGACGGGCAGACGGTTCGATTCGAGCAGGTTGGCGGATGGTTTTTGACGCAAATGATTAACCAGCTAAAAACGACTGATCCAGAGATTGCAGAATCGATCGTGTTTACTGTTCCAGTCGATAGTTTTGAGGCATATCGCTTGTGGTTGGGGCAAATTTGCGAATCGCTCGACATCAATCAAGTCAGAATGATCGATGAGCCGACTGCGGCAGCGTTGGGATATGGGTTAAGCGATCGACAAACGCTACTCGTGATCGATTTCGGGGGCGGAACGTTGGATTTATCGATCGTTCAAATCAACGCGAATGAAATCGCTCAGTCGAAACCGATCGGATTCATTCTCAAATGGGGACAGAAATCATTCAAGGAGCAGTCAGGACAAAAAGCAAAAATTGCCAGAGTGATCGCAAAAGCAGGACAAAATTTAGGCGGATCAGATCTAGATAATTGGATTGTTGATCACTTTGTCAATACTCAAGGACTCGCAGCGACACCTCTGATTGCAAGACTTTCAGAACGTTTAAAGATTCAGCTTTCTCTTTCCGCTCAGGCGCAAGAAGTCTTCTTTGATGACGAAACGTTTGAGAGTTATGACTTGTCTTTGACTCGATCGCAGTTTGAGCAGATTTTGAGCGATCGAGGTTTCTTCACTCAACTCGATGAATTAATGGAACAAGTGTTGCAGCAAGCCCGCCGTCAAGGACTTGCAACCAGTGATATTGATGCCGTTCTGTTAGTTGGCGGAACCGTTCAGATTCCAGCGGTACAGAACTGGGTCAAACAATATTTTGATGCGAGTTTGATTCGATGTGAGAAACCGTTTGAAGCGATCGCACAAGGCGCATTGCAACTGAGTCAAGGCGTTCAGCTTAAGGACTTTCTCTATCACGGCTACGGTATCCGATACTGGGATCGGCGGCAAAACTCCCACAACTGGCATCCGTTAGTCAAAGCAGGACAGCCTTATCCGATGGAAAAGCCCGTTGAACTAATCCTTGGGGCATCGATCGACAATCAGCCCAGTATTGAATTGATCATTGGGGAATTGGGAACCGAAACGGCTCAAACCGAGGTTTATTTTGATGGCGATCGCTTAGTCACCCGAAATTTAACCCGTTCTCAGACTCCGGTACAGGCGTTGAACGATCGAGACGGCTCGCGCAGTATTGCCGAACTTGATCCGCCGGGAGTGCCGGGAAGCGATCGGATTAAAGTTCAGTTCCAGGTGGATAGCGATCGCTTTCTCAAAATCACGGTTGAGGATTTGTTAACGGCTCGAACTTTAGTTGAAGATCAGCCCGTGGTGCAGTTGAGTTAAGGCTCGCGTTTGCGCTGGTTCCAGGTTGCGCCCGCTGCCGCACCTGCACCCGCCAACATTCCTGCTATCATGCCTTCACCCGTCTTTCTCACAGGATCTTGAGTCAAGCACTGATTTGTTACCACTTTATCTTGCATACACTGAGCGCTTTCTGCCCAGCTTGCTGATCCGCCTAGCACAACGCCAGCAGCACTACAAACTAGCACGGCAATCCAAACTGGGGGCTGTTTTTTTCTGCTCATACAATATCTTCGGGTGTGACACTATTGGAGGAGTACACATTACTTTACCCGTAGACCGGACAGTTACTCACGTTTTTTATAAAGTTTTCGTGTAAATTTTTCGACAAATTTAATCTACCGAAGGGTAGAAATGCAGAAATGCTGAATTTGTTTAGGATTGCTCAAGTTTCGAGAAGTTTGACTAAAATTGAGGAGAGCTTAACATTTGATCATAGTTAAGCGCGATCGCACTTAGAGGAATGCTCAGTATGGATGCAGAAACAATTAAAGAACGGATAAAGCTGATCGAAAGCAAGCGGGAATCGCTGTTGAAGCTGATGGAGCAACCGAATTTAGGCACGCTGCGGATCGATGTCAATCAGGCACTTGAAGAAATGGATATTCTGATCGACGAGTTTAAGCAGACTTTCCCAGAGGTTTAGTCTTCAGGCGCTCTCAGTTGCCAATACACCAATAAAAGCGCAATCAGTAGAAGTAACGTTGCTGCGGCGGCTGCGTAGCCAAAATCGAATTGGGCAAACGCTTGATCATAAATGAAGTAAACGAGCAGGTTTGTAGAATTCATCGGACCACCGCCTGTGATTACGTAAACTTGCTCGAAGCTTCGTAGGGTAAAAATCGCGGTCGTGACCGTGACAAATACGATCGTCGGTCTCAATCCCGGTAGGGTGACATATCGAAATTTCTGCCAAGCATTCGCCCCGTCTAATTCTGCGGCTTCATACCGACTGATCGGAATCGTTTGCAGTCCCGCTAAGAACACCACCATATTGAATCCGATCTGCTTCCAAACGCTCAGCACAATCAAAACTGGCATTGCCCAAACAGTACTTTGAAGCCAAGGAATCGCGGGAAGATTGATCGCGCTAAGCCATTGATTCACGACACCATCGGTTTGAAACAGCCAGCGAAATCCTAATCCAACTGCAACTAACGAAGTAATCGACGGAATAAAATAAGCGGCTCTGAGCAATCCACGAAATCGGATCGATTGATTCAGCAACACAGCTAAGCCCAACGGAATAATCAAACTGGGAATGACTGTTGCGATCGTAAAATAAGCCGTATTTCCCAACACTTGCCAAAAATCGGGACTAATCAACAATCGCCAATAATTCCGCAGTCCCACCCAACGAACGCCCATTCGTGTAAAGCTCCCGGTCGTGAAGCTGAGGTAGCACAGATACGCGATCGGATACAGCACAAACACACCGAGCAAAATCAAAGCAGGCGTGAGAAAAATCCAAGCTGCGATCGTTTCTCGATCAAGTAGCCGCGACAATCCGGAATCCGATCGAGTTTCGGTCTGAGAAGAATCAGAGAGCATAAGAATCGCTCAAGAGAATAACGGATATTTTAGGACACCCCGGATGACCCGACGAATCGGATGGATTAGCGCTTTGGTTTTTGCGATCGGATCTCTAGGTTTAAGAAATTGTTTCTATGCCCGATCGCTTTAAGCGCGATAAACTGAGAACCTGTTTTTTAAGATGGCTCTCATGGTTGCGCTGATTTCACCTGAACATGCTGAATTTCCGCCTCATCCGCGCATCAAGCTCGGTGTGATGGCATCGGGAAGCGGCAGCAACTTTGAAGCGATCGCACAATCGATTCAAGATGGACATCTCGATGCAGAAGTTCAAGTCGTGATTTACAACAACCCAGGCGCAAAAGTGGTCGATCGAGCGAACCGATTCAATGTTCCAGCAGTCTTACTGAATCATCGGGAGTTTGCGAGTCGAGAAGATTTGGATCGCGCGATCGTCGAAACTTTAAAACAGCATTCCGTTGAGTGGACCATCATGGCAGGCTGGATGCGAATTGTGACTCCAGTTTTGATCGAGGCGTTTCGCGATCGGATTCTCAACATTCATCCGAGTTTGTTACCGAGCTTTAAAGGCAATCGCGCCGTTGAGCAAGCGTTAAAAGCGGGAGTTAAAATCACGGGTTGCACTGTTCATTTAGTTGTTCCAGAAGTGGATAGCGGTGAAATTATCATACAAGCAGCAGTTCCCGTACTGGTAGGTGATACGGTCGAAACCTTACAGCATCGCATTCATGAACAGGAACATCGAATTTATCCTGCCGCAATTGCGATCGCTGCGATACACGCTGCTACTGATGATAATGGGCATCAGTCTTAAGGATGATGTGAACGCAGTTTGGGGACGGCATGATATATACAGATTGAGAAGCTCATCGTCTAACACAAGGGCAGTCCAAACCGGGTAGGGACTGCTTTTTTATTGCCAAAATTTCTGGAGTGTCTCTTTCCAAACTTCTCCACTTCAGGCACAATCAAGCGATATCGTAATTGAGTGTCGCGCATGGATGTTTTTGCTCAGTTCATACAGTTAGTTGTGAATGGGATTTCCGTTGGGAGCATTATTGCGCTCTCTGCTGTGGGACTAACACTCACTTATGGAATTCTGCGACTGTCGAATTTTGCTCACGGCGATTTCATGACAATGGGCGCGTATTTTACGCTGTTGTTTAATGCGATCGGGATTAATATCTGGGTGTCGATGTTGATTTCTGCGATCGCAACCGTTGGCGTAACCTTACTGTGCGAAAAACTGCTTTGGTCACCGATGCGAAAAAAACGCGCGACCGCAACGACGCTGATTATTATTTCGATCGGGCTTGCTTTGTTTATTCGCAACGGAATTATCTTGGTTTGGGGTGGCGGAAATCAGCGATATAACCTTCCTGTTCTGCGTGCCTTATCATTCTTCGGAATCACAATTCCGTTTAACAAAATATTGGTAATTCTATTCGCGATCGTAGCGATCGCCGGATTGCATTACCTATTGCAAAACACCAAAGTTGGAAAAGCAATGCGGGCAGTCGCGGACGATTTGGATTTGGCGCGAACGACGGGAATTAATGTCGATCGAGTTATAATCTGGACTTGGGTGATCGCGGGAAGTTTGACTGCATTAGGCGGCAGTATGTTGGGACTGGTCGAAGCAGTGCGCCCGAATATGGGATGGTTTTTGATTTTGCCGCTGTTTGCGTCGGTGATTCTCGGTGGAATTGGCAATCCTTACGGTGCGATCGCGGGTGGATTGGTGATCGGAATCGCGCAAGAAGTTGGAGCCGGACTCTCTGATTTACTAACACCGTTTGCCGCAAACCCGATTGTGGCATTCATTATCAACACGCGCTTATTTACAGCCCAGTACAAGCTAGGATTTGCGCTATTGATTATGGTGATGGTGCTGTTAGTACGTCCGCAAGGATTGTTTAAAGGAACGGCTTAGAATGCGAACTCGCAAAGTGAGAGCCAAAGGCAGCGCGCATCACATTACGGACATCAAAGAAATCATTCCAAAGAATAAAAGGTTTATTGCGTTCTTCTAGATAGCGCGTCAGCGGTGGGCGGGCAAATACGATCGACGAAGCTAACGCAAGATTGAGATCAGTGATTGAATCTCCGATCGCGATCGATTGATCTGCGCCGTATTTCGCCATAATTTGCGCTTTTGCCACAATTTCCGTTTCGCTTTCATTAGCAGAATGAACTCGCAAATATTGTCCTCGCGTATCCACTTCCATTGCATGAATCGCATGAATTCGATTTCTAAATGGATTTAGCACCGATTCAACCATCCCTTGTAATCCGCCAGAGATCACCACAAAGGGAATATTTTCGGCTTCGAGAAAGTCAAGGAATTCTAATAATCCGGGACGAATGGGTTGCGCTCTCGTGAATTCAATAATTTCGCCGTATCGAACCGATGGAATGGATTGAATGAGTTGTCGAACTCCATCACGTAATGTCAGGCGTTTCGCATAAATCTCTGGTAATAATTGCTCTGCTAACACAGGTGTAAAGTTTTTTAGCATTGCGACAAATGTTTCTGCTTGTGTAATCGTGCCGTCAAAGTCACAAAATACAATGCGTTTCATCCGATTTCCTTGCTGTTATTATTTCGATAATTTAGTCGTGCGAATACTTTTTTATACCGCGTTTTTCGCGTTAATTTTCGTTTATCGCTCGCGAATTATGAACTAAAGCTAGAGGTTTCCGAGTAGTGGATATCGGAAACTCAAAGTACTGATAACTCCCTATGCGAACTAATTATGAACTTCCAAGTTAGACTGCCTCAAGAAGCCTTGAGCCACTATGCCCACCGCGCGATCGATAAACATTTCTGCAAAGCGATGAAGCACGAAGAAGATGTTCTTGCCGATCGCGATCCAGAAGCGCTTCACCAAATGCGGGTCGGATTGCGTCGTCTCAGAACTGCGATTCAAGTGTTCGGTTTTGCCGCCGATCTGCCGCTATCGGCAAGCGAAGCGAGAATTCGCAAATTTGCTCAAGTTCTTGGAGCCGTGCGCGATTTGGATGTTCTACAGCTTGAGCTAACTTCACACACGGATTTACCAGAGGCAGAACAGCGCGCATTAAAGCAAGCGTTAAAGAAACTGCATCATCAGCGATCGCATGATTTTCACCAACTGCAAAAGACGCTGAAATCGCACAAATACGAAGCGTTCAAACAAAGTCTAGAAGATTGGTTGGCTCTGCCGCAGTTTAATGCAATCGCGCAATTCCCGATTCAAGATGTACTGCCGGATATTTTGCTGCCTTTGATTAGCGGCATTCTTTTACATCCTGCGTGGCTGATCGGGGTCGAATTTGAGTCGGATGAGAAAGTCTTTGCGCCAATTACCCCTGAATCGATTCGAGAGCAGTTAAAGCAAGATGAACTGCTGCACGATTTACGCAAGCAAATGAAGCGACTGCGCTATCAAACTGAGCTATTCAGCGATTTCTATGGCAACGCTTATGAAGCGCAGGTTGATGAATTTAGGCAAGTTCAGGAAATCTTAGGAAATATCCAAGACAGCGTAGTATTACAGAATTTCTTAGACAAACACTTAGATCACTCGGAGAAACTTTGCCCAGTTTTCTCGAACCAACTCAACCAAAAAAGAACGATCGCCTTGAAAGAATGGCGATCGCTGCAAGAAAAATATTTAGCTCCAGAATTCCGGCTTCAACTGCGTCAGCTTGTATTGCGGTCTGAACGTTAAGAACTGGCAGACATCATCCTATAGGGTTCGTGGGCATTCTTAGCCTACAGTTTCTACTCTTTGCAATATGCGCGCTTTTTTGAGGCTAGTCGGTTTCGGGCTGCTTATTTTTGGAATCTACTTTTTAGGACAAAATATCATCTTCACGACCAATAGCTATGGCTATTGGTGGCGAGGAATTGCCGCAAACGCTTCGATTTTGGCGCTAGTGGCTGGAGTCTTGATGCTAATCTTTCTACCGAGACGCGATCGAAATCTAGGCTGGATACCAATGGTGTTTGGGATCGTGATTATCTTCTTCAACGGTCAGGCTATTCTAAATCCCACGAGCCTATGGCAATTCTTGATTTCTTTTATCTCGATCGTACTCGGATATCGAATGCTAATTACAGGTCGACCGCCGCTCTAATCAGCGTCATATTGCCGCAGGTAGCTAGGTTATCTGCGGCACGTTCCTTATTCGCCTTCTAGCACCGACGGAATTCCCAACACGGGACACGCGAATGCCTCACCCAACTGCCGCACTAACGGATGCTCAGGTGAATCGCAGCCCAAAATCAGCAGTGATGCTTTTTCCGCCGCCACAACTTCCTTTAACTCCCTGGCAACCACACCAAATCGCAAGTGAGTCTTGAGCGAACCGCGCCACTCTTCCGCCATACAGCGTGCATTCCATAAAATGCGATCGGCTTGCTCAAACAATTCCGCCGTTCCAAACTGCGTTTCTGTTGCCGTTTCCAATTCAGCGATCGCGGTTCGACTGGTACGCCATTCTCCTTCGGCTTTGACTTCGGTTTTACGCTTTACGCCTGAATCGAAAACTGGAATCCGGTTCATCATGCCGTCATCGATCACATACACGACTTGAACCGTAACTTGTTTTCCAGTCGCTAAGCGAGTTTGGTGAGCGATCCACAGCGTCAAATCCAGAGCGGTCTGACTACCCGGCGAATTCGAGTAGCCCACAACGAGATTGATTTCAGAATCTTCTGCGCTGCTTGAAGCTGCAGGAATTAAAACCATTTTTTGGACAAGATCAGTACGACCGAGCGTTCCTTGGAGTCGTACCAGCATCGAATGAATGTTCATGAGTTGCAACCTCTCCTAATTACACAATGTGCGAGAGGTGGGTGAGGGAGTTTTGCTCGATCGCGCCACTGCACGATCGATTCAGTTCAGGACACTCAAAACGGCAGTTGCACGCTGAGTTGTCCTCCCAATGCCGACGGAGTTAGCTGACGGGCTAAGACTGGAAGGTGTCTCTCTTAAACCGATGTTCAAGATTCGCCCCAAAGATTGGTTCCTCCGCTTTGAAATTGGTTAGGCAACGATCCTACCAATTCAGATTAGGCGACCCACAGATTAGCTTCCCTAGACGTTTACGCGGTGAAGACCAACAAAAAACCAGGAAACCTGGCTCAAGTTGTTGTTGGTTAATTTAATACAGGTGAGCGGGTGAGAACTGCTACTTGTAAAACAAAAATCGAGGCATTAAACAGATTTAGCCTCAGTAGCAAATTCGTTCCTATTATATCAATCGCTCTTAAAAATCCCTTGCTTGTTTAAAAACTGTATTCTCATTGACAGCGAAAATCTTGACTTCAATCTTTATTTTTCGCGATCGCTGTTCTATTTCCATCCATCTCCAGAGCTAAATTGTATCGATTGCAACAGTTCAATGATTCTGGAATTGAACTTCATCGTTTGGAAGCAAAGTTTGTGACTTTTGCGTTTCTATCATGCTTTGATAGAGCCGCGAGGCGCGACTAGCACACCTGAATTTATCTAAAAGCTCTAAGTAAGCAAACGGAAGAGCAACTACCCAAAATACGCTTGCGATCGCAATCACAATCATCGAAAGTTGCTGTTCTTGATCGGTGAGATTACCTTGATCGTGGCGAAAAAATTCCAGCCAACTCATAAAGAGAACAGGAATTATCGCCATATAGAACAATCCCGAAATCACTAACAAAACCTGCATAGCAACCATTTCCTCAAACTTGCATGATGCCAGGATCTCAATCGCTTTAGTATTCCCACCGCCTCTGAGCGAGACCCATAATTGTGTCCTCCCTATAGATACTAAGCAATTCTGTCCACCTCCATTGGGAGGATTACCGAATGTTGTAACATAATGTTACAGAGTGGTGTAGTTAGACCAGAACATACGATGTTTTGGATGATACATAATGTATCCCTGCAACGCATCAGTGATTTCAGTCACATGCGATGAAATAATAGACTCACTCCGAGTAGTGAAATCAGGACACCGATGACAGAGCGCATACTAATGCGATCGCCCATAGCTCGACTGATCGGGAGGACAAAGAGTGGACTAGTACTGCTAAGCGCTTGGGCGATGCCAGTCGTGGCAAACTTGAGCGAGATTTGCTGGAGCCAAATGCCGAGATAAGTACTGATAAAGGCAGTTCCAGCAATTACGGTGAGTAAACGACGATCGCGCAGCGGTTTGATGATTTCGCTCGTTTGGCGTTTTAGAAGTATCCAGATAAAGAGCGCGATCGTGCCTCCGATTAGTCGAATTAGCGTACTCCAAAGCGAATCGATATCGGTATTTACTAAAGCGAATCTCGACAGAACAGCGCCGACTGCCTGACCTAAAGCGGCTAGTAATCCGTACAGACTCCCTTGCAGTGGGCGAAAGTTCCCGCCTGTGTCGGAAGCTCGTTCTAAAGTCACCCAGATTACGCCTGCGATCGTTAGTGCAATTCCCAACCAAGCCGAGACAGAGAGCCGTTCTTGAAGAAAGATCAAAGCGAGAATTGCGGATAAGGGAGGAGCGAGGGTTTCAAATAGTAAAGTTCGTCGCGCACCGATACAGTTAAGTGCGTTGAAATAAGCGGTATCTCCGAAGCCGATGCCGATCACGCCGCTGAGAAATAGGAGAAGAAATGGAGTGAATTCGATCGTGGGAAAAGATTGCCCAGTAATTAGAAAAGTCAGGCAGAGTAGCGCGATCGCGATCCACCCTTTGGTGAAATTCAAGGCTAAGGGGGTGATTCGTCGCCCGACTCCCGTATAAACGATCGAGCCACACGCCCAGATCAATGCAGCCGTGAGCGCAGCGAGTTCGCCCCGGTATTGAAGAAAAAAAGTCATTAAAGCAAATCAACCAATTCGAGAGTTTGAGCCGGATCAACGAGGGTGTTGGCGCAGAGAATTCCAGAAGCCGCGACCGCAGGAACCCCAATTCCAGGCATCGTGCTATCTCCAACGCGGTAAAGATTCGCGATCGGGGTGTGACAACTTGGAAAGAGTCCTTGTCCTGCTGGAATTCCTGCGCCATACGTTCCTTGATATCGTCGCAAATATCGCGCATGAGTGAGCGGCGTTCCGATTAGTTCTAAAACGATGCGATTTCTTAAATCAGGAATAACTCGTTCAACCGCCCGAAAAAGGGACTGCGATCGCGATAATTTCTTCTGTTCATATTCCGAATCGCGCGTCCAACCTTCAAACGGCTCCAGAGTGTACGCATGAACGACGTGATGATTCGCAGGCGCAAGATTTTTATCCCAAACTGAAGGAATCGAAATCATGCAGGTATTTCCAGGAACGGTTATGTCTCGATCGTCATGCACGACGACATGATGCCCGGTGAGATTTTCTAATCCTTCTGCACGAATGCCTAAATGAAGGTGCATAAAGCTATCGATCGCGGGTGTATCGAGCGCTTTCTGACGGTAGGAACTGGGGAGATCGCTCAGATCTAAAAGGTGAGTATAAGTGTCCCAAATCGAGGCGTTGGAAATTACGATCGCTGCCGATAATTCCTCACCGTTTCGCAATCGCACACCGCGAACTTTGCCCGACTCTACGAGAATTTTTTCGACATGAGTTCCGAGTCTTAGCGTTCCGCCCCATTTCTTTAAGCCTCGAATAAGGGCATCCACGATCGCGCCACTGCCCCCGATCGGGTAATCAATCACTGATCGGGTTCGTTCTCCAAACATAAACGCGACTTCGGGCGCGATCGTGCCGTGTGCCTTGAGTCCAGAAAGTAGAAAACATTCCAAATCGATCAATCGCCGTACCCAAGGATCACGAACGGTTTGATCCATTAAATCGCCGACCGAGGCTTGAATCATAGTGAGATTCGGCAGTAATTTCAGCAGCGAAGGAAGATAGCGACTGATCAAAACGGGGGCGAGCTTCCAATCGCTGCGGAGCGCCAGAGTTGGAATTCCACGCAAGCCCTCATACAAACTGAGAAATCGTTTTTCGAGTTCAATTAGCTCGATCGCGCCGCCCGGAGAGATTTGTGAAATTGCCGATCGATACTTCTCTAAATTGCCGTAAACCGCGATCGTGGCATCGGGAAAGTGATAATGTCCAAACGGATCGTAAGGAACGGCTTCGACCGACTCACCCAAAACATCCAAGACTTGACGTAAGGGATTTACCGAATGTCGCTGTCTTCGACCCAGCAATCGCTGTTCGTTCAATCCACAGTAAAACGATGCTCCCGAATCGAAATGAAACCCTTGCCGTGAGAAGCCATGCACTGCGCCCCCTGGAATCGTATGGCTTTCACAAACAATTACTGACTTTCCATAACGTGCCAGCAATGCACCTGCGACCAGTCCTCCGATTCCGCTTCCAATCACAATCACATCCGCGTTTTGCATGATTTCTTGTCTCTATCTTTGGAGTTCTGCCATTCCTAAACATTATTGTTAAAGTGAATTGTCAATGCGAGAGAATTCACTATGTCACAAGCAAAATTAGGAGATACCGTTCGCGTCCACTACACGGGCAAGCTCGACGACGGTACAGTATTTGATTCTTCGTCGAATGGCGATCCGCTGGAATTTACGATCGGAGATGGCAACATTATTCCAGGCTTTGAAAAAGCAGTTGTCGGAATGAGTCCGGGTGATGCGAAAACAGAAGTTATTCCCGCAGATCAAGCGTATGGCGATCATCGAGAAGAAATGGTCGTGGTTGTCGATCGCGCTCAGATGCCACCGGAAATGCACCCAGAAGTCGGACAACAGTTAGAAATTCGCCAGCCTTCGGGAGAAACGATCCCGGTTGTCGTTACCGATATTTCAGAAGCAGATATTACGCTTGACGCAAACCATCCCTTGGCAGGAGAGGATTTAACTTTTGTTATCGAATTAGTTGAGATCGGTTAATAAAACTGATCAATTGCAAAATAATAGGCTTTGTGGCAAAAGTTGTTGTTCACAAAGCCTTTTTGTTTGTCAAAATTCCGTAATCTATGTGAAACCCTGTGAAGTTCGATCGTGATCCGGATTTGTCGGCTTACGAGAGAAATCTAAATCAGCATCAAATTCTAAGCAATCTCCTATTTCTTGAAAGATAGAAAGGGTCAGGGTTTGAGTAAATTCGGAGCCGATTTTACTTCTTGATGAATTTGACAAGTTCTGTAACACATGGTTTCTATCGATGAAGAACCCTTTTTGGTTGTTAAAAAACTGTTATGCGTAAGGGACTGCTGCACAAGCCCGTTAGTCTTTTTGGTCCGATCCTCGACAAAATCTTACTGACGCATTTTGTTGTGATCGGTCTGCCAACGGTGCTGTATTACTACATTCTGGAGAACGGTTGGGATCTTTCCTTTCTCCACGTCTTGATTCCGATTTTGTATCTGGTGACATCGATCGTGGTGATTGGAGAGGCATTGTCAACGGCGCTTACGTATCGTCGTGGTCACATCGCCAAGATGCCGAAATTCGGGATGGTGCAGCGGTTTATGCGCGCTCCTCGGACTCAGCCCCTTTATCCATTGCTAAAACATTCGGGTGCTGTGCCAAGCTGTTCGTTAGTTGTGGCAGCGTATCTGCCGAACGAGCAGCAGATCATTTTCGAGACGCTGGAGCATATCCTAAATACGATCGAGCGTCCCGAAGCAGGTTTAGAAGTGATTCTGGCATACAACCGACCGGAGCGTTTACCTGTTGAAGATCGCTTAGAACGCATGGCAGAGCAATATTCAGAGCTTAAATTGCTGTGTGTCGAAGGAAGTCGATCGAAAGCGCAAAACATTAATGCGGCTTTGGAAATCGTTACCGGAGAAGTCACCGGAATCTTAGATGCGGATCATCATCCGAATGCGGATTGTTTCAGGCGCGCTTGGCGATGGCTATCGAATTATCGCTACAGTGCTGTACAAGGACGAAACGTGATTCGCAATCAAGAGGTCAACTTCATGACGCGCATGATTGCGGTCGAGTTTGAATGTATCTATGGAGTCAGCCATCCGGCAAAATCGCTGTTAGTCGATACAGGTGTGTTTTGTGGTGCAAACGGGTATTGGAGGACTTCTGTTCTGAAGCGGATCGGGTTTTCGTCGAAAATGCTAACCGAAGATATTGATGCTAGCTTCAGAACGTTGCTGAGCGGACACAATATCGTGCATGATCCAACGATCGTGGTAACTGAACTCGCGCCTGTGGATGTGCGATCGTTCTGGTTCCAGCGAAAACGGTGGGCGCAAGGTTGGCTCGAAGTGACGCTGAAATATCAGGCGAACATTGTGCGATCGATGCGCTTAGATAACTGGCAAAAATTCTACTGGACATTGCTTCTGGTTTACAGTGCAGGATTCCACTTCATTGCACTGCAAGCCTTTCCGATTACATTAAGTTTGACGTTAACAGGTGCGGATGCGCCTAACATTGCGCCAGAGTACATCTGGACAATGACCGCGCTCACGTTAGCAAGTGGCCCGCTGCAAACTTTAGCAGCATGGATCGTCAGAACGGATGTGGTGAAACAGTCGGCAAAAGATTTTTGGATCTACTGTCTATTTATTCCGTTTTACTGTGTGTTTAAGAGTGTGATTGCAATTACGGCAATTTACGACCATATTGTCGGAAATACTGAATGGATTGTGACTCGTCGATCGACAAACGATCCGCTTCCAGAAGCCAAATAAGCGTAGATAGAAGTTTCTCGATTTCCATCCAAATCTCTCAGTAAGGCGATCTACATCTAGAGGGGTAGATTTGAGTGCGATCGCCTTGGTATGGTACAAACGCAGTCCTTAAAATCGCCAATATGTTTGAATCGTCTACCTTAACAACTCCTTTAACCACTGAATTATTCAGCGCGACTGCTCCTTTGTTACCAAGTCTTTCGACGCTTAAACAATCCAGTGGAACACTCACATTTAACAACGGACAACTTACAACCGACTTCGTTACCCCAACCGGAGAAACAAAAAGTACGATTGCGATCGCGCAGTTAACCACTGATGCTTCGACTGCACTCCAGCAGCTTCAAGGAACACTTAGCTTTGATCAAGGCAATGTTACTAGCAATCTCACCACACCCAGCGGAGACTTAACGGGTACAGTTCCGTTTGCTCAACTGGTCAGCAACACCGTCAGCGATGTTGTTAAAAGCATTTCGGGAAATATTCCGTTCTCGGATGGCAAAGTAAACATTGATATTCCAACGCTGCTCGGTGAAGTTAAAGGCTCGATCGAGTTTGGCAACGGTGCATTAGTGACAAATTTGACGACACCGATTGGCAGCTATTTTTCATCGATCGACTTCACAGCGCAAGATCAATTAAAGTTCAACGCTGGCGATACTCCAGCGGTTGTGAACTTCAATGATGGCTTGGTCGTTTTAGATCTACAGACTCAAGGGGATGAGATTGCAGTTCCGATCAATGCAATCAACGGAAATATAGCTTTCAACAATGGACAAGCAACGCTGAACATTCCCAGTCCGCTTGGTTCAGTTGGCACAACCTTCGATTTGTCAGCCCTTGCAACTCAAACCGTTACAGATGCCTTAAGTGGTTCGGGGACAGTTACCTTTACAAATGGCATTGCCGCGATCAATACAACGGGAAGTTTAGGCACAGTGAAAACTACGCTCAACCTTCCGCAACTCGCTCAAAACATCGGTTCAACTTTGGCAAACACTCAAGGCACGATCAGCTTTAATCAAGGCGTTGTCACCAGCAATCTAGTCACACCAAACGGCAACATTGCAGGCACGATCAATTTATCTAGCTTGATTAGTTGAAGTCCGTTTTCCCGTCATTGTCAAGGTTTCGGTTGAATTTGCGCTCAGCACTTCAGCCGTTCCTTGCAATGTATCTTGTACAACTTGAGCATTCACCCGCACTCGAACGTCTTGCCCGTTGATCTTCTGACGATGTTCTAGAGATAAGCGATCGCCGACTAATTTCACTTGAGGCAGGCTAACCGTTGTGCCTGCAACTTCCGCAGTCGCTTGAGCATTCTGGAATGATTGTTTCATTCGCAGCGTGTAGGGAATCGATTGTCCAGATTGGGTTGAAAGCGTTCCTGTCCAAGTGCCCTCGACTTGTGCGGGAATAATCCAGAGATATGCTGTGCGATCGGCAACCGTGACTCGGCGATCGGGCTTCCAATCTCCCATCGAGAAAGCATGAGAAACCACGCGACTTCCTGGTTTAAGTTCGCTCAATAGCTTCGGACGCAACTCTAAATTAATCTTGGGCAACAGGTAAAGCGTCACAACCGAGGCTTCTCGAAAATCGGTTTGAAACAAATCTTGCTGAACAAATTGAACGCGATCGCTGACTCCTGCCTGTCGCGCGTTTTCATTACTCTGATTCACCAATCCAGGATTGATCTCGACTCCGACTCCCCGCTTTGCGCCGAACTTTTGTGCAGCAGTGATCACTAATCTGCCATCGCCCGATCCCAAATCGTAAACAATGTCATCGCGTCCCACGTTTGCTAGTTCCAACATTCCCAACACTACGGTTTCAGGAGTCGGGACATAGGGAACCGCAGGTTTTGCCAGTCCAGGATTCGTCGGAGTTTGTGCTTGGGTTTGTGGAAGATGAGTTCCAACGATCGAGAGCGCAAAGATAAGACCGAGAAATTTTAGCGATCGACGCACAGAAACCTCCTCACAAAAACTTCCGAAGATGTAGCGCGATCGAACTTTTTCAGTCATCTATCGAAATGTGGATCACGAATTACACATCGTCTGGATTGATGCCGATTGCTCGTAGCTATCCGTTTGAGAATCAGTCATGCCAAAACAGAGATTCGTTGCGGAATCGACTTTAGCCGTCATCGACAAGCCGTAAGTGGCGGCATTTGGAGCCGAAATCGTCAGAGTGTAGGTGCCTGGATCAAGAATTTGAGTGATCCCATCTGTGATCTGCTCCGGGTTACTAGACTGGATTACCCCTTTGACTCCGCTTCCGCTAAGACTCAGATTGGCATCGCCTGTCGAACTTGACAGAACCGCTCTAAAACTGGCGCGTCCCTTGAGTTCAAAATTATAAGTATTGGGAGTTCCGAGCGTGGTCTGATTAGTAAATACTTGATCGCTGTTCGGAAAGCCAAGGTTGTTGACAGAGTTGGAAGTTGACATTTTGTAGACAAAGCAACTCGGTCAGTATAGGTAGTTTTTTTTAACAGCAGCGCTAAAGGCTTATACGTAATCCTACAGCCAATATTTGCAGAATAGAGTAATTTTTCGGTTGCCGAATCTACTGCCACTGAGCTATTTCAGTCGTTCTGTATCAGTCGCACTTTTGGTATGCCAAATAAACTGCCTCTAAGAATAGCTCAGGTGTCATTTGAAACGGCAGATTTGACATTCCAAGCAAATCTCTTGTTTGTCGAGCAAGTTTCAGACTTAAATCGGCTCTCGCTCTCGCATCTAGCATCGATCGACGCTGCAAGTATTCTCGAATCACTGCAAAGTCATCGGGCAGTAGTGCATTCAAGCTATGAGCAGCTAAGATTTGATTTGCTAAAGATTCGGCTTCAGAAGAGGTTGCAAAGGTCGAAGCAGCGATCGCTTGTTCTTCTTGAATGACTAACGTTCCTGCAATCAAATCGCCTAATCGTTTCTCGCGCTTCGTCAGAACGATCAATAGCAATCCGATGAAGAACGTATCATCGATCGGGCGAACCAAGGCGCGCAGAATGGCTTGAGCGACTCTGACAGGCTGTCCATCGTCTCGAATCACGCGAATTTTGCAGTAGCGTTTTCCGGGAGTTTGACCTTGCCACAGCGTTTCAAAAAATACAAAGTACCCGGTATAAATGGCAAACGTCATCAAAAATGAAATTGCCGTAATCCATTGCTCAAGGTTGCTAACGCTGGAAAAATACCGCCGGATCTGCAAAGACAATACACTCCAGAGAATCAGCAAGCCAATCAGCACTGCACCCCAGATCAAATAATCCACCACGAGCGCGATCGTGCGGTTGCCGATTCCCGCGAGAGTAAACTCTAATTCGACGCTTTCAGGAGTGCGGATTTTGATGCGATTAAACAAACTCATAGCAGTGATTTCGATGGAAGATGTTCCCAATTTAGCCGCGATCGCGCAATTCCAATCCCAAACCTTCCCGGCGCGATCTCACGTCATAATAAACGACGGCTTTAATCGCTTGCCAAAACGGTAGAATTAGCGCACTTAGTAGAAAAAGTACGGCGTAAAACAGCAAACCTGCGATCGCAGAGATTTCATCGCTGGTGGAGCTTGCGGCTCCTAAGACTCCCAAGATAAAGAAAGCAGGCGAAATCAGAATCCAACTCAACAATCCGGCAACAAGCACAATCCACTGAATTCGCCCGACTGATCCTTTGGTGAGATTCCAACTGCGCCCGATCGTACTTGCAGCATCTACACCGTCTTCGATCGCTAACGGAACTTCAAAGATGAACAGTCGCGAAAATATTCGCAGCCAGATCCAGAGGATTACCAACAGAAACAGTAGAAACAGCAGCGTAATTATCACAGAACTAAAAATGTCTGTGCGCGGCTTAAACTGAAGCGCTGAGAGTACGATACCCACTAGGAAGCTGAACAAAAAAGTTGCGATAATAGCCCCGATCACGAGTGCAAAATTGATCAATCCCATCAACAAGCCAGCCCCTAGAAAGTTCCAGATTTGTCGATCGGTTTTTTGATAAGCTTCGCTCAGCGTTTCAGGCTGATTGATTAACTCTTGGTACGCCAAACGAGAAATCCGACCGGAGATCTCGATACTCTTCGCCCATCCATAAATTGGCACAAGCGACCAGAGATACGATCGCAGTACTAAAATCAAATATCGTTTTACGTTAGAGCGGTATAATTTAACACTAGCATTTACAACATTCCCAACGCTCAACGGCTGAATCGGACTAAGATTGGACATAACTTCAATGCAACTAAATCACACCAGGAAGACTGAGGCTATCTTAGGCGAGGTTGCCAAAATCGATACGCTCTTTTTCATAAAACTATGAATGTAAACCGCTGGATTGCTCGACGTGAACCGAACTGGAAACAATTAGATGAACTGCTCACGCGAATCGAACGACGCGGATTGCGATCGCTCTCTACCGCAGAAATCAAACATCTCGCGAGTTTATACCGATCGGTGTCGGCAGATCTCGCACGAGCGCGCACTAATCAAGCGCGGGTTGGAAATACGATCGTGCAAGATCTTCAGCGCTTAACTTCTCGTAGTTACAGTCAGGTGTATCAAGGTTCGCGCAAACAGGAATGGAAAAACGCGATCGACTTTTACCGTTGGGGATTGCCGGAAGTAGTGCAGCAAACGTTTTTGTATACTGCGATCGCAACAGGTTTATTTCTAATCGGTGGATTGATTGCGTGGTGGTTTTCGTGGCGCGACCCGCAATTTCTCGAACTGATTGTTCCGGAGCATCTGATTCGGACAGTGCGCGATGAAGGCAAGCTTTGGATGGGTTCGATCTTAGGCAGTGAGCCGACCGCTGCGAGTCAGATTATGACAAACAATCTAGGTGTGACTTTCAAAGCGGTTGCTGGAGGAATGACGATCGGGATTTATACGATGTTTTTGCTGTTTACCAACGGTTTACTCATTGGTGCAATTGGAACATTAGTCGGGCAGAACAATCTTGCATTTCCATTTTGGGCGTTTGTATTTCCGCATGGATCGTTAGAGTTGCCAGCGATTTTCTTTTCTGGAGGAGCGGGATTGTTAATTGCACGCGGCATTCTGTTTCCGGGACAATATCGCCGCATCGATGCGATCAAAGTCTACAGTTTAAAAGCCGCGCAGTTGATGTTCGGAGTGATTCCGATGTTGGTGATAGCGGGCACGATCGAGGGGTTTTTCTCGCCTAGCCCGCTAGTTCCTGATCCGCTGAAATATCTAACTGGAATTGGCTTATTTGTTGCCTTAGTGCGATATTGCAGTCGCAGACGACCTATTCAATCAATTTAAGGAACTGCCGTACACCACTTCTCCGCACTGGTTCTTGGGATTTAGAAGGAGTTTTTTGCAGACAGCGCTCTAGATATTCAGCGCGCTGCTCTTCAACGAGTTCTTCTGCTAAGACTCCCAACAATCCATGCCAAAGTCGATTTAATCCAAATGTAGGAGTTGATTCTAGGCGGGTTTGTGAATGAGGCAGAAGTTCTAGGTCTTTGTAGAGCGACCAATTTTGGGTTTTACGATCGAGATCTTTCATGAGAGCCTCCTCAATAGATATTGCAGGAGACACATCAAACCTGTCACCATTACGACTCAATGATTGAGCGCATGTCCGAATCTTTTTCTGTGCCTTATGTTACTAATTTAGCAGAATCTAAACTGCCTTACTCTTTCTAAAGGCATGTTCAGATTTGCGAAATTCGATCGCTCACTGATTAGTAAAAGGACTTCATCGTTCAAAAATAATCTGAGCCTACAGAACGTAAGAAGAACTCGTGCCGATCGCTCTGGCAGAGCATCGAAGCTGACTTCGGCTGTCTTCAAGAATATTTGATCAGAGGAATAACGACCTCTCGCATGTTTTAATTGCTGAATATCGACGGCTCTAACTTGACACTATTAGTTAGAAAAGATAGTTAGAAAAGTAGTTAGAAAAGACAGTTCTAGAGGCAAAGTGGATGTTTGTCCAAAAATAAAAAATTGCCTGACTCTTAAAAGCCCCCAGAGTCAGGCAGTCTACCTGTAAGGACGCTTTTAACCGGATAGACTAAACAAACTTAGTTGCCCCCTAGTTGCTTAGCTTTTCCGAATGCGTTCCTCAGATTTGAATCTATTCTCAGTGACTCGATGCCCGAATCCCCTCGCAAAAAGTACCGATTTTTATCTCAGCCAAAAGTCGAACACGATCGACGAATCCGTAAATATTCCCTGCACACTTTGTCTAAAACCGATTCAACCAAGGTCTAATGCCGCAGAACTGAGTTAGACCAGATAAAATTGAGAGAAATTCGTAGCCTTGGTTGACTATGCTCGTTCCTCTCAGTCGTAAAATATTTGAAGATTTAATTCCCCTCGTGGGAACTGGCGCTCAGTATAAGTATTGTTGGGGCAAGTTTCCCGATTTTCTGAGGCGAGTGTTGATCTCAATTTCGGCTCTGGCGGTGATTCTCTTGATTCGGGCTTTCTTTGGCTCAGGTGAATTGCAGGATACCCTGCAAACAGTAACGTTCTTTATTTCGCTGTTTGCGCTGGTGTATTGGCTTTGGAGTCCAGCGATTCAAGCAGCGGTGCGAAATTCAACTTATCGACGATATAAGTATGCGGGTTTTTTACGAGGTGAAGTGTTTGATGTGTTTGTGACCGATGAGGTTGTGAGTACACAAGAAAGCGTCAACAACCGGGGCGATTTGGTGGTGACGGAGAATCGGGAGCGGCGAATTAATGTTGAAGTGGGAGATGATTCGGGGTTTGCTACTCGGATTCAAGTGCCGCTGAAACGGGAACATCAAGCGATTCGGATCGGGGATACAGCGGAAATGGTGGTGATGTCCGATCGACCCGATTTGAGCCGAATTGCCAAAGTGAGCGATGTGTTTGTCAGTCGCGTTGGGGTTTGGGTGAGCGATTATCCGTATTTGCGGCGGGATGAATTTGAAGCGGTGAGTCGGCGGTTAAATACGATCGAGCTTGAGCAAGACGAGTATAAGGAACCGCCTCGACGCGCAGAGCAGTACGAATTCGACGATCGAGATGAGCAGTTTGAACAACCGCGATTTGAGCAACCCAGATCGACGCGAAAACGTATTCCGCGATCGCAGCGTCGATCGCGTCGAGATTAGCCTGCGTTATTTCCACCGTAGGCTTGCCATGCGAGATCGACTAAGGCATTGACGATCGCGGCGGCGACGACTGCGCTGCCTTTTCTGCCTGCGGTGCGAATGTGCGGAACGAGAGAATCGCTCAATCGCGCTTTGGCAGTATCGACATCGAGAAAGCCAGAGGGAGTCGCAATGACTAAAGTGGGTTTGATTTCTTCAGCTTGAATTAATGCGGCAAGCGTCATCAGCGCAGTTTGAGATTGTCCGACGACAAAGATTCCTTCTGGATAGCGCTTTGCTAAGGTTTCAATGCCCCACGCTGCACGAGTTTTCTCTTTCTGAGGGCGGGTGATCGTCTCCATGCTGCAATAAATCGGATTAGCAAAGGTGTTTTGAATGTTGGTATTGATGCCAACTTGTACCATCGGCACATCAACAATGATCGTGGTTCGAGCCGCTAGCGCTGCCGCACCGGATTGTAGAGCGAGATCGGAAAAATGGATCAGCGATTTATAGTCAAAGTCAGCTGTAGCGTAAATGGCGCGACGAACAATTTCATATTCAGCCGGGGACAAGACATGATCGCCAACTTCTCGATCGATGATTGCTAAACTTTGCGCGTCGGTAGGATGCCACTCCATGTCAGTGTGTTACTTTTTCTACATTGGTTTCGAGCTTTTTCAGTTTACTCGGATTTGCTGGATTTGCATGGCAAAATCAGAGGAATGCAATTTCTCAGAGTCTTATGATTTTTGATGCAAGTCACTACTGGATTAGAAATGCTCATGTGCCTGCTTCTTTGGTGGTGAATGGCAATAAGTGGGCGACTCGAAAACCACCAGTCGATCATTTACTGCATGTTGATCTAGAGATTGTGGATGGCGCGATTCATGCAATTTTGGCAGCGGGAACTTATAGCAATTATGCGTATCCATCGATCGATTTACAGGGCGGGATGATTTGGGCGTGTTTTGTAGATTTGCATACGCATTTAGATAAAGGTCATATTTGGAATCGCGCCGCTAATCCAGATGGAACATTTGAGAGCGCGTTAATGACCGTGAAGGCAGATTCAGAGAAGAACTGGAACGCGGAAGATGTGTATCGCCGCATGGAGTTTGGTTTGAAGTGCAGCTATGCTCATGGAACCAAAGCAGTTCGGACACATTTGGATTCAGCAGGAAAGCAAGCAGCGATCAGTTTTGAAGTGTTTCGAGAACTGCGGGAAAAGTGGGCGGATCGAATTATTTTGCAAGCAGTTTGCTTGGTTTCATTAGATTACTTTTTAACACCTGAAGGAGAGAAACTTGCGGATTTAGTTGCAGAATCTGGCGGAATTTTAGGCGGAGTGACATTTATTAATCCAGACATTGATCAACAGATCGATCGCGTTTTTTCACTAGCTAAAGAGCGGAAGTTGAATTTAGATTTTCACGCAGACGAAAACGACGATCCAAACTCAGATACCTTGCGTCGGGTTGCGGAAACTGCAATCAGACAAAAGTACCGAGGAAAAGCCGTTTGCGGTCATTGTTGTAGTTTGTCAGTGCAAGAAGAAACTGCGGCAGAAACCACGATCGCACTCGTCAAAAAAGCCGGAATTGGCATCGTCAGCTTACCGATGTGCAATCTTTACCTGCAAGGCAGACGACCCGGAAAAACTCCGAGATGGCGAGGTGTGACTTTATTACACGAGTTGAAACAGGCGAAAGTTCCGGTAGCGATCGCGTCCGACAACTGCCGCGATCCGTTTCATGCGTATGGCGATCACGATGCGTTAGAAGTGTTTAGCCAATCGGTGAAAATTGCTCAGCTTGATCATCCGTTTGGCGATTGGGCAAACGCAGTGACCTCCACGCCAGCAGATTTAATGGGATTGCCGAATGTAGGGCGAATTGGGGTTGGGTTGCCTGCGGATTTGGTGCTATTCAAAGCGCGAAACTATCGAGAGTTACTATCCCGCTCGCAGCACGATCGCATTGTGTTGCGAGCGGGGAAAGCGATCGAGACTGCATTACCGAGCTATGCCGAATTAGATGATCTGCTCAATCAATAGAGTCTTGCTTGATTCATTGCAGAATGCCGAAAAACTCCTCATCCGATCGCTAAAACCAACGCTTCGGATAGGTTCTTTCAGCGGTGAGGTGGTTAAATGCAACCGTACACAGCACAATGATCAGCGATCCGGCTAATACAGGAGTAAAGACAAAATCCCAAGAAGCTCCATTCATCACTCCCACTAATGCGACAGCGCCTCCTGGCGGATGTAGCGTTTGGCTTAATTGCATCAGTTTAATTGCAGTCGCAACAGACAACGCCATTACCCAAGGAGCGGTTCCAAAGCACTGAACGAAAGTGACACAAACGATCGCACTAATGCAGTTGCCCACAATCACGTTGCGAGGTTGAGCCAGCGGGCTGTCTGGTATTGCAAATAAAATGACTGCGGCTGCACCAAACGGAGCTGCAATCAGCGGATAGTTGGTGTGGACAGAAAGATAAGCTAACGCTGCAATGCTGAGAAAACTGCCGAACCAGCAAGAAAGCATTTGTGAATAAGAAAATTGGGGTTGATTCGCCGCGTGAAGCGATCGCTTATTGAGTCGATGACGCAGCAAGAACCCAGTGCTGCTTCCAAGGGAGAACTTTTTCATCAAAAAACGCTTCAGTCCTTGAAGAATGCAGATTAAACTAATGTCAGAATACCTTAACAAGCGAACTCAAACATCAAAAACGGTAGTTTTTGCTACAGATTCTTCTTATTGGATCTATATCGGTTTGTTTATAGCAGTCGCAATTCGACAACTCAGCGCAAGAATTCAATATCGCTGCGAATGGCTCATTCCTCGATTAGCCCGAAAATTAATTTCTCGGTGGGACAAGGTGATAACGATGACTTCTGAAACTATCCGCTAAGAGGAGATCGCAATCCCCCAACTCAAACGATAGCAAGCCGCTTTTTCGGTATGATTGTCACCGCTCCCGATTTTGCGTCTTTCTATGTTGTCGCTTCTTGCCAGTTTGATTTTGTCACAAGCAACCCCGACCCCAGTTCCGACTCCAGTTCCAACCCCAACTCCCAAACCGCAGCCACAAACGATCGTGCAGCCTCAAGAAATGCGATCGCTCCCTGGTGAGTTAGATTCGGTCTTAGTCTTCAACAGCAACAGTCCTGAAGTCGTACAAACCGAAGGAATTTTGCTTTCAACGTTTCCGCCCGCTGGAAAGCAAGTTCCATCTGCTCACCTCAATCAAGCTTTTTCAGGACGCTTTGATATCTTTGCACATCACATTGCTAAAGCACTCACACCCACAGATTTGAGAACGCTTTACATTGGAGTGATTGCGAACAATCCAGGCAAGGAACCTGTGACGATCGATATTCTTCAAGCCGCAAGCTATCTGAGCCAGCCTGATGCACCTTTTATTCCTCTGCCTGCTGTGGTGGAAAACGATGACAACAAAACGTTCTCAGGTCCCGGAAGTCGTGCTGTGGGTGATGTGTTGCGCGGACTCAGACAAGATATCTTTCCGGCTCAGGTCGTGATTCCACCTGGAGAAAGCCGAATGTTGCTCAATCTGCCGATTCCCGTTAAGACATTGACTCCACCGCTGAATGGTCGATCGACCTTGATGAGACTCCGCAGCACCGGAAATATTTATCTTGCAAGCTTAGGAATGTTCGCAAAGCAAAACCTGGATGGCACAGAGCGCGAACCAACTGTAGAAGAATGGCAAACGTTGCTAAATACGGCGACTGTTTCAGAACCGCGTGACAAAACTCCAACCCCGATCGAGCAAACCGAAGGCAGTGTAATCTATGGACGAGTTGCCGGAGTTGCAGTCGGTTCTCAATGGAATGGGCGAATCGTTGATCAAGGTCGCGATTTTCTTGCCACACCAGAACCCGGAAGAGGCTTCTCGTACGGTTTAGCAACACTCAATCGCGGCACACTAGGTACAAATCAAAATCAAAGTGCAAAGCTGATTCGTCGCTATCCTGACACTGCATATCAAGCACACGGAAACTATGCGATTCAGTACAGTCTAACGATGCCTTTGCAGAACACAACTGATCAATCTCAAACCGTTGTTGTAACTGTTGAAACACCGCTTAAACGCGAAGACACTCAGCAAGGATTACGCTTTTTGCAGCCTCCAGGATCTCAGATGAACTTTCGTGGAACAGTGCGACTGAGATACAACGACGATCGAGGTTTACCGCAAACCTACTATGCTCATTTGGTACAGCAACGCGGTCAACAAGGCGATCCGCTGATTACCTTACAGATGAAGCCTCAAGAACGTCGCTTGGTGCAGTTTGATTTTCTTTATCCACCTGATGCAACACCGCCGCAGGTTCTCACGGTGAAGACATTACAACCGTGAGATAGGCGATCGAGTTCGATCTCCAACTCGACTTAAGACAGAGGAGAGCTTTTTCTCACAGTGTCTACATAACGATCGGTTATGTAGCCTGGGCAGTTGGTGGCAGTAACTTGGCTGGGGTCACTTGCAAAAAAATCGCCTGACTAGAGTTATCAAATCAGGCGATTACCATGACGTTTGACCTTGAAAAGACGTAAAAGCGCTTAAGCTTCTACGGTTGCTAGACGCAACGGGGACTAGGCGATGACCAATGAATTAAGCTTGTTCAAAATTGCATCGGTATTCTTCTTCGCATCGCCAAAAAGCATGTAAGTATTCTCTTTGTAGAACAATGGGTTTTCAACACCTGCATATCCACTACCCAGACTGCGTTTAAGCACGATCGCGCTTTTCGCCTTCCAAACTTCAAGCACAGGCATTCCAGCGATCGAACAATCCGGATCTTCAACCGCACTCGGATTTACTGTATCATTCGCCCCAATTACTAACACCACATCGGTTTCAGGAAAGTCCTCATTGATCTCATCCATTTCGAGAACAATATCATAAGGAACCTTTGCTTCAGCGAGTAACACATTCATATGTCCCGGAAGCCTTCCTGCAACCGGATGAATGCCGAACCGAACATTCACTCCACGACTTCTTAGCGCTTTCGTAATTTCAGAAATCGGATGTTGTGCTTGTGCGACCGCCATTCCATACCCTGGAACAATGATTACGCTGTTAGCATTCTCTAACTGCTCGATCGTGTCTTCGATCGAAATCGATTTCGCTTCTCCGCTGATTTCTTTTGCTTTAGAAGTGTTCCCGGTTCCAAATCCGCCAAGAATCACACTAATAAACGATCGATTCATCGCTTTACACATGATGTAGCTTAGAATCGCGCCACTGCTGCCGACTAATGCACCTGTAATGATCAGCAAATCATTTGATAGCATAAATCCTGCTGCTGCTGCCGCCCATCCAGAATAGCTATTCAACATCGAGATCACGACGGGCATATCTGCACCGCCGATCGCCATGACGAGATGAACGCCGAGAATTCCAGCGATCGCGCTCATGATCAACAATGCTGAAGTTGATTCAGCGCTGAGAAACTGCGAACCTAATCCGACACAGGCGACTAACAATCCAATGTTCAATAAATGTCGTCCTGGAAGCATCAACGGCTTGCTGCTCACTAATCCTCGCAGCTTACCGAAAGCCACGATCGAGCCTGTAAACGTCACTGCTCCAATAAATACACCAATGAAGATTTCAACTTGGTGAATCGTTGCCTCGGCTCCGGTTAGAGTCTGCGGCTGTAGATGATTTGCAATCCCAACTAACACCGCAGCCATTCCCACAAAGCTATGCAGCATTGCGACTAATTCCGGCATTTGAGTCATTGCAACCCGACCCGCCAAAATTGCACCGATGATCGCTCCAGGAACAATGACTGAGGCTAAAATTCCGTAACCTGTGACATCACTGCGGAGAATGGTTGCGAGAAACGCGATCGACATTCCTGCAATGCCATACCAGTTTCCTTTCTGCGCGGTTTCTTGGTTAGAAAGTCCGCTCAAGCTCAAAATAAACAAGGCACTCGCGGCAATGTAAGCCACATTAGAAAGACTGTCAAACATTGCACACCTCTATTGTTTTTG
>CAXTDB010000016.1:24163-31165 GCA_964242045.1 uncultured Leptolyngbya sp. | reverse complement strand
AAGTCGAAGCAAGCGCAGCAGAAACGACGTTACAAGTAGAAAGCCAAACAGCGCGTTTGATTGGCATACCTGGAAACTTAACGCTAGAGCCTAGTGTTTTACCTGAAACAGAAACAGAGATTGTTCCCTCGATCGAAGCTTTTGATGCCCCTGTTCAACCCCTTGCTTTAGAGGATGAAAGTCAGCAGCGTCGCGCCAAATATCCTTTTAGTCGAGGACGAGGGCCAATTGATGGCACATTGGCGTGTTTTCAAATGCTGGCTCAACTGTGGGGACTTCCCTTTCGACGGGATGTTCTTCGTCGTGCTTTGATCAGTCAGCAACAGCGTACAGGCGCAGTTTCACTTCAGTTCTGTGGCGCGGTCGCAGAATTAATGGGGTTGACTGCTCAATTTGCGAAAGTACCAACGGTCGCAATGAGTCGTCTGCAAACCCCGATTCTGGTTGGATGGCAAGATAGTTTTGCAGTCATCTACAAAGCCACCGAGAAAGAACTCATCATCGCCATTCCAGAACAAGGCATTCAACGCCGTAAGCCGATCGACCTTATAGAAGCTTGGGGCGAAGAAGGCGAAGTTCTGCTGCTACAACCAACTAAAGATACACCGAAACAAGGATTCGGACTCAAGTGGTTTATTCCAGCGATCGTCAAACACCGAAAAGTATTGATAGAAGTACTAATCGCTTCATTTTGTGTGCAGCTTTTCACCCTGGCGAACCCGCTAATCACTCAGGTTATTGTTGATAAAGTCATTATTCAGAACGGGAAAGAAACGCTCAATATTTTAGGAACACTGCTGATTGTTCTCGCAATATTTGAAGCATTACTAACCGGGCTAAGAACAACCCTATTTGTCGAAACCACGAATCGGATCGATATGATGCTTGGCTCGGAGGTGATTGATCATCTGTTGCGCCTTCCACTCCGCTACTTTGAGCGGCGACCCGTTGGAGAACTCTCCACTCGGATTAATGAGCTAGAGAACATTCGGCAATTTCTCACAGGAACCGCGCTAACCGTCGTGTTAGATGCAGCTTTTTCTGTGATTTATATTGTAATCATGCTTTGGTACAGCGTTCTGTTAAGTGTGGTTGCACTTGTCACTGTGCCTCTGTTTGCATTACTGACGATCGTTGTGTCCCCAATCATTCGCCAGCAAAATCGCGAAAAAGCCGAACGAAACGCCGAAACACAATCTTATTTAGTCGAGGTAATGACTGGAATTCAGACGGTCAAAGCACAGAATATTGAACTGAGATCGCGCTGGCAATGGCAAGAGAAGTATGCTCGATATGTGAATGCAGGCTTCAAAACCGTTTTTACTTCCACAACCGCAAGTTCTATCAGCAGTTTTCTCAATCATCTATCTGGGTTACTCCTGCTTTGGGTTGGTGCTTATTTAGTCTTACAGGGTGAAATTACGCTAGGACAACTGATCGCTTTTCGGATCATTGCTGGCTATACTACCAGTCCCTTACTCCGCTTGATTCAGCTATGGCAGAACTTTCAAGAAACTGCACTTTCTCTAGAGCGACTGAGTGATATTCTCGACACCCCCAAAGAGATCGATCACGACGGCACTCAAGCTCGAAGTCATGTTCCAATGCCTGCGATTCAAGGTCACGTCCGGTATCAAAACGTTTGTTTTCGCTTCGATCGTAGTCCTCATCGCCAACTCGATAACATTTGTCTAGATATTCCCGCTGGGCAATTTATCGGAGTTGTCGGGCAGAGCGGTGCTGGAAAAAGCACACTAACGAAAGTAATCACGCGCCTATATGACTTAGAATCTGGTCGTATTCTGATCGATGGCTACGATGTCCACAAAGTGGAGCTTTACTCACTGCGTCAGCAAATCGGAACTGTTTTGCAAGATACTTTATTGTTTAATACTACGGTTCAGGATAATATTGCACTCACTCATCCTGATGCTAGCCAAGAAGACATTGTTGAAGCTGCAAAGATTGCGGTGGCGCACGACTTTATCATGGAGCTTCCACAAGGCTATAATACGCAAACTGGAGAACGTGGATCAGCCTTATCCGGTGGGCAACGACAACGACTTGCGATCGCTCGAACCGTTCTGCAAAATCCGAATTTATTGATTTTAGATGAAGCGACCAGTGCGCTAGATTTGCATACTGAACGGCAAGTCTGTCAGAACCTCATGCGAGCTTTCAAAGGGCGAACTGTTTTTTTCATTACGCATCGGCTCGCCACAATCCGGAATGCTGATTGCATTTTGATGATGGAGCGCGGCAGAGTGGTTGAGCAAGGGACGCACGAAGAACTAATGGCACTCAAAGGACAGTACTACTGCTTGTTCCTACAACAAGAAGCCCAAACCGAGTAAAGGAGAACGATCATGACGTTGACCCACCAGACTCCTGAGCCAAATGGACAGTCCCGTGATGCCATTTCGCCTCTGCCCAGACAAGCGAAGGTCAAACCAGCAAAATTTGAGCATCCTGTGATGATGCAGCCCTCATCAACATGGTCGCGGGCAATTCTTTGGACAATTATGAGTGTGGCAGCGATTACAGTCGGATGGGCATCGATCGCAAAAATCGAAGAAGCGGTTCCTGCACATGGAAAACTTGAGCCGGAAGGTACGGTCAAAGAAGTGCAAGTGCCTGTGAATGGGGTTGTGAAGAGCGTTCGCGTCAAAGACGGACAGGTTGTGAAAAAAGGTGATCTTCTCTTAACACTTGATCCAACGATGAATACGGCTCAGATGCAGTCTCTGCAGAGCGTTCGTACCGCTTTAAATCAGGAAAATCAATTTTATCAAGCTCAGGTGCAGGGGATAGATGCCCCTCCATCTGGACAAATTCCTGCTCAATTTCTTGCGCTTGCTAAGAATCGAGCCGCGATCGTTGCAGATAATCAACTTTTAAGAATACAAATCACTGGCGGTAATGCATCAAGCCTCAACCCGCAACAACGAGAGCAGATTCAATCTAATCAAGCAGAACTTGCCACTCGTATGTCCAGTGCTCATCTTGACGGGGAACAACTCAAGCAACAGTTAAAACAGACTGAAGTTCGACTCGGTTCAGCTCGAAGTACCCTTGCGATGAATCAGCAGATTCTAGATAACTTGACACCGCTTGCTCAAAACGGCAGCATTTCTCAAATTCAGTTTTTCAAGCAGAGACAAGATACCGAAACGAGCCAAGCGGAAGCGAAACAGCTAGAACAAGAGCTTGATCGCCTCAAACTTGCAATCGATCAAGCTCAAACGAAAGTACAAAGTTCCGTTGCCAGCGATCGTCGAACCTTCACCGATAAACTAGCCTCTAATACTCAGCGCCTGGCTGAAATTGATAGTGAATTCGGAAAAGTAATTGTCGAAAATAGAAAAAAGATCGCAGAACTGGATGGACAAATTGGTCAAGTTCAGCAAAGTTTAAAGTACAGTGAAGTGCGATCGCCCTCCGATGGAATTGTGTTTGATCTAAAAGCAAATACGCCAGGGTTTGTTGCGAGTTCTGCCGAACCTGTCCTAAAGGTTGTTCCTGCTGATGCGCTCGTTGCAAAAGTCTCAATCACAAATCAAGATATTGGTTTCGTGCGAGAAGGGTTAGCGGTTGATGTGCGGATTGATTCATTTCCGTTCAGCGAATTTGGTGATGTCAAAGGGACAGTAAGCTGGATTGGTTCAGATGCCTTGCCTCCAACGCAAATTCAGCCCTACTACACGTTTCCCGCCAAAATCAAACTTGAACGCCAAGTATTGCAAATCAATGAGCGGAAAGTCCCATTACAGTCAGGAATGTCGGTCAACGCAAATATCAAGATTCGCAAACGCACCGTGATGAGCATCTTTACGGATCAATTCTCGAAGTTTGTCGAAAGTCTCAACTACGTGCGGTAATGCTCATTTTCACGCTGTTCCTTGTGCGGGTCTGCTTTATAAATTTTAGCTTCTTTTACACCTATGCCACTTGCACCTTCTCTAACCACTTCTACTGCCGAGGTCGTTAATGCAGCTTCTGTCTTTGAAGACAGTCAAACTCCCATACCAGGAGCAACCGTCGCCACTCTGTTTGGGACTTACCTGATTTCTCCCGGTGCAACCTTGGCAGGAATCGCAATTCGGGACTATAAAGTCAGTCCGAGTCAAGGAAAATGGCAGTACCAAGATGGAGGCAACTGGATTGATATTCCTGAAATTAATCCTAACTCGATCGACAACAATCAGCTGCTACTCAATGCCAATGCTTTACTCAGGTTTGTACCTGCATCTGACTATTTTGGGGCTGCCACTTCATTATCGGCTAATCTAATTGATTCCCGTGTGTCCGTCACATCAGGAACACGGGTTAATCTCACAACCGATCAGAATTACACAGACAGCTACACCAACGCGCTACAGTTTCAAACTCAAGTGAGGGCAGTGAACGATGCTCCGACGAGCAGTTTAAGTGCAACGTTCAATCAAACGGATGCGCTGCGGATTTACGATCGACGACCTGCTTCTACAAATGAACCCAATCCTCCAGCAGGACAAAGCGACTTGTCTCCCTCTATTTTGAACGTGCTGGGATTGGATGGCAAGATTCAGGGAATCACTGTCACGCTGAAAGGTTTGAGCGCTACACAAGCCAATAATCTTGACATTTGGCTAGAAAACCCTTTAGGACAGCGGCTTGTCTTGCTCTCTGATGCGGGTGATGGAAATCCAATCAACAATCTAACCCTCAGCTTTAGCGACAATAATCCTGCTGCACTTGCGACGTTTGCTCTCAAAAGTGGAGCCTATTCGCCGTTTAATAACAATTCAGCCAATGATCTTGATCCATCTGAGTTTTCAGGCGCTGTAAAAACGTTCTCTCAGTTTGGCACAGACGGTAAAGCATTGAATGGAGCATGGAAGCTTTACATTCAAGACGATACAAACTCAGGAGCAGTCAACGCCAATTTTGGGAGTCTGCTCAATGGTTGGAGCATTAAGTTCGATCGGAGTGACAGTAGCTTTAGCGCGATCGATGAAGATACAACTACGCCAACATCGTTGAGTGTTGCTCAGTTGTTTGGGAGTCGATTTGCTGATGTTGATGGTACGCTAAAGGGTGTTGCGATCGTGAGCAACACCGCAGCTTCTAATCAGGGACAATGGCAATACTTTGATGGAACTCGCTGGAATACGATTGCTGCAAATTTGACGGAATCTCAAGCATTACTACTCACAGCAGATACCTCGATTCGATTTCTTCCAGGTGCAAACTTTAACGGTCAACCTGGAACGATCGAGGCTCGATTGATTGATTCTAGCCTGCCTGATTTTAATTCAGGTGCGATCGCAGATGCTCGATACCAAAGTCAAAGTGGCGCTTTTAGTCAAACTACGATTCAGCGTACAATTCAAGTTAATCCAATCAATGATGCGCCTACTGTTGTGTCGGGATCTGTTCCTACATTTCCAACCTTTGCGGAAGATACGACTGCGCCTCAATCCGTAGATTCCCTCTTTGGCACAGCATTTCAAGATGTCTTGGATGCAGGAAACAGTAATCAAAACGCATTTGCAGGAATCGCGATCGTTCAAGATTTCGTTAGCGTCAGCACCAATCGATCTGCCGATCAACAGCTTTCCTATCAGAAAGGGCGATGGGAGGTTCTAGTTCAGAATCAATGGGTGACCTTGCCGACTGATATCAGTCAATCCAATGCTTATTTAGTTTCTAGTACAACGCAGATTCGGTTTAACCCCGGAGCAAATTACAACGGCGATATTCCACCTCTAACGACTTATCTGATCGACAACAGTGGTGGAGTCGTTAATGTAGGGCAGCGAGTCAATCTAGTAGCAGCAGGCGTGGGCGGAACAACGCGCTATTCGGCAACGACAACAATGCTGACAGGTAAAGTCGAAGCCGTTAACGATTTTCGACCCGTTGCAAAAGATTCAACCACTGGAATTCGACTTACGGTTTCTGGTCAAGAGAATCCCGCGAGTCTCCCTGTTCAAACCATTGATGCTTTGGTGGGAGCGCGGTTTTCGGATGGCGATCAGTTCCAGTACGATCAAAAAAGTTATGGAACTCTGGCTGATGCAGGATTTTGGGGAGTTGTCATTACCAATGTGATTGTAAGTTCGATCGGGGCTTGGGAGTATAGCATGAATGGGACAACCTGGACTGCTATCTCACCGCTCAGTAGCAATAATGGCTTATACCTGCCAAAATCCTATCAACTTCGATTTAATACTCTACCGGGCGCAGGTGGAGAAGCACCTACGCTCAGTATGGCTCTAGTCGATACTAGCATTGCCAATACGGATGTCGGCAAGACATTGCAGTCTTCTGATGGAAGCGCGATCGCGGCGATTGCAACGGCATCTCCTACACCAAATCGCTCCACTTCGGCGAGTCCGATCAGTGTAGAGCAGCTATCAGTTGGGCAATCTGTTTTTCGAGTTAACAATGCTCCGATCGCGGGTGGAGTTGCAACTTTGACAGCGATCGGTAAAACTGTACGTGATCCCCAGGGGATGACGATCTCTAACTTGTTCGCTAGCAATTTCAACGATAGTCTCGATCAAGGGAGTCTTGCCGGAATTGCAATTACTGCAAATAATGCCAAGCCCGATACGGAAGGACTTTGGCAATATTCCACGGATGGAACTCTTTGGCAGACGGTTCCAATTGGCGCACAGATGTCCGATCGCAGTGCTTTCACCTTGAAAGCAGATGCTCGGTTACGCTTTTTACCGAAAGCAGATTTTGCTGGGTCTCCAGGTGACTTGATTGTTCGATTCATTGATAATAGTTCGGTTGTTATCAATGGCAGTTTTGGAGTTGATGTCTCGAAGAATGGGGGTAGAACTTCATACAGTTCTCAATCAGTGAATCTTAGAACAACCGTTGATCTTGAAAATGCTGGTAGCACTGCTCTACTACGCGATGCTCAGCGGAACCTGTGGGTTGAGGTCAATGGCAATCGCCAAGCGATTCGGCTGAATCAGCAGATGGTGCAAGACAATCAGTTTGCCGGAT
>CAXTDB010000016.1:0-24063 GCA_964242045.1 uncultured Leptolyngbya sp. | reverse complement strand
TGTGGAACTTGGACGCAAACTGGAATCTCCAGTCTTCCGCAGGCGGTTGGTCTCCCACTTCGACTGAAGCTCTTGCAGCCGAGACCGCCTTTCAAGTCGACGCAAATAATGATGGGATCGTTGGATCTGGACTTGCAGCGATCGAAGCGCAAGGGAGTACAACACTTAACCGTGACGAGCGACGGAACTTATTCGTTGGAGTAGGTAATAACCGCCAAGCGATTCGGCTGAATCAGCAGATGGTGCAAGACAATCAGTTTGCCGGATGGCAAGTGTTGGCAGCCGAAACGATTAACGGCACAAACCAACTGCTGTGGAAGCAGCTTTCGACCAACTTGCTGTATGTGTGGAACTTGGACGCAAACTGGAATCTCCAGTCTTCCGCAGGCGGTTGGTCTCCTACTTCGACTGAAGCCCTCACTCTTGAAGCTGCGTTTCAGGTCGATACGAATGGTGATGGGGTTGTTTATCAACCAAAAAGCACAATTATTGGAGACAAGAATAATTCCAACACACTAAATGGTGGAATTGGAGATGACACTTTAATCGGTGGAGCAGGCAATGACCTGCTCATCGGTGGAGATGGGAACGATTACTTAGTTGGTGGTGACGGCAATGATACTCTTGTGGGTGGAGCAGGCAATGATGTTCTGACTGGAGGCAGGGGAGCAGACCAATTTATGTTTTACTCCCTCAAAGAAGGAGTTGATACAATTACTGACTTTACAAGTGGAACGGATAAGATTGCGATCGCCGATACTGCCTTCGACGGAAAACTTCCTGCGAATGTTGAACTGACAGATGCTCAATTGACGCTTGGTGCTGCCACTACTAGTAGTCAACAATTTATCTATAACTCCAGTACGGGTGCGCTGTTCTTCGATCCGGATGGTAATGGTTTGCTTCCACAAACTCAGATTGCTAATTTGGGCAGTGGTACGGCTTTGAGCAAAAGCGACATTCTCATATTCAAGGCTTAAATTCTAGTAGTCGGTCAACCAGGAATTGGGAGATAAAGCCGCTTGAGTTTGATACGAGCATCTGGTATTGTCAACGGCATTGTCAACTTAACGAAGCAATTTCAAAATTAAGCACAATTATTGATGTAGAAACATCAATAATGCGATCGCGATCTAGAGTTGGTGGCTTTACCAGCTTAATTATCGGGCAAAATTCTCGCATCGATAGCCGCGAGCGCTTCAAGGACAGTTGCTGGTAAACAGAGGACTGAAGTTTGACGATCGACAATCAACACGACATCGGTTCTTTTATGCTATTTCTGGCTATTCTTCCGTTCAATATACAAGCAGATTTTACCTCCAGATTCAGAACCAGGCACGGAAGAAGCGATCATACAGTTCACAGCTTAAGTGCACCTGATTGCCCTGCAACTGAACCAAGCCCATGCCTTCAAGCTTAAACGTTTGCTCTTGGCTTAATTTTGCTTTATTCTCAACGTGAAGTATCTGCTTGAAAGCAGCATAGAGAATGGGTTGAGTATTTAACTTATTGGATAGTTCTTCTAAATGAGATTTGTAGATCCCCTGCAAGGTTGGAGCTAACCGTAGGAGGTCAGCCAACGACTGTTCTTGATTCTTGAGGTAGTACAGAGCTTGTTGAATCAGATAGGGATGACCGCCGACCATACTCATCAAACTAATCACTTCCGCGTTGCCAAGTCTGGGCAATTCGTACTGCTTAATGAGTTGTTCGATTTGTTGTTGATTGAGTTGTGCTAATCGAACCACTCGTCCGACATTACCAAACGTTGAACCATCAAATTTCATGTAGTCGTCGGTCGAGTAGGCAAGGACTAACCGAAGCTGCTCCCAAATTTCCATACCTGGACTCTTTGCGTTTTCATGCCAACCGCGTAGTAACGCAAAAAAGTCTTTGGCAGTCGCAGGATGCTCAAACAGCCAGCCGCTTCATCGAGAATCACCACTAAGGGAATTTAAATTTGCTTCAGTACATAACTTTGAAAATATCGAGACGTTTCATCTTTTCGAGTGGTAGATCACCGTTCCAAGCAAGCGGATCTAAATCTAAAGCGTCGCGTACCGTGCGACAAAACCACTGCAACAGGTGCGGCAGATTTTGTAGGGTTTGGCGATCGACATCGCGCCAAACGTTGAATCTCACCACACAGTAGGATTGTTCGCATAAATCTGCCAGAAGGCGATATAGCAACGAGGTTTTACCCATCTTTTGGGGAGCGCGAATTCGCAGCAGTGCGCCGGGTTCTGCTATTTCGTCTAGATACGGCTCATGGCGATCGCGCTCGAATTATTGGGTCGATCGATCGCTATCTCTTCGCGCCCGAAGATCCACTGGGCAAGCGATCAGGCACAACGGCTTCAGCATGCGATCGCACAGTCAGATGGTGTGCGTCGAGCCGCAAATCTTGTAGATCAACCCATCAGAATCCCAACCGCTCCGTCTCGCCTTCGATCGCCCGCCCCGGCAAATTCTCCAGTCTGGCTACGAGTCACGGCATGAACACCACCAAAAAACATATTTTGCTGCTGCCACAGCTCTAGCACTTGATCAAACGGAAAAATGCTGCGGTCAATCACCAGTGACTCAAAGGTGGGTTCCAGGTTCAACACTCCAGCTTCCCAATGAATGCGCGGGCTGTTCACTGCCTGCTCCACCGACAGATTGAAGTCGAGCAAATTGGAAATCACCTGCAAGATTGCCGTGCGAATTCGATTAGAGCCGCCAGAACCGAGCACAATCTCTGGCTGCTGCTGCCGCAAAATCATCGTCGGAGCCATCATCGAGGAGATGCGGACGTTCTCCTGCCAGTCGTGAAAGCCACGCGGATGCAGATCGGCTTCTCCCAGCATGTTGTTGGTCATGATTCCCGTTCCCGGAATCACATAAGCCGAACCTTCACCGTTAGAAGTCGTGACGCTGGCAGCATTGCCTTCACTGTCAATGGCACTCAGATGAGTTGTGCTACCCCATTTATTCGCTGAATGAGAACTTAACTGCTGAGCATAAGTCGCCAAATGGGCATTCGCCAAAAACTGCTTCGCGATATCAGCCTGATAGAGATTGGCATCAAAACCGTCGCCTCTGGCTCGGTTCGTAAGCTGCATCACGCGAGCCAACAGGCGCACCTGTTCAGTCGAGCCAAATTTCACCATTGGCAACTCTGTGCCTTCTAGCAGTGCTAGCGCAAAAGCAATCAGCGCTCCCCCAGAACTGGGCGGTGGATTAGTGAGAAACGTTCTACCACGATAGCGGGTCGTCAGCGGCTGCCGCTCAATGACCTGATAATGATGCAAATCCGCTAGCGTTAGATAGCCACCCTGCTCTTGACAGTCTTTAACAAGCTGATGAGCAATTTCGCCTTTGTAGAAGCCATCGGCACCCTCTGCCACTAAGTAAGACAGCGTTTCTGCCAAATCGGGCATCGTAAACAGCGCTCCCGGCTGCGGTAACTCTCCTTGCACTGTAAAAACCTGCCGTGAGCCAGGGTTATTGAGCAAGATCGGTGACAAAATCTGACAGCAGTAGCTCTGAAACGCAGTGACTTCAACTCCGGTTCTGGCATAGTGAATTGCGGGTTCAGCAACCCAGGCTAGGGGCAACCGTCCTAGTCGTCGATGCACATGCAGCAGTCCGGCGATCGTACCCGGCACGGCAATTGAACCCAGCCCAATGTGAAACTCTTGCAAAACGTTGCCAAATCTGACCTGCACCGGGTAAAAATCAACTGCGTCGGGAGAGCGCTTTTGGCGTGGCGTTTGGGTGAAAAAGTCAAACAGAACGCTTTCCCCAGCTTGTGTATGCGCGAGTAGAAAGCCGCCGCCTGCGGGAGAAGTCAAGGTTGGCTCAGCAACAAAAGATGTCATCACCGCTGCGACAACAGCATCAAAGACATTGCCGCCCAGACGAAACATCTCTAAGCCTGCTTCGACTGTTTTGGCATGTCCTGCGGCAATGGAACCTTGAATTTTTGGGAGCATAAGGGCTGGTTTAAGTTCTAAGTGTTGAAGTTTCAGTGTTGAGTTAGTTTACAGATAAGAACTGCAAGATCAGCCAATCGTCCGGACAATTTTTGACAAGAAAGCGATTCGTCCCTTAAGGGGCTGTGATACATCAAACGATGTGCGAGTCAGTTTAACTCTCTGACCAGCCCAAACCCCACGGTTAGATTTAAACTCGATATATCGTAATGAGTATCTTGATTTTCCAGCGCGGCGGCTTGAACGAGTAGATTGTGATCCTGTCAAGCTGCTGCAATATCTCGATCGATGCCTTTAGATTCTGAGCGATCGCATACCGCGCTCACCAGTGAATCGGTTGGGAAGTATGCCAATTGTGCATTAGCGACTCTGTGCCCTCATCCCCAACCCTTCTCCCTGGGGAGAAGGGAGCAAGAACTCTGGTTTTCTCTTCCTAGGGAGAGGGTTAGGGCAAGCTTGAATTTTTGCACAGTTAGCATGCCAACTGTGCACGCTTAATGGTTACCGGGTGAATATGATATCCTTGCGTTTTTGCAGAATAAATGCGATCGCAAGATAGAGGCAGCTACTTAAAATGAGCAAGCTCCAATTCAGCCCTAAGTTATGCCAAGTTGCTTCATATATCGCATTAACTTGAATCGGTTGCGGAATCGGCGCGCGTCCTGGCAGATTGATTGGAGGTGGAATCATCGCATTCACATCGACGATCGCGCCATAGGCTCCGACCGACCAGCGGCTAAGTAGAAGCCAAGCAAACTTTGCAGGTGATCCTTCTAGCTCAAACAGCACTCCGGAGAAAATAATTTGCGGAATCATAATCAACGGCAAGGCATTGTTTGCTTCATTTTCATTCCTAACAAAGGTAGATAGCATTAATCCTAAGCAAATACTGCTCAGCAAAGTTAGAAAGGTTGTTATTCCTACGCCGATTTCCCAAACAAGTAGTTTAGCTTCAGGCGATTGAAAATTGAGAGCGATCGCAACAACCATTAAAACGGTTTGCAGTAGTGCAATTGCCGATCGGACGACCAGCTTTGATCCTAAGTAAGAAGCCAAACTTAAGTTCACTAACCGTTCACGCGCATAAATTGCGGTTTCTTTGATGATTTCTTGGGCTGCACAAGAGATTCCGACCCAGATTGCAATGCAGCTAAAAATGAATAAGGTTCGCAGTGCTAAAGAAGCTTGCATCGCTTCGGTAGGTGAGACTTGAATCAGGGGAGTTTTATCTGCGATCGCAAGACGAATCAAGGTGATGCCGATTGGACCTGTGAGCAGCGTTAAAAGCAAACTGATACGATCGCGTAAAATGAGTTGACCGTAGCGTTGGCTTAATAATCCGAGTTGCCGAACCCAAGCGAAACCCGATCGCGTTGCAGCGCTACGAATCTGTGGTTTTGGTTTAGAAAGAATAACTTCACTTTGACAAGCAGCGGTACGTTTGAATTTAGCTGCCCATTGCTCAACGGTCGCTTGCACCTCTTGCTTAGTTCGACCTCGATCGAGCGTGATGTAAATATCCGCAAAATACTTCAGGTCATTCGCGGGCATCTCAAAAAATTCTAAAGCGGTTTGAGGTGAACCAAAATAGCAAAGCTTGCCGCCGCGACCCATAAACGCAACGCGATCGCAAATTTCTAGATTTGCCGTAGCGTGAGTCACAAGGATAATCGTTCTTCCTTGATCTGCAAGCTCACGTAATAACCCCATCATTTCTTTATCTAGCCCTGGATCGAGTCCTGATGTCGGCTCATCGAGAAAAAATAATCTTGGATCAGCGAGCAATTCGACACTGATACTGACTCGTTTGCGCTGTCCTCCGCTTAAATCTCGAATCAAGGTGTGTTTCACGTGGCTGAGTTTCACTTGTTCCAATGTCCGATTAACAACAGTTTGAACCCTCGTATCGGTTGGCAAACGTAGCTTACAGGCATAGCTTAGAACCTCTTCAACAGTTAAATTGGCATGAACAATATCATCTTGAGGAACATAGCCAACTTGCGATCGATACAAATCAAACTGCTGCCGCAAATCTTCTCCGTTTAAGTACACTGTTCCTGAGGTTGTTGGCTCAATTCCTAACAGCGTTTTCATCAGCGTAGATTTTCCGGCTCCGCTGCCTCCAACCAATGCGACAAGCTGACCCGGCTCGATCGACAAAGAGACATCATTCAAAATGGTTCGTTCTTGACTGTGTTTATCTCTCACTTTGCGAACGAGATGAACCGCATCGAGTCGAATTTCGTTGCCTCGATCGATTAGTTCTAAGTTGCCATGCTGGTACAATAGAGTGAACGGACCAATCCGAATGCGATCGCCATCTTGTAGCTCGACAAAGCGATCGATTTGTTGTCCATTCACAAAGGTTCCATTCGTACTGTGGTCTTGCAAGGCGTATCGACCCTCGCGTGTGGGAGAAATCGTGGCATGACGACGCGAAACAGTTGGAGCATCTAATCTCATCGATGAGTAGCGCCGTGGATCGGGATCACGTCCGAGTTCGACTGGAAACTCGCGGAGTTGTTTCAAGTTTAAGCGCAGTTTGCTAGGTGTTGCTGTGGGGCTACTGGCAGGATTGAAGTAAGTTAAAACAATTTGATTGTTTGGGTCTTGTCCGATCGTGATTTGAGTGCCATGTTTCAACAAACAGCCCGCTTGAGCAGAGATGCGAGTGTGATTGATAAACAGTCCATTACGGCTAACCTTTTCGCGATCGCCATCATAGATTCGATAGTCCTCTCCGTCGCGCTGGAGAATGGCTTGTTGTCTCGATAAGACTTCCCACCCGATTTGAGGAATTTCTAGATCTGACCAAGTGCGATCGCGTCCAAGTTGATACGCTGCTGCTTCAAGATGAAAGCGTAAAATTTCACCTCGATTATTCAATTCAATAAAAGGCTGAGTCTGACTCACGACTGTTGTTTGCTCAGTACTAATCATGGCAATTTCTCTCTCTCTTCATTCGTGTCTACGACCCCATTGGTCAGCTTATGCAGTTCAGAAAAAAGCAGGGACAGCTTTGGCATACTGTCCCTCTTGCTTTGAGAAAGAAACTTACGGACTGTCGCAGTAAGCTGATATCGGACAAGTCTTATCGCGACAATTGTTGAATTACGACTGGTAATACAGGTGCAATCTTTTGCAGAAAGCTAGGTCGCGATCCTTGTACAGCAGAAGACTGTGGAGCTTGAGGATTTCCAGGCGGTAGTACTTGAGGATTGCTTTGAGGCATCGTCGGACTACCTTGAGGCAATGCTGGAATGTTCGATCGCACAACTTGGGAGCTTTGAGAAGACAGGATTTGTTGGGGAAGCTGAAGAACTTGACCGGGTAGCTGTAGAGCTTGTGAAGGTAAAGCACTGAGTCCTTGATTAGACAGCGGCATCGATGGAACCGTTGAGCGAGGTGAGGTGCAGAGCGCGAGACAGATTTGCCCACCTTCAAGAAGATTGATATCGGGCAGAAGGGACTGTGCTGAGGCTTTGAGTGGGGTAATGGTTGTGGCGCTAAAAATCGTTAGCATTCCACCTAATTTGACCAAAGTTTGAAGTGACTTAGACATCGATATGTACCTCGTTTGCAAAGTGATTAAAATGGCTTCTAGCACTCACTACGACCTGAAAAATAAGCTTATGCACAGGTAGAATCTACAATCGTGAGAATTTGCGCTGAAATTCGATCGAGTGCTGAGGGTTCGGGATTTGCTTTGCTAATGCAGCAATGAATGTTTCTGATGAAGCAACATTCTTGAGCGCTTCTTGAACTAGGAATTGGGCAACTGGTCCAATATACTTCACTAACTCTCGCTCACATTGCTCAACCCACATCGCGCTGATTGCAGGTTGAACGATCTCAGGTTGGCTCACAACCGTTACGATAGGAGCCTCACTCGCTATTGTGATATTAGATGTGATATCAGACGATTCTAATGCTGTCAGGACTTCCTTAGCCGTTGGATAACGTTCACTCGGTTGATCACTTAGCATTTTGTTGAGGACTTGCGCGAAGCGATCGCTGACTCGAACAAACCGCTGCCACTGCCAGGAAAGCGTGCGAGAATCCATCAAATCCTTCGGCTGTTTTCCGGTTAACAAGACGATTGCACTTACCGCCAAAGCATACAAATCACTACTAGGAAAACAACGCCCCATCCAAAGCTGTTCATGCGGTGCATAGCCTACTTTACCCACGATCGAATGCTTGCAGGAATCCGACGACCGATGCAATTGTTCGATCGTGCGTTTGCCAACGCCAAAATCAATCAGCATCGGAATATCCTGATCCTGATGCAGCATAATGTTATCCGGTGAAATATCGCGGTGAATGATATTGCGATCGTGAGTATACTCCAGCACCGGGAGCAGATTTTTGAGCCATTGAATGATTTCGACTTCAGAAAATGCTGCATTGTGCTGCTGACGTTCTCTTAGCAACGAAGCATAGTTTCGACCGTCCACATATTCTTGAACGAGAAACAAATGCTCCATCTCCTCAAAACACGCTAGAAACTTTGGAATCTGAGGATGATCAATCTCGTGTAAAAGTTTAGCTTCTCGCACAAACAGTTCACGGGATTTCTGAAGCTCGGTGTCTTCTGTGTTTTGTGGCAAAAATTCTTTCACCACACAAAGCTCCTCAAAACGATGCTGATCGGCTGCTAGATAAGTTCGTCCAAATCCGCCTTGACCTAGAACTTGCTGCACGAGATAGCGATTGCCTAATAAAGTTTGAGCAGACACACCTACCTCAGGGGATGAGAAAAGTGATTCTGTGATGTGTTCGAGTGAGCCATCGACATAGAGTTTGAGTGGAACCATCTCAGTTCTACCGTTGGACTGCACTTTGGCATAAACAATTTTGACAAAGGCATCTCCTGCCCGATGCTCTACCATTGCAACCTCCTAAATGATTGAATCAATAAAGCGCAGTTGAGATGAATGACTCGCTTCTTCTTGTTCATGCGAGTGATGCGGCGTTTTTATGCAAATTGACCAATCGAGAGCCGATTTTTAGGATGATGCAGCTTTTTCCTGAAATTCTCTAAGTTCGACACGATAAAGAGTTGAAGCGATTTAGCGAAGGATTTTTTGGAGAAAATACAGCGATCGCTGCATAAGCCGATCGAGCAGGTCGTAGTGCAGAGTGTGAGAGGAAAAAGCAAAACTACTTCAATCTTTACTCACTAGAACGAACCAGTTCAACAATAGATTCGACAACGCAGAATTACACTGAATGTGTCATATAACTTAGACCAAATGATTCAGGACTGCATAACTCGAAGCGTGAGTCGTAGAGAAAAGTGAATCGCTAAAAGCTTCTCACACAACACACCTTATTTATCAGAAAGGACAACGATCATGACAACTCTAAAAGCAATCAAATCCTCCTTGTTTGGTTTACTCTCTGCTGCACTGATGACCGCTCCCGCTTTTGCTCAAAACGCAACTTCCGTAGTTCAAAACTCCAATCAAGGGACAGAGCAAGCAGGAATTGGTAACGTCTCGGTTCAGGGCAGTCAGCAAACCGCTGATGTCACTCAAGTGGGTTCACCCTATGTCTATCCTTACGGCAGCATTAACGGCGCGAACGTCGTGCAAGGTAACAATCAGCAAGCAGGTCAGATCGGTTATGGCAACACGAGCATTCAAGGCAACAGTACTGCTGCGACTGTCACCCAAGGTTCACCCGCTTTTCCTGGCTATCCGGTTCCGGGCATCAATGGAGCCAACGTAGTTCAAGGTAGCAATCAAGGTGCATTCCAGTTTGGTGCTGCAAATACGTCAGCTCAAGGCAACGCTACAGATGCAACGGTTGTTCAACACTAAAGCGCTCGCCTCGATCGAGGTTTCGCCGATTCGCCTCATGCTCAAAAATCGGCAACTTCACTTCAACCTTATCAATACGGAAGCCCTCATCATGTCTATTAAGTTCTGTGCCTTAGCTTTGCTCACGTCGGTTTGTGGATTTGCTGCTGCTCCTGCTTTTGCTCAAAATGCAGCTTCGGTGATTCAAACTTCAGATCAGAATGCAACTCAAGTTGGTAGCGGAAATGTCGCTATTCAAGGCAATGTGCAAAGCGGAGTCGTGACTCAAGCAGGGAGTTATCCATACAATGTGCAGTGTTTTGTTGCACCTTGTCCGACTGGAATCAATGGAGCCAACGTGGTGCAAGGAAATCAGCAAGGTGTGGCGCAGCAAGGCTATGGAAACACTGCGATTCAAGGCAACTCTAGCACTGCAAATGTCCTTCAAGGCGGCACGGTTTATCCTTACTATCCGTATTCCCCGTCTGGAATCAATGGAGCAACGGTGTTGCAGGGCAATCAGCAAAACGTAGATCAGTATGGTGTCGGAAATTCCAGTGTTCAGGGCAATGGAACAACCGCGATCGTCGGTCAGCATTAATGCGCTCAGGTTTGCCGATTCCTCAAAAATCGGCAGGTTCCTTTCTTCTATTCTGGAGTTACACTCATGCTTAAATCACTTTCGTTGCTTGCTCCGCGCTTTGCGTTCGGCGTTCTGTCTGCGGCTGCCTTCCTTCCGTTTGCACCTTTATTTACTTCGTCTGCTTCGGCTCAATGCGTCATGCTAGATGTCTCGAATCAGTTGGCAATTCATGGCTCTCAAACTCCTTCCACTCAGCAAAATAATGTCGGTATGGCTGCCAATGGTGAGTGCGTTGGGGGTGCAGCAGTCACGACAAATTCACAAACGGCAGTTACTCCAGGGACAGCGACTCAAGTTCGCAATAGTCAATCTACCATCACCGATGGAATGCAGAACGCCCCAAATGTTCCAGGAATTGGCGGACCGACGATTCAAGTTCCGGTTAATACTCAAGTTGATGTTTATAGTCCCGCACTCGATCCGACGTTTATCAATCGCACCTTTAGTGGTGTTCCACAACCGAACGCGGGTTAGGTTGATTGTACTCAAAAACAAATTCTAGAATTCAGGAGCAATCCTATCCGATCTCCTGAATTTCTCAATCTATCTTGGAGTAATCGTGATGAAGTCACAATGCTTAGTTCGATCGAGTTTTGGAATACTAGTTGCATTCTCACTGTTTGCTTGCCAGAGCAGCTTTGCTCAAACTTCGCTCCTGATTCGCAACAATCGTATGGTGATTCAATCCGAGGGAAAGACAATGGTACTGAACGCTCCTGAATCTTCAGTCTATTCCTCATCTAGAATTATTCAAGCGAATAATACTCAGCGTACCTCGGTCACATTGAACGCAACTGCGCTCAGGCAACCTTGTTGGTTAACGGTTGCGATCGCAGATGGACAACTCAACGGACAAATCAAAATCGGCAACCAAATCATTCAATCTTTGAAAGGCTCGCGGACTAGGGTGAATCTGGCTCCTTATCTATCGAGCGGAACCAAGACGATCGACATTTCTGGCAAGTACCAGCCGATGCGCGGATCGCTTCAGATTGAGTTTTCGGGTGCAGGAACTCAAGTTTCTCAGCAAGTGAGCGGCTCAGGAAGCTTCAACCACAGTTTGATTGTGACTGTGCGATAGCTGCACAAAGTCAACGATCGTAACTCGATTCTTAAACGATCGTTGATTTCTTGCTGGTTTTTGAATCCCTCCCCTAACAATAAAATCAACTTCTCTATTTTCTGATCATGAATCGTCTTATTACAACCCTGATTTTTGTGACTTCTGGACTTGCGATCGTATCAGTGATCAACAGTCCTTTTTGTCTTGCTCAGACCGCTACCAGTAATCAAAACAGCACGATTGGCAGCAATTCAACGTTTAACCAGATTCTTCAGACAAATCCGCAAGTTCCGGTTAATAGTGTGAATAGCACAACGATTCAGGTTCCAAATATCTACCCTTTGCAGAATCTACCCAATGCGTTTGTCAATACCGAAAACGATTTTGGTATGAATCTAACAGTGGGCACGAATACGCTTGATGCCTCGAATGTCACAGTTTATGTCGGACTGATTTATCAACCGGGACGAAGTGCAGATCATCAAGCGCGAATGTCGCGGTTACGTAAAGAAACAGAAGTGTTAGAAGTGCAGAAAAAGAGCATGGAAGCAAACTTATCGCTGCTTCAGAAACAAATCGAAGAAGCGAACCTACGCTTACAGAAACTACAGCGATCGCCCTGAGAAGGTGTTTTAAAAGTGATTAACGAGCACCTGACCCGCCCCGGATTGGAAATCAGGGCGAGTCGGGCAAAGTCCCTTGAAAGAGACTAAAAGCCAACCCGTATAAAGTCTTCACCCTGTTTCAACAGACTTCGCACGGTTAGCCCCAAATTTCATTCGAGGGGCGGGCGAGGCAATGAACGACACTTCTCAAACACTCTCTGAAACACCTTGAATTCGATCAGCAGCGAGGCGAAAGAACTTGTCGAATTCATGTTAAAACCATATCGATCGATTATAGCCTCAGTAAAAGCTAGTCGAGCGAATCAAGTTCGCTCGACTACTAATTTTGATTGCTCCTACTTTCGTTTGATTAGAAGCAGAGAATTTCGCGATCGTAGTTTTCTGGCAGCGGTTCCGTTTCCCAAACGAGCGAATCTCCCAGATTCAACCGAACTTCAAGGTAAAGACATTCGGTCGCATTAATCGCTACATCTTCATTATTCTCAAACGGCATCAAATCTTCTGTGAGTAATCGCAGCTTGAAACCGCCCGGAATCAGCGCGCCGGATGTACTCTGCAACTCAAAACGCCACACATCGTCGCTCTTTTGGAACACTCGCAACTCGTAGGGCTTGCCTGCGATCGATAACTGCCGCAGCAGTGCCTTCTGCGCTCCGATTTCTGACCCACGCGCCCAAGCGAGATTTGACTGCATCGCTGTTGTTCCCCAGCCGAATTGTTCTGCAAGTGTGGAAATACCGCCCCGAAGCCATTGCTGCACCGACCATTGCTCTGGTAAACTCAAACGCCGTTGATACAAACGCTGTCGCCAACCTCCATGCTCTAGCAATGCGCCCCACTGCTGAAACGGTACTGCTAAACGAGGCACAACCACAACCGTAGTTCCTAGCCGCATCAGCAAAGTCTCAGCCTGTTCGATCGAGAGTGCAGGCAAGGGTGTAAGTTCCGATCGCAAAACTTCAGTCGGACAAAGCCGCTGAGCAATCCACATCACATTGGTATCTAGTATCAATGCCGCTTCATCTAAGTGGTAAGTGCGATCGATCGGATCATACTGACCTTGCTGCTTCAGAGTTCGATGGGTAGCGTATCCCAAGACTTGTATTTCGTCGTCTTCTAGATTCACTGACACCGACAGATAGTAATCGCCCGCCCAACTTGGAAGATCAACCCATTCTTGCGGCACTCGCAGCTCAGCATGATCAATCGCCGCCGTTGGAATCACGACCAAGCGATGCCCGTCAAAATCGATCGCGCTCCCGTTGACAACTTCCCAGAAACTAGAGAGTGCGGCTGAATTCGTCCACAGGCGCGCATTTGGTGCAAACTCCTGCACCCAAGGCAGTAAGGCTTGCAAACTTGCTTGATTTAGCGCTGCTTGCCAGCGAATTCCATCGGTTGTGAATGCTTGCTCTTGCCAAAACGGATACAAAGCATCGCTCGGAATCTCGAATTGCAGTAGGGGAATGTCAGCGATCGTCGGTGATGTACCAGAAGAAGACATAGGGTTTGCCTCAAAACTCGCTTCAGCGCTAGGTCGGAAGGTCTGGATGACTGTAATGCAGCTTCAACCATTCCTCTAAAATCGTACTCATAGTTGATAATACGTTCGAGTTTAGCGGTTGATGCAGCGTCGTTTGACTCCATTCCGCGAGAGTTTGCAACAGCGTTTGTTTCAAACTCGTGAGCCGCCTCGAAACGGTGTATTGTTTCGTGTCTAATTCTTTTGCAATTTCTTGCTGTGTCATCGCCTTGCCGTAATACATCTGAAGTAAGCGTTGAGCGGGCAAATCGAGCTTGACCAGCGATCGCAGTAAAATCGCGTTGAGTTGCGATCGCGTTTGTTGCCGACTGTCTTCTTCTTCTTGCTCGATAATTTGGCTGAGATTCGATTCTTGAAATGTGGATTCAAAATTGTCCAGCAGTTCAGTATTTTCAGTACCCGGTTGCGGACTATCAGCAGAAATCAACGATGGGTAAAGGTACGACCGCGCAGCTTTTCCGCACAGGGTTAACCACTGCTCCAGCACCGTTGAATTACAAGCCTCAGCCGATGTGCCTAAAGTAACAACACGATCGCGATTGTACAGCTCGGAAATTGCTTCAAAGATCGCTAAATCAGGCTTTGCTAATTTTCGCGCGCCTTTACCTTGCGTTGGAGCGTAGATCATTTTGAAACATTGCCATGCAAATATTCGAGCTGCGATCGTCGTTGAATCAAGCCCAAAATTCTGTAGCGACTCGACCAAGCGTTTATGACTTAATTTATGCAGTAATGCCCAATCCGTACAGATATCAACTTCTTGACGTAAGCGCAAAGTGTCTTTGATCACGTTGCTAAATGCGAGGCTAGCGTAACGTTTGAGTCCTGAACTCTGCTGCGGATTAAACCCTTGCAGGACTCGGTGAATTTTGGCGATCGCGATTTGGAAAAAATCCGCCAGCGACTGACTACTGCCTTGGTTCAATGCTAGTTTCCGAGCCGACCAATAACACACCTCCTGCAAATACGCGGAGAGATGAGCAACGGCAAATGGATCGCTGCCTGCTTGCCACAGTTTATGCCAATACAACGACCAAACCATTTCTGAAAGCTCTTGAGCGCTTTCTTGATCGAGACACCGCTGCATCTGACGGCGCAATCGCGCATCTGAAACCCAGCGCGTTGCCGAATCGCTCTCAAACTGGAGAAACGTCGAAAAGATTTCAAGAATACTTTGCCGCGATCGCATGGTTCAAAAACTGGACAGGAATCGGTGTTCAAACTATACCGAGTTTCTCCGGAAAGTACCAAGCATTTATGACGGACTGCATAGCTTCACCCCTCAAGTCGTAAGAAGAATGACAAGCAACTGCTAGAGGTGAATGATGAACGATTGGAGAGCGCTCAAGGCGAGCGAGGGGACGGAGAAGAGTTTGCGGTCGGCGAAACAACAGGCGCGGATGCAGGAACTTCTAGGTCAGGCGAAACAGTTCGCGATTCAGGAGAAGATGAAGCAGCTTGAGGTACAGTTTGATTCCCGGTTGTAAACAATCGAACGGGCTTTTGTGCCAGCAAAGCTGTACCCTCGTCGCGGTCAGCCGGGAAAATTGATCGCACTCGATCGACTACAGAAATCATGTACTGATAGTCAGGAATTGCGCCTGTTGGAACAAATCCCGCTTGAGCGGCAATCACAGAAGGAGTCTCACTCAAAACTTTGCGAACCGATTCTTGTAGCGTGCGATCGACACTCGGACTCACTAATACAACACCCGGTGGAACTTTATGGGGATCATTGTACAAAATGCGAAACTCTGCGGGACTCAGCTGCACTTTGTAAAGGTTGAATTCTTCGAGCGACAGTGCACCTGCGTCCGCTTGCCCTTGCGCGATCGCTTCTAAAACCGCTTTCGGTGTGGAAGTGACAAGCAGTTCTTTCAAAGTTAAACCGTAGAGGTTGAAGATTGGAAAGTAGTAGCCTGTGGCTGATCCCGGTTGTCCGATCGCTAATCTTTTACCTGCTAAGGATTGTAGATTCGAGTGAGGACTATCTTTCTGCACGATTAGAACCGAGCGTAAATTACTCACACCCACTAACGGAAAAAGGGGCGTGTATTGATACTGTGACATCGCGATCGCAGCGAGTCCAGACGGTGCAAACACCAGCGACCAAGCCTGCGACTTTATCCGCTCTAAGGCTCTGCGCTCATTGAATGCGGGTTCAAATTGCACCAGCGCTTTCAGCTTCTCAGCTAAATATTGCTGAAAGCGATCGTACTGATTCGGCGAATTGGTTGCGCCATAGCTTACCGTTCCAACGGTTAACTGAATGCCTTGCACAGATCGCGATCCGATTCCGCAACTCGACAAAAAAAACAGGATCAAAGCCGATCGACGGGAGATTCTCATCGCCATTGTTTAATTAATTTGTTTAATTCATTCGGCAGCTTCACTGTTTTATAGTGCAGGATGCTTGTTCTAAATCGTCAAGGGTTGAGCTAACTTTTTGTGAACTGTAACTGTTTGTAGCACTGAGTTGGATTATGTACAGAAATTCGCTACTTTTAAACGGAAACATGCGGTAATTGCTGCACCTACTGCTTGAGCGGACTTCAACTTTTCTTAATTTCTGTAAGGTGGCACGAATCATGGTTTTACAAAAACTTAAGCTAGGCGCTAAGTTTAATGTGCTGTTAATCCTCGCCTTTCTGATTGGACTACTGTTGAGTAGTGTGGCGCTGTCTCAGGTTCTAGAAAACCGAGCAAGAGGAGAAGTTACCTCCAAATCTTTAATGCTGATTCAATCGATGAACTCGGTACGCGACTACACTAGTACAAAGATTCAACCCTTGCTAAAGTCTCGTCTGGACACTGATCCCACTTTTATTGCTGAAACTGTTCCTGCCTATGCCGCAAATGAAGTCTTTCAGCGATTCCGCGAAAATGATCAGTACAAAGATTTTTTCTACAAAGAAGCCACGCTGAATCCGACCAATACTCGCGATAAAGCAGATGTGTTTGAAACATCATTAGTCGAGCGATTTCAAAAAGAGCCAGACACAAAAGAGATTTCAGGATTTCGCGATCTACCAGGCGGGCAAGTCTTTTATATTGCGCGTCCACTGGCGGTGAAAAAGGAAAGCTGCTTACAGTGCCACTCGACTCCCGACAAAGCGCCGAAAAGTCAGATCGCTACTTATGGCTCTGACACGGGGTTTGGCTGGAAGCTCAATGAGGTGGTTGCGTCTCAGATTATCGCTGTTCCTGCGAGTGAAGTCGTCAATAACGCTTGGCGATCGCTCCTCGTCGTGATGGCGATTTTGACCGGAATTTTTCTGACGCTGGTGCTGCTGATTAATGCCTTGCTAAAGCGCTCTGTTATTCGTCCGATTCGCCGCATGGCAAATGCGGCAGAAGCGGTCAGTATGGGACAAATGGATATAGAGTTTGAGCAAACTAGCCAAGATGAAATCGGAGCATTAGCCGCTGCTTTTAATCGGATGAAGTCAAGTTTAGAGATCTCCATCAATCTTCTCAACAAGCGAAAGTGATCCTCAATTCTTCAACGGTGCTCCTTAATTCTTCAACATTTTCTGCCGAAATTCTTTTGCTTTCTGAGCATCAGGAATCTCTGCGATCAAGACTTCTACAAAAGTTGTGAGAGAAACTTGATTTTCTAGATCCCGCTTTGCAGCCACAACAAATTTCGCGATCGGACCAATCAATCGCGTAAGTTCCTGTTCACAGTTTCTGATCACCTCCTCATCAACCATGCGATCGGCTGTGCTTACTTTAGTCTGATTCGACGATCGGGTCGCCGCTTCATCTCCTTTCGCTTGTCTAGATTGAGAACCTTGATTTTGCACCAAAGGCGATTGCATCATTGCACTGATTTTGTGGGCTAACTTGGTTTGTTGTGGCGCTGATAGATAAACCGCAAGCTCCTCTATCATCACGGTTGGTTCACAAGCAGCGGGCGAGAGCTGACGCAGTAGATTTGGTGCGATTGGTCCGACAAGTTCCAGCAGGAATTGCTCAATCTCTATAGTCTGCTGGGTGGATAGAGAAGATGCAAACGCTTGATCAACGAGGCTATCGAGCTGTTTCGGCAGTGCGCTCAAATTGGACTCGTTGGGTTCAGTTGGCTTAGAACTTAGTGACTGAGGCGATTCAAACTGAGGCGATTCAACTGGCTCAAGAGTTTTGATGGTCGTTTGTAATAGATTTGCCTCTTGTTCAAATGCCGCGCGATATTTGGCTGGAAGCTGTAGAGATAAAGCGTGAATGAGCGATTGACAATCACGTTCTTCGAGTGAATTGACCACCTGTTCGAGCAAGCTTGGCGCGATCGGCCCGACCGATTTCAGCAATAAAGGTCTAATCTGATCGACCAGTTCAGTCAACGGAATTTCTGAAAGTGTTGATTTTTGATCGTCCTGAGCCGTAAGCGATCGCTGAACGGCTTGTGCTTCGATCTCAGCAGGCAACATCTCAATCAATCCCTGCGTTCCCGAAAGCCAAAGGTGGCAAGTTAATCCCAAGCCATCTAAATTTGTCTGAAGCCTTGCGAGTAATCCTGCCATCGATAGTCCTGTCTGAGCAGGAGTCGCAACCAATACCTCTAGCAAAACCTGCGCGAACAATTCTGGCTCATCTGGCGGCGACGCACAAGCGAGAATGCACTGACCATGACCAGAGGCAAATTTGAGATCTTCAATCCAATCCTCGATCGAAGTCGCTCCCGGACAATCGAGAATCACAATTTGCTGAGTTGTTCGCGATCGACGAAGCTCCTGACGTAACCAAGCCCGACTGATCCATGCTCCGTCTCCTAGAAAGAGCCAGGCTTCTCCGTCGATTGAAGATTCGAGCCGACCGCGCAGATACAAGAGGCGAGTTGCGATTGGCTGAATCGGTTCGTGCGATCGTGTTCCTGGCAAAGTGATTTCTTGCTGAAGAAACGCTGTGATTTCTGAGCGAACGTTCGACCAAATATCATCAGGCTGCGGAAAATAAGCGAGATCAAAATTTCCATCTTGCTCAAGTACCTCACACAGCGACGGGCTGAGCGCATGATGAACCAGTCCATCTACAATCAATGCTTGCCGTCGCTGCCAAATGTCAATGCTCATTGATTTTAGCCCCAGGATCGTTTCCCCGATTCCCTCTACAATTCGCTTAGGTGTTTGCAACGAGTATTCGGGATGTAAATCTGTTTCCCCCTTATTCCGTTTCTGCTGATTAATCAACCGCAATTGCTGATTCGTCTGCTCAACATATTGCAAAGTTTGATGATACACATAGCGATAGAGTGTATCCGCGTCGATAATTCCGTAAGCTCCAGCGGCTTCTCCTCGCAGTCCACGCATCAAGTAATAGCTAAATACGCCATGACCCAGATCCGGAAACTCCCAAGATTGCTGCCCTTGGTCGCACGAAAGCAAAGCATAAAATCCACGGCTCTTTGCTGCCCTTTGTCGCAACAACTCTAAAAGCTGTGGCGTTGGATTTAAAGGCGCTGATTTAGAAAGGTGACCTCGCGCACCGGACAGCGAAACGTTGCCGCTATGACAAGCATCAAGCCAAATCAGCTGGCTGTGAGCCGCACAGTTGCCAAGAGCAGATAGCAGGTCTTGAAAACACAGACCTGTGCTGAGGAGCTGCTGCTTTTGGGTATCCGCAACGCATAATACAGTTTGCTGAGTGTCTGGCTCTAAAACTCCATGTCCAGAGAAGTAGAGCAAAACGGTATCCTGAATCTTGGCTGAAGTGACAACGCGATTTAAACTTGAGCGAATGGCGTTTAGTGTCGGTTTTTCTGAAGCTAAATCATGATGAATAAAGAACTCTTTTTGCGGGAATGCTTGAGTTGCCGAAGCTAGAGCCTCGCTTATGCCTTGACAGTCAAAAGCAGCATAGCGCAACCTCGGTAATGTTTCGTCTTGGTAATCGTTGATTCCTAGCAACACAACCCAAAGTTTTGCTTCGCCCGTCTCTAGGGCGGAGGCAAATCGACTAGCGCCAACACCGATTGGAGGCATTTCGCAACCTCAAATAAAATAAGGTGTAATTCGGTCGGTCAGATGTAAGAAACGTAACTAGTCCTCCTATAAATTAAAACGTACTCTTGATAGACGCAACAATCGCGGCATTCTGATTAAAGTTTTTATTGTCCGCCTTCGAGTTAGCGAATTTTGATTTGTGGCTCCAAGGTTTAGAATTTTGCAGCTACTATCAATTAGTATGTATGGCTTGTCCTAGTTATGCACCTCTAACGTCTCGCATTCGATTGAAAGACCAGACTCAATTCCCAATTAAACAGGAGCTTGTATGTCTGACATTCCCAACATCAGCATAAACGATCTGGAATGGCAGAAGGAGCATTATTCTGAACGGGTAGAAGGAAGCACAGGGCAATTAACAGCAACTGTGAGGTTTGACCCTAATCTCCAGAATGTATTGCTTAACTCTGGAAAAGCGCAATCGAGTTTTGATTTTGCTCCTAGACCAGTCACTGTTGTTTTTGAAAATGGTGAAACTTCAAAAACGATCTCAATCCCAATCACTCATTTGATAATCTTCGCGCCTGATAATCTTCGCGCCATAGTTGCTGGCGCAGTTTTCATCGTTGCCGCTTCTAAGTTTGATTAGAATTGGCTTCTTTTGGCTGATTTGCTAAGCTTGCTTCTGGCGTTAGAAATTCATCGAATAGCGTCACGATGACTGCGGCGATCGGCACTGCCAAAATCACTCCAATGAGTCCGAGCAGCTTACCCATTGTTAGAAACGTAACTATCACCATGACCGGATGTAGCTTTACTTCTCGACCCATCACTAAAGGCTGTACCAAATGAGCATCAATTTGATTCAGAGTAAGAAACAGCACTAATACCAGAACAAACTTAGTCGGAGACAGTGTGAGCGCCACAAGAGCAGGTAAAACCGTTCCTACGATCGAGCCAAAATAAGGAATTACTTCAAACAATCCCGCAATCACCGCAAACGAGAGCGCCAGCGGAATCCCGATCAGCCAAAGTCCGATCGCCGCTCCAATCCCCAAAAACAACATGGCAATTCCGGTGCCAAAAATCCATCCGCGCAGTCTTGTTCTTGCAGCTCTCAGTAAGCGATTGAATCGAGGATGATGACGGCGCGGAATCAACCGTGAAACGCCATGCACGATTGCGTCAGGGTCATAAGCAATGTAAAGCGCTAAAATCAGTGTCGCAAAGCTTTGTAAGGTTAGATCAAATGCTTGATTTAAGAAAACTGGGATCGAGGACAGCAATTGATTCGCCACGTTTCTAAGTTGCTCTAATCCTTGAGAAACATTTAGCGTAATTCCATAAGATTGATGCAGCCGCTCAATTTCGGTGTTCAGCGTTGTGAGATAGTCGGGTAAAGCAGACAGCAGAAGTTGAATTTCAGCGATGATATTCGGAATGATCACGGCTACAAAAATGAGACTAAAACTGACGATCGCGCTTACTAGAATCAGCACCGCGAGCCAACGCACTTTAATCAATCTGTAGAGCCAATACAACAGCGTTCGCAAAACTAACGAAATCAGTGCAGCTAATACGATCAGTTCTAAAACGGGTAGAAGCTGATACAAAATGTAGAGTGCAGCCGCAACTAAAACTGCCAGCGGCGCACCGTGTCGAAGTTGTGACCAGCCTTGATTGTCATCGCTCGTGTTTGCCATGCTCTAAATCAGTCCTGCAATAATATTGATGCTCATCGCCAAAATCGTCGTGTTAAAAAAAAATGCAAGTACACCATGTCCCAACGCTAATCGCCGGATTACACCCGATGTAATATTCGTATCAGAAACCTGGCTTGTCATGCCAATTACAAATGAAAAGTAAAGAAAATCCCAGTAGTCAGGTTCTGAGTCACCCGGAAAATCAATACCTTGTGCTTTACACTCTTGCAAAGTTTTGTGGTTCTGATAGTAAGCATGGGCATAATGCAGCGCAAAAATCGTATGCACTAACATCCAAGACCCCACGATCGTTAAAATCGACAGTCCTAAATGCAAGGCCAGAATTTCGCCAGAATTTCCCTTATCGTGCAGCATAAACGCGATCGCAAAAATGCTCATACAAGCAACCGCTGTGATTAATCCCAAAATCACTAACCGTCCTGCATCCTGCTGCTGGGCGCGTCGTCGCATTGTATTCGGTGTTGCTCTCAGCATTGCCCACCAAGTTAAACCGAGAAAACAAGCCATCCCCACATCCCAGATGCACAAGATACGAGTTGCCAAATGAATCCAGGATGGCAAAAAGAAATTGACGATCGCGGCGCAAACAAGTGCGATTAGCGGATATTTTCGACTCCCTTGGAAAGGTGAGGATTGATCAACGCTGCGGTTTTTTCGCATACTGCATACTTCTAGAAGTTAATAATTTAGCTTTATCAATAAGAATGTGTCTCCTATAGTCTGCGATGACAGAACAAGATAGAGTCCGACCTGAGAGATAGATTCGACTTTATAAAGCTACCCGGATACGGGATAAGTCCGCTGCTGATTCGTCTCGACTCGCTGCACGATCGCTTGCCGATAAGTATCGACCACGTGATTCGGCAGAAAATCGCCGTTTTGAGCCAGAAACGACCAGGCTTCGCCTGTGTGCACATAAGTTCCGCCCGGCGACTGAATCGGAGGCAGCAAAGGCACAATATCAGCTAAATTTACAATTCGGTAGTGATTCGGAACGACTTGAGCGTGAATCCGAGCAAAGGCTGGATCTCCTACGCGCGCTCCCGCATAAGTGTAAAGCTGAATTTGCGGTTTGAGTGCGGGAAGGTTCAAGGCAAGATCGATCGAAGCTAACACCGCTAGCGCTGACCCCAAACTGTGTCCGGTAATATAACAAGGCACAGAAGGATCGAGCTGCTTTGCAATCTCAAGCGGAACTGGGCTGATAATGCTTTTATAGTTTGCGACAAATCCGCGATGCACTTTGCCGATCGCCGCTCCGCCGTTTTGGTGATAGTCTTGCTGTCGAGCATAAAAATTGTAGAGCCATTCGGTATTGCGCTGAGTTCCGCGAAACACAATGATATTTCTCGTTTTTGACACAAGAACAAAGCCGAGATAAACCGGAGTAAGCTGTCTTAGCTTCACGGCTTCTCTGACAGTTTGCCCGATCGAATCTTGAGCATCATTCGTTTGTTGTTCTAACGGATCTTGGGGATTGTTCTGAGCAGAGGTTGGGACATCGACTTCGATCGTATCTTCGACTTCAACCTCGTGCCCTTTGAACGATGCAAACTGCGTATAACCATCGAGTTCACGAAAGTAAGCAGGCAGCAATTTAATCGAGCCGTCATAGGTTGGAATTGTTTTTCCGGTTAGATACTGCTGCGTGGCGAGTTTGCTGCATTGAATCAATAGATTCGATATTTCTCGACTGTAGGGAATCGGCGGGCGGGGATGCGGCACTGAGGCTTGAATCTCAACACCTGCATTGATTTTTTTCGCATCTGCTTCAAAGGTTTGTTGCAGCAACCGAGTGGGGTCGTTGGCGTTCTGCGCGAGAAATTTGGCGCTGCGAATCTCTGCGTTATGGCGCGTTGTATATTCACTGCCAACGGTTGCTGCAACTCCCGCTGCAACGCCTCCGAGTAAAATTTGTCGTCGTCTAAATTTCATCTTCAATCCTTGCCACTGGCGTAAAACTGATTCACTGCCTGACCGATCGCCCAAGGCAGCGTAAAGAAAGCAGCCGCGATCGCGAGTCCTTTAACATAAGGCACAAACACGCCCAACCCGACAAAGGTGAGCCATGCGGTGAATGCCATCGCTAAAGCACCCAACCCGCCAAAGAAGACTCCAGCGATCGCTAAAAAATCTTGCCCTTTGCGCCTTCGCCACAGTTTACCGATGTCCCAAATCATTTTGATAATCAAGCCTAGTGCGATGACGATTTTGAGAGTAAACAATCGCGGAATGGGAATCAATCCTACAATCGAGATGCCCAGCGCGTAATCGAGAATCAAGTCTCGCACTCGATGTTCTCGTTGGATCGTCTTTTGGGATGCGATATCGACGGAGGCTGAATCTGGGTTAGAGTCTGGATGAGGATCTGTGGACATCGATTCTGGCAACTTTGTCTGTGCAATTTACTGCGTCTGATAATAACGGCTGCCATCAAAATTGCGCCCGCTTATTCACAAATATTAGATCCTGCTGATTTCTGCTTGATATTCATATCAGTTTCACATTTTCTTGTTCTACGCTAAACGAGTCGGTGTCTAAAGCTTGAAGAAAGAAGCATCGTCAGCATCGCTGCGTGTTGCAAGTCATCTAAACACTTAAGGCAGTATCATGACCGTTTCTACTGCGATGGTGTGGTTCCGCTCTTATTTACCGAGAATGAAACAAACAATCAGCGGCTATTCGGGACAACCAATGCCAGTTCTTATGCCAAAGACAGCATCGATAATTACATTGTGCAT
>CAXTDB010000015.1:21987-31726 GCA_964242045.1 uncultured Leptolyngbya sp. | reverse complement strand
AGAATTTGTCGCATTAACTTGCCGTCCATGTATCCCCGAATTTCGGGCAGCGTTGTTTCCGGCTCAAACATTAACTGATGCTGGCTTTGGTCATTGATCCGCATTTCATCAATGATATTCTCGCAAAACGTTAGAATGTTCAGCGGTGCGGGTTCAAACTTCACTTTTTTGGCTTCCGCGCGTTCTAACACTAAAACATCACTGAGTAAGTCTTTCATGTTGAGCGATGCGACTTGAATGCGCTGGATATGTTCAAGCTGTTTCTCGATCGCACAATCCCCCGCATAAAATTCCAGCATGTCCGCTGAAGATAGAATCGTACTTAACGGCGTGCGGAATTCATGCGAAACGGTTGTGACAAAGTTCGATTTAAGATCGCTGAGTTCGCGTTCTTTTTCAAGCGCCTTTCGCATTTCGTTCTCAGCCGTTTTACGATGCGTGATGTCGCGCTGCAAGCCTACCCAATAGGTGTAATGCCCGGTTTGATCCGTGACCGGGAAGATGCTGAGTTCAATCCAGACTTCGGAACCGTCTTTGTGATAGTTGACTAATTCTGCGATCGCTGGCTCCCAGTTTTTCAAAGCACTTCTGATATCTTTTAAAACCGTCCAATTAGTTTTTGGTCCTTGTAAGATTCGCGGTGTTTTGCCGATTACTTCGTCGCGATCGTAGCCCATCATTTTCGTAAAGGCATCGTTGACATAAATGATTCTCGGTCCCGGTGGCTCGACGGGTTCAGCCTCGGTGATTACAACCGCGTCACTCGCATTTACAATCACCGATTCAAGTAACCGCATTCGTTGTTCTTGTTCTCTGCGTTCTGTTTCGTGATTTTTTGCTTCGGTGATGTCTTCTGCAATTCCCGCGATGCGATAAACTTTGCCTTTGGGATTTCGCACCGGGAAGGCGCGCGCTCGCAACCAGCGAGTAACCCCGTCTTCACGACTAAATTGAAAAGTCGCTTCCGCAGGCTTGCCTCTCAACGCTTGCCGACTCACCTTCATTAAATGCGGAATATCTTCGGGGCGCGCTCGATTGATCCAAAAGCTCAGCGATTTCTCGTAGCACGTCTGACTTTCGTAGCCTAAAACTTGCTGACAGGCAGGACTAATGTAAATCAGCTTTTTGCGCTCGACATCGTACATCCAGAAAATTTGCTGAATGTTCTCGGCTAGCTGCCGAAATCGTTCTTCGCTTTCTCGGAGTTCTGCTGCTGCGAGTTTGCGTTCGTCTTCGACCCGCAAGCGTTCACCCACATTCAGCATCAGCGACAGCACTGAAATCAGTTCGCCGTTGCTGTCGAATAGTACCGAGTTATACCATTCACAATGCACGATCGAGCCGTCCTTCGCAGTGTTGCGGCAGTTGAGCGATCGCTCGATCGACGCTTTCTAAATCTTCCGGCACAACCAGATTCCAACTGCCAAACTGTTTACCGATTACTTCTGCCGCGCTCCAACCGAGTAATAATTCGGCTTCGCTCGACCAGCGGGTAATTCGCAAATTTCGATCCCACTCGATTACCGCAAACGGCGAGTTATCCACATGGAACGACAATCGCTGCAATGCTCCTTTTAAGGCTTCTTGCGCCTGATCGCGTTGGCGCGCGGTTTCTACCGAATCTGTCATATTGCGGAAAAACAGCGACACCCCGGATTTTGAAGGATAAGCCCGAACCGAATACCAGCGCTGACAAGGCTCGTAATAATCGACTAGCTCTAAGGGAACGCCTTCTGCTAGCGCACGACGATAAAGCCGCCCAAAACTGGTTTCAGCAAACCCTGGAAATTCTTGCCACAGTACTTTACCGAGCAAATCTCTGGCAGGTTTACCGAGCGTATTGGCGGCTTCGTGATTTACGTAGGTGAAACGGGCAGAGCGATCGAAAGCGACAAACCCATCGGTAATACTTTGTAAAACTTGAGTAATTTGTTCGCGGGCAAGTTCCGATTCCGCACGGGCAGATTGTTCGCGCGCTAAAAGCTGGTGACGTTCTTCTTCGATCCAGCGTCTGAGACTGATATCGGAAAACGAAACAACCACGGCATACGGTCGAATCTGACCTGTTTGAAATAGCGGTTGGGAATTAATCGAAATCCAAGTCATCTGATCTTCAGGTTTGGATAAGCCTAAAACGACTTCAGAGCAAGGAATCCCCGTTTTGGCGGTAATCAGACCTGGAAATTCTTGCGGATCAAACGGAGAACCGTCTTCGTGCATCGCTTGCCAATCGAGATCGAGCAGATTGCGATCGACGAGTTGATCGACGGTGCATTCTAGAATTTGAGCGGCACTAGCATTACAGGTTTTAATCACACCGTCTGCATTCAGCATCAAAACGGCTTCGTGCATCGCTTCGACGACCGATCGATAGCGCTGTTCGCTGTTTCTCAGGCTTTCTTGTTCGCGACGACGACGGCTGACTTCGGCTTGAAGCTGCTCGACTTTGTGTTCGAGCTTGGCAATTTTGACTTCAACAGCGCGATCGAGTTTGCCATCCTCGCTTGTGCGTGAGGGAGCAACCGCTTTCGGTAAAGTCGTCATCTCTTGAACCGATTGAGCTTGAAGCTGAGATTTTAGTTCAGTGACGAGAACTTCCAGTTCAGCATTGCGCTGCTGTAACCGGAGATGGTCGGTTTCTTGCATGACTCACGCTTGCTCGACATTACCATTTTTAAATTTTTGCTCGAATTCTGAACCTTTTTCATGCAGAATTGCTGAAGTTCGCTTAAAGAGTTTCATAAGGAAGTTCGATCACGAACGTTGTCCATCCGGTTTCACTCTTCACAAGGATAGTACCTTGGAGTTGTTCGACCAGTTTCTTCACTAGTGCCAAGCCTAGCCCTGTACCGCCTTTTTGCCAGCGATCGCTGCCCGGAACTCGGTAGAACTTGTCAAAAATGTGCGGCAGATTTTTTGCGGGAATCTCAGATTGATTGGCGATCGTAAAATTCAGCACCGCTTTTTGGTGTGAATTCGTGGCTTCGCGCACTCTAAAGCAAATTTCACCTCCACTCTTTGTGTATTTACAAGCGTTATTCAGCAACTCCACCAAAATTCGACGCAGACTTACACCATCTGCCACAATTACTGGCAGTGTTTCCGGAAGATTTACTTTTAAAAGTTGTTGACGATCGCGCGATCGCACTTGAAACGCATCGGTTGTTTTTCGCAGCAGTTCTCTTAAATTCAGAGGTTCTGGGGGAGCTAATGCTTCACCAGATTCGAGTTGATAAAGATCAAGCAAGTTCTGAATCAGTTCATCACCTTGATCGCAGGCGTTTAGCGCGATTTCGATATACTGCCGTCGATTGTCGGGCATGGCTTCCATAAGCTGAAGCGCTACTTTGATCGTCGTCAGCGGAGCGCGCAGATCATGAGTAATCGTGTTGAGCAGATCGTTTTTTTGGTTATTGATTTGTTGTAATTCATCGACTTTCTTCTGAATTTCAGCTTGAGCGCAATGCCGTTTGAGACGAGCCGCGATCGTTTCGAGTAACTCTACGCGCCGAAACGGTTTGGTTAAATAATCGTCGGCTCCTAAATTCATGCCGAGCCGCACATCGGCTTTATCCGCTTTGGCAGTGAGAAAGATAAACGGAATCATTGCGGTTTTTGGATCTTGACGCAGCGCTTCTAGCACGTTGTAGCCGTCAAAATCCGGCATTTTGACATCGCAAATGATGAGATCCGGCGATCGCTCTTTTGCCAGTTGAACGCCCGTGAGTCCGTTGTCCGCGTTGAGCGAGTCAAAGCCTCCGGAAGCCAAAATTTCGACGATGTTGAGACGAACATCTTTTTCGTCTTCGATCACCAGGATTTTCATTAAGTCTTCTCCCGGCGGCTGTATCGGTTGAGAGCGAGTCTTACAAGTCATTGCGGCTGAGTCTGGAGATAGATGGAGTGGAGGACTGACGATCAAGGTTAAAGCTGCTCGATCGCCGTCTCCAAGATTGTGTTCTTCGATCGCGGTTCTCTTTGCCTCTCGGTCAGTGTGACGATTTTCCGTATCAGCATAGAGCGGAACGCGAAGCACCCTCGTGAAAATACTGCATAATTCGTAAATACTAGCGGATTTCGCTGAGAAAAATCTGAAGGTTAGGACACTCTGTATGTTTGTTTAAGTAAGTTTTGCGAAATTTATGCAAAGGCAATCCTGTAAAAGTTTTCGAGAGAAAGTCGGCTGTATTCTTCGTCCTTAAGGTAGAAAAATTTTTATTTCTAGAAGAATAGATTAATATAATTCACTAAGTAAAGTCGATGCTTAGTTTTACGGACAAGTAAACACACGGAGATATCAGGTTTGATACAACTGGAAAAGCGCGTTATCGGTCAGCAAAACTGGCACAATGTGTCAGGAAATAGAGTTTTTATCTCGAATAGAGTTATGTTATGCCTATTCTCGCTGATATGAATTTGCTGCTAGCAAACGAATCGGATTGTCGCTTTTTCAAGTTCTGGTTTCACGATCGCGTTTGTGACGGAATCAGCTATCAAGGCGAATTGTTTTATCAATTTCACAGTTTCAGTTCGCAGCGTCGAGATCAAGCGTATGACCTCGGCTCGAAACTGATCGATCGCGGAATTGCCGTGATTATCTGCTGTTCTAAGCAGCGCTATTTGCTCGGTATCAATCTGCGAAATAATTGGAGTGCCATTGGAGAACACGAGAAACAGCAGTTTCTGATCGAGGTTCAAGGATTGGAATCGGTGCTGAGTCAGCTTCTACAGTGAGCGGTTTTCGATTAGGCTAGAAAGCGAAAATTTATCGATCGCTCCATGCAAAACTACGATGTTGTCGTCTGCGGTGCAGGTCCTTCGGGAACGATCGCCGCTGCTCAATTGGCTCAAGCGGGTTTAAAGGTCGCGCTGCTCGAAAAACAGATTCTACCGCGTCATAAGACGTGCGGTGGTGGAATGCCGATGGTGATGCAGGCTCAGCTGCGCGATTTAGCTCCAGAAGCGTTTGTCGAGTCGGATGTGACGATGATGCGGCACACCTGGAAGTTTGAGGATGCGTATCTCGCTTCGATGAATCCTCGATCGACCGATGAGCGACTGTCACTCTGGATGGTACAGCGCCCGATTTTTGATAACGTTCTAGCTCAGAACGCGCTGAAGCTTGGAGCCGATTTGCGCGATGGGATTGCGGTGCGATCGATTGAACCAGAAACCGATGGCGTGATCGTTCGCGCGCAAGGTATTAAGTCGGGCAGCGAGTTCACCGCGAAAGCCCGATATGTGATTGGTGCAGATGGCGCGAACGGAGTGACCGTCAAATCAACGCAGTTAAGAAAGCAAAGAGCGATCGCGCTAGCAATGGAAATCGAACATCCGCATCAATGGGGCGACGGACACGCAGACTTACGCCCAGAGATTGCTCATTTGGAATATGGAGCGATCAAACGTGGGTATGCCTGGATTTTTCCAAAAGCTGATCATTTGAATATTGGTGCAGGTGCGTTTCGCCCGGATACGCTTGATGCGAGAAGCGATCGCACCTTACGCGCTCAGTTGCAGAAAACGATCCTTGATTATATGGATGCGCTGGAGTTGAAATATGATCGAGATGCGTTGAAGTTTCATGCTCATCCGTTGCCGACTTGGAGCGGAAAAGAGCGGCTGCATGAAGGGCGAATTTTATTAGTCGGAGATGCTGCCGGGTTAATTAATCCGCTGTTTGGCGATGGAATTTTACATGCGGTGAAAAGTGGCGCGATCGCGGCTCAATCGATCGTGGATGATGCAACAGAAGAATATACGGATCGAATTCATGCGGAATTTGCGGCGAATTTCGATGCAGCGTTAAATCTGGCGCGCGTTTTTTATCAATGGACTGGCGTTTGCTACAAATACGGCGTGAAGTACGATAAAAGTACGCGGTATGCAACTCAGCTATTGTGTGGCGATTTGTTATTTACCGATATGGCGGGTCGAGCGATGCGGCGATTAAAGCGATCGGTTGGAGGGAACTTTTTCCCGGCTTTCAATGGTTGAATTATCGATCGAACATTCGTTTGACAGAATGGGTTCGGTTGTAAATCCGGGAAGCCCCTAAATTCCTCAAGAATGGGGAATTTAGGGGGCAGAAGACGAGGACAACGAAGCAAAAAAAACACGGTTTCAGTTGTCTCATTAGATTTGTTCGATCGACGCTTGCAGTCCCTGATTCACGAGAACTTGCAGCAATTCATCCGCTTCGGTGCGATCGCGAAACGCTCCCGCCTGCATTACACCCCGTCCACGCAATGAAAACGCATCGGGAATGATCGATCGCACTTGCGACTGTTCAGAATCCGTATTCGCTTGCACAATCACGCGAAACCGAAACCCCAGACTCGTAGCTTGACTGACTCCTGATGCGCTCTGCGCTCCCCCACCGCGCCAAACCCGCACTGACGTTCCGCTGGTATTTCCGATCGGTGGCATCGCGCGCGGAACAGGTAGAATTCCTGAAGCTATAGCGCGTCGAGGTTGGGGTACAGTTTGAGAAACCGGAACCGCCGATCGGATCATTGTGTTAATTTGCAACGGAGCCATCGGACGTGGAAATGCCGATCGGGCGATCGGTAACGCCGCATTTTGCAACGGAGCCGTTGGACGTGGAAATGCTGATCGGGCGATCGGTAACGCTGCGTTCTGAACCGGGAACGTCGATCGAGCGATCGGTAACGCCGCATTTTGCAACGGAGCCGTTGGACGTGGAAATGCCGATCGAGCAACTAAAGGCTGAGCCACGGGAACGGGCGTAAGCGGAGCCGGAACCGGAATTTCGACTACGCCCGAATTGAAGGTAACGGGTCGAGGTAGGGGACGCGCGATTCGATTCGTTGGATTGATCGAGGACGCGGAGCGCGGTGCAAGCGTCGGAGTGAAATTGAGCAAAGGCTGAGATTGTCCAAATGCAGTAGAAGAAGCCACATTCGTTGTGAGCGCTGTGCTGACGATTCCAGATAAATCTAATCGACCGATCGTGCGCGCTGAAAGTTGGTTGCCGAATGCGGGAAGGGTTTGCGTACTTCTTTGAGCATTGACATCAAATTGACGATTGCTCAAGAAAGTATTGTTGCCTGGATCGGTTGAGGTTCCCAAATCGGGGCGGGATTGCGCGATCGACACAACGCCATCGCGATCATTACTGTCAATCACGTTATTTCGCAAAATCGGCTTAGCATTGCCCTGAATCACAACTCCGTCTTTGTTTTGTGTAATCCGATTGCCGATTAGTCTCGGAGCCGCGTTCTGCGCGATATTCACTCCGAATCCGGTGCGTTCAAAAATGTTTTCTTGCAGTTCAGGGCGCGAAGTTCCATAAATCGTGATGCCGTTTGCGCCATTTTGGTAAAAATAGTTGTTTCTTAAAATCGGTGCGCTATTTCCCACGATCGAAGCGCCGTCATGACTGTTTCCGGTAAATGTATTCGCCACGATTAGCGGACTGCTCGATTCTGTCCACAGTCCATATCCTTGTGGATTCGGATTGGTAACGGTAACTCCAGCTAAAGTTGCGCCATTTGCACCGAGAATCGTCACATTTTGCCGCGCAAATGCTCGACTAAGAAAAATATCTCCACCGCGAATGATCACGCTCGTTCCGCGATCGCGCGGATCACCTTGAATCACGACTCCCGGTTTAAGCTGAATCGGAAACACTTCCCCGGTTTCGACGCTATAGGTTCCGGGTGCGAGAACGATCGTTGAATTCGGAGCCGCTCGATCAAGCGCGATCGTGATCGTTCTAAGCGGAGTTTGCGCTTGCCCAGTGGCGTTGTCGTTACCGCTCGCGGGATTGACGTAAATCACTGGAGCAGCGGATTGAATGATTTGATCGGGAATTGGATTTGCGATCGCGCTCGATGCCGCGAATCCGATGAGTCCCGATACACTAAATACAGCGAATACGGAGGAATAAAAAGGGCAGCTATTCACGATTGTTCTCCTACACACGGCTTGTTCGGATAACATGACGCACGTTACACATCGGTTACAGAAGGTTCAGTTTACACGAAGCATTACAATCGACCTCTGTGAAACCACTGGAACCCTGAACGAGAGCGGGTTTCCACGCAAATCACTATAGTGAACTTATTTTCTCTGTATCTCCACTGAGGTCAAGTAACTTTATAGATCTTTACAAAACTGGAACGGTTCGCACCCCTGCTACGATAATCAATCAATAGGACTGATCCAATGGGCAACTCAGCGCATTCCCAACCCTTTATGCAGCCAGCACTGTACCGAATTTTAGATGCAAACCTCGATCGCGCGCGTGAAGGCTTGCGGGTGATCGAAGAATGGTGTCGCTTTGGCTTAGAAAATGTGGCGTTCACTGAACAGTGCAAACACTGGCGACAAGAACTTGCCCACTGGCATCACTCACAGCTGCGCGCGGCTCGAAATACGCCCGATGATCCTGGAACTGATCTAACGCATCCGCAAGAAGCAGTCCGCAGCAGTGTCGAACAAGTGCTACAAGCGAATTTTGCCCGCGTCGAAGAAGCGCTGCGGGTGCTGGAAGAATACAGCAAAGTGTATCAGTCGGAAATGGCGATCGCAGTAAAACAAATGCGCTACGAGGTTTACACGCTAGAAAGCCAATTGCTCACGATTCAGCGTCGTCAGCGGCTCGAATCGGCAAGACTTTATCTGGTGACATCGCCCGTTGAGAACTTATTCACTACGGTTGAATCAGCCCTGCAAGGAGGAGTCACGCTGGTTCAGTATCGCGACAAAGAAGCCGATGATACTGTGCGGTATCAACATGCTGAGAAATTGCGGCAGTTGTGCCGCGAATATAATGCGCTGTTTATTGTCAACGATCGCGTTGATTTAGCCTTAGCGGTCGATGCCGATGGTGTCCATTTAGGACAAGCGGATATGCCGTTTGAGTGGGCGCGACGAATGCTCGGTCAACATAAGATTATTGGTCGATCGACGCACAGTGCAGAAGAATTGGATCGCGCGATCGCAGAAGGAGCCGATTACGTCGGAGTTGGACCCGTTTATGAAACACCGACGAAAGCGGGAAGACCTGCGGCGGGTCTAGAATATGTGCGTTATGCGGCGGCACACTGTTCGATTCCTTGGTATGCGATCGGCGGAATTGACACCCAAAATATTCATCAAGTTCTCGATGCGGGGGCTGAGCGCGTTTCGGTTGTGCGCGCGATTATGCAATCGGATCAGCCGATTTTTGCAACTCAGTTTTTCGTCGCGCAGTTAGATCAAAAACGCCGATTTCAAGCGCATTCCGCACCTGATCCGTGGGGGGAGTCATGATCACGCTGCAAGTTAATGGCGAAGCTCAAACTTGTGAACCTGAATTAACTCTGCCAAAGTTCCTCGAATCGTTGGGCATGAATCCACGTTTAGTCGCCGTCGAGTACAATGGCGAAATTCTGCATCGGCAATTTTGGGAAGAAACCGAAGTGAAAAACGGCGATCGCTTAGAAATTGTCACGATCGTCGGGGGCGGCTGAATTTTAGTACGGGAATCTCTCCTAAAACCTATCGCTTAGGACGTTTGCAACCGCTGGTGAACGCGATACAGTAGATCTGTTAGCTTAAAACTCTGTAACAAAGAGTTAAGACAAACCGGACGGCAAGTGAAAAACGTCTTGTCTCCGTCTGGATAAGCGATAAGGGATAGCCTCATGAAACTTTCAAAACTATTTAAAACTTTGATCCGTCCGGTGATCGCGATCGCGCTTGTGGTGACTCTCGCGTTCGGTCATGCGGA